>DATNPS010000177.1:0-24872 GCA_036703095.1 Crinalium sp. | reverse complement strand
AAACTAACCTGATCAACGGCCTGAAATGTCCCAAACCGCTTGGATACGTTGTCAACTACAATGCCCACCGCAATCGCCCTCTTCTATAAATTGACTCACCCAGTTCGCCTCATCTCAGGAATTTCCCTGTTTGCCTACGAGGTTACTGTAGATGACCCTTTAAAAGGAATATCATAAATACCTGCGATTGGGGGGAATATTTGGGGCAGGAGTCAGAAGTCAGAAGTCGAGAGCAGGAGAAGGTAGAGGATGGAGAGTGAGAGGAGGAGGATGGGGAAGGTGGGGAGGATGGGGAATTTTTTGCTTCCCTATCTCCCCCATCTCCCCCATCCTTCTGACTCCTGGCTCCTGACTCCTGACTCCTCAAGCCTGCTTCCTCCTCAACCAGATTCCCCGCAAGCCTGCGGCTCTGGCTCCTTCATAGTCTTCCTTGAAGCTATCACCCACATGCCACGCATCTTCGGGCGTACAGTTATGTTTCTGTAATGCCACCTCAAACACTTTGGGATTGGGTTTCGCTACGCCAACTTCGGTTGAAATGGTGACAGAGGTAAAGAATTCGGCCAGATCCAGGCTTTTGAGAACATCATGAATGCGGGTATCAAAATTAGACACGACGCCCAGTTCAAGGCCGCGATCGCGCCAGTGCATCAGGGTATAGCGCGTATCCGGGTAGACAACCCAGGGATCAGCCGTCGCAAAATGCTTGTAGAGCGCTGAGAAAAAGGCTTCGAAATCAGAAAACTGATCCAAAACACCCACATATTGAAACGTCTCGGCAGCGATCGCCCACCACCAGGCATATTCTCGCTCCGGCACATCCGCCGCCTTTACTCCCGGAAATGCCATCGGAGGAGCCATGCGAAAGCTTTGGAAAAAGGCTTGATTGAGGGCATCCGCGTCAGCCGTGACGCCAAACCGCTGAGCGATTTCCCCATAAATCTGCCCTACACTGCCACGCACACCAAATATGGTGCCGACTGCATCCAGAAAAATAACCTTGGGATAAGCCATCGGATTGAGGAATTTGTCAATCACTCATCATCCCACATGAGACCAGTGAACGCAAAACTCTCATCGGTAGCACCGGCAATTCTCAGTATGCAATAAGTGGCAACGCAAGCCCGCCGCAGGCGGGCTTGCGTTGCCACTTATTGCGGGTTTTGCGCGCCCGACGGGCACGCAAAACCCGCAATTGGTTTCAAAATGAGAATTGCTGCGCTACCGATTGAGAGATGCTCTAAATGTTCAACAGCAAATCCTGCACTGGACGGGTTACCCAATTTAGCCCGACTCGAAGCTGATGCTCTAACGTCGGCATCCGATACAGGTAAGCCAAACGACGCGCCACGTAAGCTAAGGGACCATTGAGCTTTAATCCCAATCCGGCGAAGGTGGCATCGTCTAAACCCAACGACAGCATCTCACCCAAATTTTGATAGCGGAAGGGCAATAACGGGCGATCGCTCAACGAGGCCCACACGTTCCATCCGGCATATTGAGCCTGCTGATAAGCCGCCTGAGCTGAAGCCGGAACGGTTTGTCCTGTCGCATCATGACATTCTGCCAGATCACCCAGCGCGAAAATATCCGCGTGTTCAACCACCTGTAACGTCGGTGTGATCACCAACTGGCCCCGCTGATTATGCTTCAGAGGCAACGCCTGCACCACTTCGGGAATCTTCGTTCCCACCGTCCACAGCACAACATCGACTGGAATTTCATCTACTTTGTTCTTGTACTCCAGAGACATCGTGTCTGCACTGATCGACACCACTCTGGTTTCCAGATCCAGCCAAACGCCCCGTTCCTCAAGGGCTGCTGTCGCGGTTTCCCGGTTAAAGTCAGGGGAGGTTCTGAGAATCTGGTCGCTAATTTCGACTAAGCGCACTCGTCCGCGATCGCCCAATCGTTCTGCCAGCTTACAGGCCAGCTCCACACCGCTATATCCAGCTCCCACGATCGCAATCCGAATTTTATCCGCATCCGATTCTTCCAGTTCGCGCAGTCGTGCTTCCAGCCGATAGGCATCCTGAACCGTCCGAAATGGAATGGCGTATTCCTCGACGCCAGGAGACAGATTCATCGGCGTTTCGCCGCCCAGGGCTAACACCAGACGGTCGTAGTTCAGATTGGTGCCATCCTGAAAATCGACCCGTCGAGCCTCTACATCAATGCCGCCGACTGCCGCCTGATGAAAGCGAATTCCCGTATTGGCCAGCAGTTCTGTAAAGGGTGGGGCAATCTCCCAGGTTTGCAATTCCCCCGTCAGCAACTCGTACAGCATGGGGGCAAACAGAAAGCGATCGCGCTGATCCACCAGCACGATTTCTGGTTTCTGGGCAGGCGTCCAGGGCAATTCGCTCAGCCGCAAGGCCGTGTAGAGACCACCAAAGCCTCCACCAAGAATGCAAATACGTTTAGGTTGTTCCGTCATGGCAGCTTAGTTTTGGCGTTTTCTTCAGGATAGCGCGAGTCCGACGAAGGTGAGGTTGATTCTGTTTGCTCCTAAATTTTTTCGCTAAACATAAAGCAATTGATTGGCGATCTCATCTGCTGTTAGAGAGTCCAATAGAATGCCTACCCGTTGTGCAATCTCGTAAGCATTTTTTTGAGGAACGATGATGAAGTAGCGTTGCAACAAGGGCAGACATATCCTCATCGATGTAGAGGGTTGCGAAAATCCTCATGGTTCGCCTAACGTAGCTTTCACCGAAGCATCTACCTTTTCCAAAGGAACACGATTACATTCGATGTAGTTGTTAATCAGAGCATCAAATACTTGTGCCAATGTAAGGTGCGGCAAATGGGTTGGAATTTCCTCTGGAGAAGTGCCCAAGCGCCATAGCCCAACGATCGCCCGAACGGTTGTGCGAGTGCTAGCAATAATAGGCTCTCCCTGTAAAATGTCTGCGTTCCGTGTTACATAGCGCGATGTCGTTTGAGCAGTCATGATGGCGTTTCAGATATTACAAAGAGCCTTGCTTCAAGTTTAGCGCTGATTCATAGCTTCTCTCGATTCAGCCATAGCTGCGATCGCACTCTCAAAGGCTTCAAAGATAATGCTGATTTTTTAACGCAATTCCATTTTGGCGAAGTGGTCTCGCAGCAGTTTGTGCATAAACCGATAGCGACCGCCAATTCGCTGCGATAAAGGAGGAGCCACCCCTCAGAAGTCCGACGTTTCAGGAACGTCGGACTTCTTGGCTCTTTGACGATTAGTCTTGCAATCCCATCAAGCGTTTGGTCAAGATTCGCATCACTTCAGTGGAGTCACCCCACGGTAACGGTCGTGACCATTCGTGCGGCTGAGCATAGCCGAGTTGATACATCTGCATGACGTGATGGTTCACCGCTTTGAGGGAACCGACGGCAATCACGCGCAAGACATCGGGACTATCCGCCGAACGTTCGATCGGCTGCACAAAATCGTCTAGCCGTTGGGCTAGAGCAGGCGAGTTGGTCATGTTGAACACTCCTGTTTTGAGTATGTAGAGGGGCGTTCAAACAGACACACCATCCCGCAACAGTGCATTGCAAAGCAGGATGGCGACCAGGAGTGTCATAATACCTGACAGCCAATCCGTCTGCTGATACCAGATGAGGAGGTTAGCTCTCTAGATGTGTGTCCGCACGTCTAGGGAGCGTTTGCGGTTGTTTGAACGCTTAGTGGGACAGCATAGCGGACGGTGTAAACAGAAACAACCGTACTGTGATAATTCAGGAGTCAGAAGTCAGGAGTCAGAGCTAACGCCTTCGAGAAGCTCCTGCTTCTATGTGAACCAGGAACTTTCGGATGGGACTCAAATGGGTAACGAGGTTGTCACCCGATGGTTGGAAGGGCGTAGCATTCGGGCACAGATTTTGATTGAGTTCCACAGAATATCTGCCAACGCTGCGCCCCTACGGGAAACCCTTGCTACTCTTTAAACATCCCCTTAGCTCTTGGATGGCATTCCTCCTGACTTCTGACTCCTGGCTCCTGACTCCTGCCATAGCCCACCTCCTGAATATCACAACAAAAGAACCGTCATGCGTGCAATGATTTTAGATGCACCGGGTCAAGCTCTGCGTGAGGCGGATCTGCCTATCCCTGAACCGGGTGCCGAACAAGTTTTGCTCAACGTTCATGCCTGCGGCGTGTGCCGTACCGATTTGCACATTGTGGATGGCGAATTAACGCAACCCAAACTGCCCCTGATACCGGGACATCAAATTGTGGCGACGGTGGTGAAGGTGGGCGATCGCGCCCATCGTTTCAAAGTGGGCGATCGCGTCGGGGTTCCCTGGTTGGGTCATACTTGTAACCATTGCCGCTATTGTCTGACGCAGCGTGAAAATCTGTGCGACTATGCCCAATTTACGGGCTACCAGATCAACGGGGGCTATGCCGAATACACCGTTGCCGACGAGCATTTTTGCTTTCCTATTCCATCTGGCTATCCAGACCTGCAAGCGGCTCCGCTGCTGTGTGCTGGCCTGATCGGCTATCGTTCCTTCCGCATGACTGGCGATGCCGAACGAATTGGCTTTTATGGATTTGGTGCAGCTGCTCACATCCTGATTCAAGTCGCTCGCCATCAGGGAAGACAGGTATTTGCCTTCACTCGCAGTGGCGATACCGCAGGCCAGCAATTTGCTCGCGATCTAGGAGCCGTTTGGGCTGGCGCTTCAGACGATCCTCCTCCCGAAGAACTGGATGCGGCCATTATTTTTGCTCCGGCAGGTGGGTTGGTTCCTGCTGCGTTGCGATCGCTTGCCAAGGGGGGTGTTGTGGTCTGTGCAGGTATCCACATGAGCGACATTCCTTCCTTCCCGTATGAACTGCTCTGGGGAGAACGAGTCGTGCGATCGGTTGCCAATCTAACCCGTCAGGATGGCGAAGATTTTCTCACCCTGGCTCCCCAAATTCCCATCCACACCGAAGTTCAAGCATTTCCCCTGGCATCCGCCAACGAAGCCCTACAAGCTCTCAGGCAAGGAAAAATTCACGGCGCAGCCGTCCTTACGGTAGATGCGAACAATCAATAACCCAGTGAAGGATTAAAAAGAGTTCGACACCTAAAAATGCACCTCTCCTCCTTGTCTTCCCTGCACCTGACTAGGGCAGAAGGCAGTCACACACAGCCCACTCAGGAGTCAGGAGTCAGGAGTCAGAAGCCAGAAGGTACCCAACACCCAACACCCCTAACCCAACACCCAAATGCCCTACCCCACCGCTCCCTGGAACCTCAAAGGGTTTGCCTATCAAACCCTGCATTTGATTCAGTGCGATCGCCTTAAGCCATTCCTTCCACCTGAATTTGAGATCATTTCGGTGGTGCCAAATCACACGCTGGGTGGCGTTTATCTGGCGTCTTATGGCTCCGGTTCGGTGATGGAATACAACGAGTTGATTGTGGCCGCAGGGTTGGTGCGTCGTGCTGGAGAGTGGGGCACCTGGATTTCCCATATTTATGTAGATAATTTGGACTCGGTTGCCGGAGGACGGCAAATTTGGGGATTGCCTAAAGAAATGGCTGAGTTTAGCTGGGAGAAAGGCAAAACAGGACGAGTAGTTGTCAGGCAGGGCGATCGCCTCCTCTGCACCCTCAATTACGATTGGCAATTTCCGCTGATTCGACAACCCTTTACTGGCTCAGTTTTTAGCACGTTGGGACAGGAGATTTTGTTTTTTACGGCAACCGCTAAAGCGAATTGGGCGATCGCAGGTGCAAGACTAGGAATTCCGCCCGAAAGCCCATTCTCCGACTTGAGCCTGGGACAGCCCTGGATGACGATTTCTGCCGAGTCGTTAGATTTGGTCGTGAATGATCCAAAAGTTGTTGGACAAACCACTGCCTCAATCGCGTTTGAAATTTAACCATCACTTTCTCAACTGAACGTGAATCTCCCAATAGCCCAATGTTTCGTGCGCGTCGTGCACGCAACATCAGCTTTTGAACTGATGTCAAATTACGTTTTACTTACTTTTAGCGAAACCTTATTGACTCATTAATGGATTGTTAACCCTACTTCTGTAATCTCCTTAATGGACAGTAAGGCAGTAGTGTAAAAACGTAAGCCATGACAACTGAATATAAGCGTAAGCACGTTTCTTCAGCACATCTTGCAGAGTTCGTGGCACATCAGATTTTTAAGAATGCAGTAGCCAATTTACTAATCTCGCTGGTTGGGTTTGGACTGTTTGCAGATATTGCTCACGCCGATACTCGAAACATCATGTTGAGCGTTGATGGAACACAAACGCCATCCTTTTCAGAGTTGCTGGAGCGAGCAGAATCATTAGCTGAACGAGAAATTACTCGCCAGTTTCAGACAGATGTTACTCTGAGCGAACTTCAAGTGACAGTGGTGGGCGATCGCAACGGTCAAACTGTATCTTTACTCACGTCTAAACTCTCTCGTGAAGCATGGCAAAGTGGTAGTGGCATTCATCCCTGGACAGAATATTTTGCGACATCCAGCGTGCTGTTAGGATACAGAAGCCCAACTCCCATCTCAACACGAGTAGCAACAAGACAATCGGCTTCAAATAGCAGACTGGCAACACCAGAACTCAGTCCGTCCCAAACCGTTCAACAAGCCTTTGAATCAGGTCGCTTGTCAGACAGCGAATATTGGCGACTGGTTGATGCACTAGATTAACATGCATTCGACAGTCCAGTTTGCGAGACGCGCGACTCTCCCAAAAGTTCATTCGTCGAATTATAGCCGTAGCCATCTAGATTAGGGCGGGGTGCAGGGGTGGAACCCCTGGCTGGGGGCGAAGCCTCCACAACCCTTTTGGTTTTCAATGCTCTAAGGATCGCGAACAAATTAAAACTAAGTTTTTAATTTTTGAAAGTGCAGCAGAATCGCGCTTTCAAAAATTAGGATTCAGGTTTTATTAAATCCACGATCCCAAGCAATTTGATTATAGCTATAACATTAAATTAAAAAGTTCTAAAACTACTATTTCGTATATATTGTATTGATTTTACATTTGTCGCCAACTAATAGTATTCGAACAAATATCAGTTTTATTTTTTACATTTTTAGTTGAAAGGTTTTTCGCAATTTATGTCTAAAAACTGTATATATTTCTTATTGCTTAATCAGTTGTTAAATATCAATTGATACATTTTCTGTAGCTTTTCAATTTCACATTCATTCACGTCAATTAAGGAGATCATTGGGTGGCTTTTTCACGACGTAAATTCTTAGCGTTAGCAGGGACAACTGCCGCAGGTGTTACCGCACTTTCTCCCTTAGAAGCTCTATTAGCCAGAGTCGCCAATGGTCAAGTGGCTACAGGTGTAGGCCACGGGCCTCTGTCTCCTAAATTTCCAACTAACCGAGATGAGCTGCAAGGTTTGGTGGTCGGTGGAATTGATTTAGGTGCAAATCCGATTCTGCAATTACCTCCTGGATTTAACTACACCGCCATCTCCATTACGGGTCAACCCATGACGGATGGCAATCTCGTACCCAGCAATCACGATGGCATGGCCGCGTTTCCTGGCCCTAATAGAACGACCATCCTGGTACGCAACCATGAATTAAATCCCAGCGCTGCTGGAGTCAATGCCTCGAAGCTGTATGACAAGCGCGGTGGTGGAACAACGACGCTAGTGATCGGATCGAATCGTCGAGTTATTCGGCAATGGGCGTCTCTGGGTGGCACCATTCGTAACTGTGCGGGTGGCCCTACTCCCTGGGGTACCTGGATTAGCTGCGAAGAAAATATCTCGCTACCCAATGGGAATACGATTACCAAAAAGCACGGCTACAACTTTGAAGTTCCTGCAACACCCGATATTTCAGTGGCCGAGCCGATCGCACTGGTAGCGATGGGGCGGTTTAATCACGAAGCGGTTGCTGTTGATCCTGCAACAGGTTGGGTGTATCAGACTGAAGATGAAGGCAATAGCTGCTTTTACCGATTCCGCCCAAATGCAAAAGGTAAGTTGCAGAGTGGGGGTGTACTGGAAGCATTAGTCATCCAGGGCGCACCTGCTGATACTCGAAAGGGCTATCTTAGCTATAAGAATGTGCCTCTCTCGACATCGTGGGTCACGATTGATACGGTTGACCCTGCTACAAACGCTTTTGAAACATCCGTGCGGGGTCAAGCCCAAGCGAAAGGAGCAGCTATTTTTGCGAGGGGTGAGGGTGCCTGGTACAGCGACGATGTGATCTATTTCAACTGCACTAACGGTGGTGATGCAAGCTGCGGTCAGGTGTTTGCCTACAACGTTAAGAGTGGCAAGCTGACTCTGGTGGTTGAATCTCCCAGCAAGAGCGTGTTGGATTTCCCGGATAACATCACGGTCGCTCCGTTTGGCGATCTCATTCTCTGTGAAGACGGAGACGGCGATAACTACGTTGTGGGCGTTAATCAAGCGGGTGAACTTTATCAGTTTGCTAAAAACAACATTAACGATAGTGAGTATGCGGGTGCGTGCTTCTCACCTGATGGCAACACGCTGTTTGTCAACATTCAAACGCCTGGCATTACGCTAGCGATCTGGGGTCCCTGGTCGCGAAATCGCGGATAAGCATTAATCCTGGTGTCACCATTTGAATCAATAGCGCCATTTCAGCCGCGCGTTGCGCGGCTGAAATGGCGCTATAACACGTCTCGCACGTCACAGCTTAACCGCCAAGGCGTCGGTGTTACGTTCGGCAATGGCTTTGCTGCTGCGTGATCTTGGTTTGTAGCCAGCCCGGAACACCTAATGCTGCTTTGGCATAAAGCCGTTCAAACTCTCGCTGAAAATGGGCGGCGACAGTGCGATTATCAATCGTTAGCAAATTCTCATCGTTGCCGTAATTGGCCGCTGCACTCCAATTTTGCGAGCCTGTGATGATGAGATGCTGATCGACCAAGCCAAATTTGTGATGCAGGATGTCACCTTCGGCTAACTGGGGTGTGCCCACAGTGGCGATCGCACTACTCCACGGTTTATTCTCCCGCTCAAGCCGACAGCGATTGTCAGCTAACGCCACCCCCATCATGTCCAGGGCTTCACTATAATTTCGGTAGACAAATTCAGACTCGATCAGGGCGCGAATCGGCACTCCGCGCTGATGCACAGCTTCTAAAACGTTGCTCAAATTCTGTTCTGAAAAGACAAATAGTGCGAGATCAATTTGTTTTGTAGCCGTATTCAACGCTCTACCAATTAATCCATTCACACTATAGTCCCAGGGTTTTGATGTCGAGGTTGGCGAAAACTGAACGCTGATGGATGAGCCGGGTGCTAATTCAACTGTTTGAGGTAAACGATACGGTTTTTGCAATCCAAACTGACTGTCGGGATTGCCACCGGGGCCATCGCCCCACATCAGATCAAACTCCTGTGAAAAGATTTGAGCCAAAGCAGGATTCGTAATTTTCAGCAAATGGTTGGCATTGCCCGTACTTTCAGAAGATAAAAAGTCACCGTGAACTTCGCTGATCGAATAGTTGACGGAGCCTGATAGCACAATCTGTTTGTCTACCACTACAAATTTGTGGTGCATTAATCCACTGCCTTTGGAACCGTCGGCGGTATCATCGATTAGCGGAATTTGAGCAGACTGTAGGATGGCGATCGAGTCTGCTTTTTGAGCTTCAATGGGTGTCACCTGACCATCGTGATTTTCATCGGCCAGTTGACGAAATTCTTCATATTTGTTGCGATCGCGCTCTTCTGACTCCGCTGCGGTTTCAGGTGTGACAGTACTCCAGAGATGGTTATAGTCGTGTTCCACAATGACACGCACGGCTACTCCGGCCTGATAGCGTTCTTTTAATGCATTGGCAACACGAGGCAAGTGCAATTCCTGAACTGCTACATCAATCGAAGACTGAGCCGATTGGATCGTATCGACAATCATCTGTTCCAGGTTGTCGCCCAATCTCGTCTGTTTGCGATAGGGTTCTGTGTAAATGGCGGCTTCCGAATGGTTGAAATAGACCTGAATATACGGATCTTGTGGCAATGGTTTGAGTAGAGGCGTTAATGCTGAACTGTTTTTCCAGAAATTAACCGCTACAAAGATAAATAAACCCAGCAAAATGAGCAAACCAAAACGAGCTGGTCTGGAGGATAGTAGACGCACGATATTGAATGTAGTAATGTCACTTCTTTAGTAGTCCCAATAGGCTCAAACCGTTAACGTCTCCAATCATTTCCACTCCTTCGATAGGGGATTTTTGTCAAGTTCGCTGCGAACCTTAACCTAACCTCCCTAGTGTTCTGGCTCACGGGAGAGATATCCTGAAAGAGGATCTGATTGTCGAAAACCATGCAAATTTATCTGGACTATAGCGCCACCACACCGACTCGCCCAGAGGCGATCGCCACCATGCAGCACGTTCTTACGGAACAGTGGGGCAATCCTTCTAGCTTGCATCAGTGGGGCAATCGGTCGGCCACGGTGTTAGAACAGGCTCGCATTCAGGTCGCGAGTTTGATTAATGCTGTGCCAGAGGCGATAGTATTTACCTCCGGTGGCACGGAATCAGACAATCTGGTGATGATGGGCGTAGCGCGACAGTATGCCGTGCCGCAGCACATGATTATTTCGAGTGTGGAGCATTCGGCTATCTCCGAACCCGCTAAACTGTTGGAGCAGTGGGGCTGGGAAATTACGCGTCTGCCCGTGAATACCCAAGGACGGATTGATCCGGCAGACTTGAAGGCGGCTCTGCGGCCCAATACAGTTCTGGTGTCAATTATTTATGGGCAAAGCGAAGTTGGCACGCTGCAACCGATTGAAACATTAGGGCAGATCGCTCGTGATCATGGGGCGCTATTCCATACGGATGCCGTTCAGGTGGCGGGGCGCATCCCGATTGATGTACAGCAGCTTCCGGTCGATTTACTATCGCTGTCCAGCCATAAGATTTATGGCCCTCAGGGATCAGGTGCGCTTTACGTGCGTCCCGCTGTGGAATTGGTGCCGCTGTTGGGCGGTGGGGGGCAGGAGTTTAAGCTGCGATCGGGCACTCAGGCAGTTCCCATCATTGCAGGCTTTGGCACGGCAGCCTTTCTGGCGCTTCAAGAGATGGCCACCGAAACCCTACGACTGATCCAACTGCGCGATCGCTTATTCGACCAGTTAGCCGATGTGCCCGACCTGATCCCGACGGGCGATCGCCTGCATCGGTTGCCCCACCACGTTAGCTTTTACCTCCGTTCAGCCGATGGAGAAACGCTCAGCGGTAAGACGCTGGTTCGGCAAATGAATCTGGCTGGGATTGCCATTAGCGCTGGATCGGCCTGCCATAGCGGTAAGCTAACGCCCAGCCCGATTCTAAAAGCAATGGGATATAGCGATCGCGCCGCTAAAGCCGGGATTCGGTTTAGTCTGGGTCGCCAAACGACGGAAGCCGACATTGACTGGACAGCGATGGTGTTGAAACAGATTTTGTCGAGACTAACTCCCGCCGTCAGTTTGTCAAACGTTTAAACTGACATGAATTCGATAGCGTCATTTCAGCCGCGCGGCGTGCGGCTGAAATGGCGCAAAGAGGTGCCTCCGCGTCGCGGGGGCACCTCTTTGCGCGTTCGTCGAATTCACGTTTAGTTAGCGCGCTGGGGCTGTCCACCAGGCGATCGCATACGTCTGAGACGGCTCGTTGACGCGATCGCGATACACCACACGAATTTTGTAGCGTCCAGCTTCAGGCACTTGATGGAAGATATGCTCGACGCTATCGACCTCGCTGACGGATGACCAGATGCTCTTCGACGTGTCGTTATCATCAGCCCGCATTAGATAGATGTCCAGGTTATTCAGGCCATCATCTTTAAAGGTTTCACCCACATCGAATAAGCCGTTGCGGTTGGCGTCTTGCAGTTCCACCTTGCGATCCCAGGCGAGGGTGACAGATACAAAGCTGTTGGCCTGCAAGGGTTGTTCCAGCACATAGTCGCGGTAGGTTGGATTATCCCCCCCCGCACCCACCGTGCGGTAATCCCATCCGATCGCCGGAACGGCAGCATCGGGAGTCCATTGGCCACCCGCAAATTGCTGAATCGCCCGATACGCGTTCAAATGGCCTGTTCCCAGTTCGGCATCCAGCGGAATTTTGCGATCGCTGTAAGCATCTGACTGTAACCAGGTGTGATTCACCTGATCCACCACATCGCGGGTCATGCCCAGTCGCAGTCCATCTCCAGTATCTTGCAGCTTATCCGCCGAGTTCATTAACACCACTTTCGTCACCTCATGCCGACGCGAATCGAGGCTCCAGTGCGGTTGACGAGTACGCAACTGGCGATCGCCAAATTCCTGCACTAGCGCTACCGTTGCGGTGACATGAGGAGCCGAGAAGCTGGTTCCCGTAGCGCGAGTGGGTGTCCCATCGGGGTTGACCATATCGATATTGGTTCCCGGTGCCACCAGACTGACCGAACGGCGTGGGCCAACGTTACTTTCAGAATCGGGCGATCGCCCCAGCACCACGGTCGGTTCACTACCCAGGTTTGAAAAATCAACCTTGCGGAAGACCCCATTGACGCGAGTCGAGTTTGCAATATTGACGCCATTGAAGTTATCAGTGGGAATAGGAATGCCGCCTCCCCCCTGATTTCCAGCGATCACATACAGCACATCATGTTCCTTGGCAGACCAGTCAATACACTGCGTCAGCAGCGCATTTCCATCTAACGTGGCATCAGGGCGTGGATCTTGCTGTAACGATTCGCCAAAGCTAAAGTTAATCGCTCGCACGTCTCCCCCATTTTGAGACGCGACGGTTTGAGATGAGAGGCATTCCTCCGGCTGTCCAGTACGGCGAATCTCGCCTACTGCTGAGGAATATAGATGGGCATTGGGCGCAACCCCTGTTAACTCTTTGCCCTGGCTGATCATCACACTGGCGACGTTGGCCGCGTGACCATCGACAAAATCATTGGGTCGGGCCAATCCGTCCCGATGAAATAACCGGGTAACATTCACCACCAAATTATTCACAGCCGCTTTATCCAAGCCAAACTGAGCCGGACGGCCAATCTCTACCTGCCCAATGGCAATTTTGGCACCCGTTAGGTCATAGGGATCGCTTCGCAATCGCAGAGCATCGATCCCGTTTTGTCCAATTGAGGATATAGATGCCAATACCGGAAGGCCCACCAGGGAGGTCGCGATCCCTCCTAGTAACCATGCCATCCGTTTTACCATTCGACGCTGAGCCATGTATGAATTCTCCGCAAAGTAGATGGATTGGGTCGATGATTGAGTATAATTTCCTATAAGGTTGCCGCCTGTGATTTCGGCTTTTGAAATCGCAGCGAATCAGGTTACGAACCTTTCGGGGATCAAACCGATAGGGCAGGGAACAGGGTTTGCTAAACTGAAATACGTGAATGGACGCAGGAAGGAGCTTTCGTTAACTATGACCACTACCACATCTCATAAACCAATCGTTGTCGCACCATCCATCCTATCAGCAGATTTCAGTCGCCTGGGTGAAGAAATTAAGGCGGTTGATGCGGCTGGAGCAGATTGGATTCACGTAGATGTGATGGACGGTCGATTTGTTCCCAATATAACGATTGGCCCCCTGATTGTCGAAGCGATTCGTCCATTGACGACAAAGCCTCTGGATGTTCACCTGATGATTGTGGAACCAGAGAAATATGTAGAGGATTTTGCTAAAGCAGGCGCAGACCATATCGCTGTTCATGTTGAGCACAATGCGTCTCCTCACCTGCACCGCACGCTGGGCCAGATTAAGGAACTGGGTAAGGTTTCCGGAGCAGTTCTCAATCCTTCCACACCGTTGTCCTTCATTGAACATGTTCTGGAATTGTGCGACCTGATCCTGATCATGAGCGTGAACCCCGGTTTCGGTGGTCAAAGCTTTATTCCCGAAATGGTGCCCAAAATTCGCAAATTACGTCAAATGTGCGATGAGCGCGGCCTCGATCCCTGGATTGAGGTGGACGGTGGCCTAAAGGGCAACAATACCTGGCAGGTGTTGGAAGCAGGTGCCAATGCGGTAGTAGCTGGATCAGCCGTTTTCAAAGCTAAGGACTATGCTGAGGCGATCGCCAGCATCCGCAACAGCAAGCGCCCTGAACCTAAACTGGTAACCGCGTAACTGTAGCCGCGAAGGAACGTGAATTCAATAAAACCCAAAATCTGATTTTTGAAAGCGTGGCTAAGCCATGCCAGCAATTCTCAGTATGCAATTGGTGACAGGGCAAGCTCGCCTGCGGCGAGCTTGCCCTGTCACCAATTGTGGGTTTGGCGTGCCCATTGGGCACGCCAAACCCACAATTGGTTTCAAAATGAGAATTGCTGAAGCCATGCTTTCAAAAATTAAAAATTTGGTTTTAGACGCTGAAAGGATGACTCGCCTCAGGTGAGCCATCCTTTCAGCGTCTTTAAGGACTGTTTTGCCGCTGTTCTAGAATGCTGCTGTTGTGGTCGAGATTGTCTCGTAAAACAGTCAGTTCATCCAACTGAGCTTTTAATTCAGCCGCACGTTTCTTGTGCTTCACCTTGCGTTCCAGGGCCGATCGCGTCCAGCCTTCCTCCCCTTTCTTTAAGGTCGCCAACGCCACTCGGTGCCAGCTTTGGACTTCCTTTTGCTCATGGTCGTATTGGGCCTGAAGCTGAGCATGGGCGATCGCAATATTCTGGTGAGCCTGACGGAACAGGGCGATCGCCTGAGTTACGTCGCCCGTGCGGGCCGCTTCTTCGACCAATTTGTCAGAATCATAGGCTCCAATCGTCAGTCCACTCAGACCATAGCTCTCCACCTGAGCGCTGTGATTCAAGCCCGTCTTGCACCAGTTGGCAAAATGCTCACAGTTATTTGAAATTAAGTTGTATTTCTGCTCTCCCAGTCGGCTTTCAGCCCGTTGCACTACTACATCTGGGATATAGCTGGTCGGCGGATGTTTTACAAAAATGGGTTGCCCCAGCGTGAAGGTAGCCCACGGCGTTTGTCGAACGGTGGCGATTGGCTCGGCTTTGCTGTAGTGAATCACCGTTCCGTCACCACAGTCAATCCCGTGGTGTTCATACACTCCGCTAATCCCCAGTAGGGGACGCATCACATAAATCTGATCGCCGCGTGCCATGCCAAAAAGGGGATCACTAATCCTTTACTTGTTTTAACGCATTGACCACATCTCTGGCCGTCGCATAGCGCTCCTCAGGGTCAGGTTGCGTCAGCGTGTGAATAACACTCGCCAAACCAAATGAAATCCCCGGAATCGAGTCAGCATACAGCCGATATCCCTGCTCTCGGTCAAAGTAAAAGGCGATTGGGTTTTGTCCCGTGATTAAGTAGGCCAACAGCGGCCCCAACGAGTAGAAATCAACCGCAGGAGTGGCATCCATGTCTAACTGCTCTGGCGCGTTGTAGCCCGTTGCCCCTGCCGCCGCGATCGCCAACCCCAGCGCCACCGTCTTAATCGTGCCAAAGTCAACCAGCGCGATCGCATTGGGCTGATTCGCGGAGCTTTTGTGAATCAAACTGCTGGGTTTGATGCCGCGATGCAAGATGGGTGGCGTAAACCGCTGCAAATAATCCAAGATTGTGCAAAGCTCTAGCACCCAGGCGATCGCCTGTTTAACCGAAACGGGTCCCCCAGTTGCAATTTCTTGAGCCAGCGTCGGGCCGGGAATTAGCTCTGTCACCAGATATGGCTGGCCCTCTACTGAAAAAAAATCAACCAGCTGGGGTACGCCCGCATGGTTGAGATATCGTAAGGTTTCAGCTTCAAACTCCAGGGCTTCATAGGCATTTGGGTTATCCACCCAGTCCGCATTCAGCGTTTTTAACACCACATGCTGTCCGGCTCGCCACCCCTGGTAGGTAATCCCCACATCGCCCTGCCCCAGCACTTTGAGAATTTGGTAGTCCCCGACGGTTTGCAGGGCATACAGCGGTTGACCACAATCGACACAAAAAAGCCCTCCCCCTCGCGTATGGGTGCAGTTGGGAGAGGGAACGGCAGGAATAGTCTTCTGGATCTGCTGTATTTTGGAGGCGATCGCAACACCCGCGCCTCCATCTGCACTGACGTCGAGCGAAGGCATCCCGGTGGGAGCATCGGGGGGAAGCTGGAGGTGAGGCGGTACGGGAATGATCCCCATGGAGGACGATATCTCCTCTTCGTCCTCCGCCTCTATGATTTCATCCGGCTCATCGCCATGACGCCCCGTAATATCGGTTGAAATGAATAGCCCATCGGTGCGTTGACCAATGGTGCGATCGCCAGATAGGGGTTTAGCGTTTTGTTTAGACGCTTCTTCACCAATCCGAATTTGAATATTAGGCCCGGAACGCGCCAACCGAATAATTGCGCCATCGTTCACAGGCACCTGAGTAATGCGCTTACCGTCGAGGTAAGTGCCGTTGGTTCCCAGGTTTACAATTTCCCAGTTGGCCCCAACCCGCCGCAACTCGACGTGATGGCGAGACACCACTGCGCTGTAAAGAATAACCTGGTTATCGGTTGAACGGCCAATCCGAATGGTGGTTTCGTTTGGAAACGTCCAAACCTGAACCGGAATCTGTTTAATGGGATGCAAGAGCGACAGAGTAATCACGCTGAGGATGAGCAACCTAATCGGGAAGTACTATTTGATGAAAACGGGCAGCATCAGGTTCTTATATATCCTATGCTGCTCTGGGTGACATCAAAATGAGATGTTTTTCAACAACAGTTAATCATTAACGGGTCTGCGCAAGATTTATTCTGAATACGGCAACGAACTTAAGAAAGTTGGAATAAAAATGTAACGCGATCGCCCTTACCGAGAGCAATGCGATCGCCGGGACGCAGACGATGCCGATTTCCGCTCGAAAGCGGAATGTTGTTGATATATGTTCCATTTGAACTGCCTACATCCTCTACATAATAGCTATCTCCTTCAACTCGAATATCGGCATGAATCCGGGAAACGATCTCTGAACTGGGAAATCCTGAAACGTCGATATCGGGAGGAACCCGGTCATTGGGTTTGCCAATGTGAATCACCGAGAGATGTTGAGGCAACTCTAGCACCGTATTGCTCTGCACATGCAGTAACCGCGCCATCTGCATTTGAATTTGAGTGGCATAGGGGTTAGCAGACGGACTTGCCACAGGGGGTGTTTGAGCAACCGTTTCGGGCGGCGTGTACTGCGGGGGGGGAGGGGGTGGCGGCTGAGTAGGAGACGCCTGCACAAATGGAGCCGCACTGCCCTGAGATGAAACCGGATCGGCTGCCGGGTTCGCGGGAGGAACACCTGCCATCAGAGGATCGGGAGAAATTAGGGGATCGGGAGGCACCAGGTCGGGAATGTCAAAATCGGGAGCCACCGTTTCTGTGGGGGATACCCCTCCATTCGTGTTTTGGCTGGCCGCTGCCCGTAAGTTAAAGCCACACTGGCCACAAAAACTAGCATCGGCCTGCACGGCTGCCCCACAGTTGGGACACTTCATCATGGCAGGCAGAGGAGTATAACACGCTTCGCACTGGACGGCTCCATCCGGATTTTGGTGGTTGCAATTGGGGCAGACAATCATTTCGCCTTCTCTCGTATCGCCGGAATCCCTAATGTTTCGTCTATAGCGTTCACAATATGGCGTTCACAATATTGTAAACATGGGATGTGAGGGCTGTCCCCCGCCAGGGAATTCAACCCCTGCACCCCGTTCAATTTTAGTCAGGTCGCTATATAAACCCGATCTACTGAGGAGGTTGACAGTTTTCCGTAGAAAAATTCAATTCCCCAAGAGGTAGGGTTCACCGCCATAATCATAGCCAATTCCATCGCCAATTACTGATTTTGGCCATAGTCTTTTGCTGATGATTGTTGACTATAGCGTTCACCAATCGATTGTGAATAGGGGGGTGGGGGCTTCGCCCGCCAGGGGGGGCACCCCTGCCCCATTCAAATTTCAGTTGGAATCGCTAAATTCTATGAACTCACATGCTCTCCGGCAGCCTGATCAAGCAGCCACCATAGTTCACCCAGAGGCTGAATCAGCCGCGCTGGATATAGATCAGCATCGCCATCATCGGCCAAAATGTGCGCCAGAGCCGTTTGTTTATTTGCTCCAGCTACCATAAAAATGACGCAACGCGCCTGATTAATCAAGGGGGCTGTGAAGGTAATGCGCGGTTGCCCACTTTTATTCCCGACGGTAATCAGGCGATCGCTTACTTTTAACGCTTCTGTATGGGGAAACAATGACGCCGTATGACCGTCATCTCCAATACCCAGCAAAATCACATCCAGGGCTGGAAATGCTCCAGATGAGGTTTGAAAGAAGGACTGAAGCTGCTGCTCGTGTTTTTGGGCCGCTACGGTGGGGTCGGCTTCATCGGTCGGCATCGCGTGAATATTTTCGGGCGGAATGGCCACGCGATCGAGCCATGCATGACGAGCCATACCCTCGTTGCTGTCTGGATCAGTGGGAGGAACGTAGCGCTCGTCGCCCCAAAAGACATGAATGTTGTCCCACGGGAGGTCTTGCGTGGCGATCGCCTCATACAACGGTTTTGGAGTATTTCCACCCGCCAGCGCTATTGTAAACACACCTCGTTCAGCGATTGCGCTATGCAGGTTTGAGAGGAGCAGGTCGAGCGATCGCCGAACGAGGGCATCCAAATTGGGCAACACTTCAATCGTTCTATTCATGAACCATTTCCACTACAGCAGTACTGTTTGCAGTGTAGCGGCCCCTGTCCTGGTTCGAATTCACGTAAACTTAATTCTTGCTTTAATTATCGTAGCGGTCGTCATATTCGTTAGGATATCGAAAACCAAAGGGATGTGGGGGCTTTGCCCCCAGCCAGGGGTTCCACCCCTGCACCCCGTTGTATCTGTTGGGACTTCGAAAACCAAAGGAATGGGGGGCTTTGCCCCCAGCCAGGGGTTCCACCCCTGCATCCCGTTATATCTGTTGGGACTTCGAAAAGTCCAAGGGGTTTGGGCTTCGCCCCCAGCCAGGGGTTCCAACCCTGCGCCCCGTTATACGTTATATCTGTTGGGACTTCGAAAACCAAAGAGGTTTGGGGGCTGTTCCCCCAAGCAGGGGTTTTACCCTTGCATCTCGTCCTAATTTAACGTTCGCATGACTACGCAATCGGTCGGACTTGATTCATTTCACCTGCCATTTGTTACATCCGAGGCGTGGCAACGCCACGGCTCTCATCCAAACAATCACCGGGTTGTTTGCAGGTAGACTTAATTTTGAAGAAGTGGACAAGCTGAATAATTTATGAGTTCATCCAAAGCGCTTAATAGCCTGAAAACAGCCTCCCTGGCTTCACTGGCGCTCAAAACTGTAGGGGTCATCATCTTTCTGGCGGCCCTGTTTGACATCATCATCATGCCCTACCCGTTTCAGGTTCTCGATCGGCAGTGGCAGATTAATTTCATCACGCTGGCTGTCGATCGCGGCATTGTGCCCATGGTGGGGCTAGCCCTGATTTTGCTGGGCTATTGGGTAGATGCTGTCTCCGGACTGGGTGGGGGCGATCGCTCATCCCGCAAAACGTTAGGGTTTGTCGCGCTGATTATTTCGTGCATTCTGGGATTATTCTTTGTGCTGGCGTTCCCGCTACACCTGAACAATGTCAGGCTGAATAATCAACAGGCCATTGAAAAAATCAATCAGGACTCTGCCCAGGCCGAAACGCAACTCGATCAGCGGTTGCAGGCTGAAGTGGGACAACAGCGACAGCAAATCGAGCGGCTGCTGGCCAATCCGCAGCAGCTTGATCAGGCATTGGCGAGCGGCCAGGTACCCGAACAGCAGGCTACCCTCTTGAAACAGTTCCGCCAAGATCCCAAATCGCTCGATCAATTTATTGAAAAGCGCGTTGCTGAATTGAAGCAGCAATTTCAGACCGAGATTGGTACCCGTCGAGAGCAAGCGCTCCGCACGGCTCGCATTGATGCCGTCAAATCGGGTCTGCGCGTCGGTGTCAGCAGCATCCTCCTCGCCATTGGCTTCATCACAATCGGCTGGGTAGGATTGAGGAACTGGGGTGCTCCGGGGTCGTGATGGACTTTGGAATAGAGAGATAGAGATGGGGGAGATGGGGGAGACAAGGGGGACAAGGGAGACTTGATATTCCCCTCTCTACCTTCTCCATCCTCCCCATCCTCCCCACCTTCTCCATCCTTCCCACCCACACACGCTGCACACCCCAACACCCAACCCAACACCCAACACCCAATGCTCTCGGTCTACATCCTCACGTACAACGAAGAGATTGATATCGCAGATTGCATTGAGTCGGCTCTATTGTCGGATGATGTGGTGGTGGTGGACTCGTTGAGTAGCGATCGCACCCTCGACATTGCCAGCCGCTACCCGGTTCGCATTGTTCAACATGCGTTTGAGAGCCACGGCAAGCAGCGCACCTGGATGTTGAACGAAATTCCGCCGAAACATGAGTGGATTTATATTCTGGAAGCCGATGAGCGAATGACGCCGGAGTTGTTTCACGAATGCTTGGGAGCCATTCAAAGCAACAATTACGTGGGATACTACGCCGCAGAACGGGTGATTTTCATGGGCACCTGGATTCGCCGCAGCACCCAATATCCCCGCTATCAGCTCCGGCTGTTGCGACATGGGAAGGTCTGGTTCGATGATTATGGCCATGCCGAGCGTGAGGTTTGCGATGGCCCGACTGGATTTTTGCAAGAAACCTATCCGCATTACACCTGTAGTAAAGGCTTTAGTCGCTGGATTGATAAACATAATCGCTACTCGACTGATGAAGCGATCGAAACCGTTCGTCAATTAGAAAAAGGCACGATAAATTGGCGAAATCTGCTGTTTGGCAAAACGGAAGTCGAGCGACGCCGAGCATTAAAAGACTTGTCGCAACGCACTCCCTTTCGTCCGCTCGCCAGATTCATCTATATGTATATTTTTTTGGGCGGGTTTCTGGATGGACGGGCGGGTTTTGCCTGGTGTACGCTGCAAGCCTTTTATGAATATCTAATTTTGCTGAAGGTTTGGGAAATTCAGCATATGCCACCCCAACCGCGAACCAGCACCACGAAATGATTAATGTGAATTCGACGAAGGCGAAAAAAGATGCCCCGCGCGACGCGCGGGGCATCTTTTTTCGCTATAGCTGTATTCATTCGGGTTAGGACGGGGTGCAGGGGTGGAACCCCTCGCTGGGGGCAAAGCCCCCATCCCCCTCTTGGTTTTCGATGTCCTAACGGACAATGACTATAGCTATATTTGAACCGCGTGACGCGTACACAAAATTGGGCTTTCGGATTCAATTTTTTTAATAAATAGCCTCACAAGTTCCTCAAATTATTTCCCTATACCAAAGGTGTAGAGCATCAAAGGATACAAATTCTTAGGCTCTACCGCTTCAATTTTCATCGGGTTGACTGATCCCCTTTAGACGCAGTGGGGTTTCGAGCTTAGACCTTAATGGATGCAGTCTCTACAGCTTTGCATCATGCGATCGCCAACCCAGTTCCAACAGTTGTTAGGAGCACATTATGTTTACTGCAAACAAAACCGAAGGCAACTTGTTCCCAGAACAAAACTTAAACCAAACCTTCAAAGAGACAGCGTTTGTACTCTGGTTTGAACAAGTTGGAATTGCTGATATTCCTTTAGTCGGCGGCAAAAATGCGTCTCTGGGTGAAATGATTCAGCAGCTCACTTCAAAAGGCGTCAATGTACCAACTGGCTTTGCGACCACGGCTCACGCATTTCGCTACTTCATCCAGCGGGCGGGTTTGGATGATCGGCTGCGTCAGCTTTTTTCAGATTTGAATGTTGAGGATGTTAGGAATTTGCAGGAACGAGGCAGACAAGCCCGTTCCATGATTTTAAATACGCCATTCCCCGAAGAGTTGGAAACGGCGATTACAGATGCTTACGTTAAATTGTGCGAACGGTATGGCACGGTCAGTGAACTGTGCGATCGCCTCCCTCCCGCAGAACGCGATGCTTGTCAACAGTACAGCAACGAGGTAGACGTCGCCGTTCGCTCTAGCGCTACTGCCGAAGACTTGCCCGATGCCAGCTTTGCCGGACAGCAAGAAACGTATCTGAACGTTCACGGAGTTCAAGGTGTTCTGGAAGCCTGCCACAAATGCTTTGCTTCACTCTTCACCGATCGCGCCATCTCCTATCGAACGCTGAAAGGCTTCGATCATTTTGAAGTGGCCCTGTCCGTTGGGGTGCAAAAAATGGTGCGGTCTGACCTGGCCACATCCGGTGTGATGTTCTCCATCGATACCGAAACAGGCTTCAAAAATGCCGCATTGATCACTGCTGCTTATGGCTTGGGTGAAAACGTGGTGCAGGGTGCGGTGAATCCAGATGAATACTTTGTCTTCAAACCCACCTTAAAGCAAGGCTTCCGGCCCATTTTGGAAAAACGGCTGGGCAGCAAAGAGATCAAGATGATCTATGACGTGGGCGGTACCAAACTCACCAAGAACGTATCGGTGCCGCAAAGCGAACGCACGAAGTTTGCCCTGAACGACGACGAAATTCTGAAACTGGCCGAATGGGCCTGCATCATTGAAGACCACTATTCTGCGGTACGCGGCCAACTCAGCCCAATGGACATTGAGTGGGCCAAAGATGGCTTAACCGACCAACTGTTTATCGTACAAGCTCGTCCCGAAACGGTGCAATCGCAGAAATCGGGTAGCGTTCTCAGGAACTACAAGTTGCAGGGAACAGGCGATGTTCTGATCACTGGCCGAGCTGTGGGTGAAATGATCGGCCAGGGTCGGGCACGAGTCATTCTTGACGTTCACAAGATCGAAGAATTCCAGGCGGGTGAAGTGTTGATCACCAACAAGACCGACCCGGATTGGGAACCGATCATGAAAAAAGCCAGTGCGATCGTGACCAACCAGGGCGGACGCACCTGTCACGCGGCTATCATCGCTCGTGAGATGGGAATTCCGGCGATCGTCGGTTGCGGCAACGCCACGGGCATTTTGAAAACCGGACAGGATGTGACCGTCTCCTGTGCAGAAGGGGAAGAAGGGCGTGTGTATGCCGGATTGGTGCCCTTTGAAGTTCAAGAAACCGCGCTGGATAATTTACCTCGCACCCGTACAAAAATATTGATGAACGTTGGCAACCCAGAGGAAGCCTTTGGTTTATCATCAATTCCGTGCGATGGAGTGGGGTTGGCTCGGTTTGAATTCATCATTGCCAATCACATCAAAGCACACCCTTTGGCTCTGCTCCACTTTGATGAATTAGAAGACAAAGCTGCAAAATGGGAAATTTCTCAGCTCACCGCGCTCTACGAGCACAAACCCGACTTCTTCGTAGACAAGCTGGCTCACGGCATTGGCATGATTGCCGCCGCATTCTATCCCAATCCTGTTGTCGTCCGTATGTCGGACTTCAAGAGCAACGAGTATGCCAACCTGTTGGGCGGCAGAGAATTTGAACCCAACGAAGAAAACCCGATGATCGGCTGGCGGGGTGCCTCGCGCTATTACGACCCCAAATATGCTGAAGCTTACGGGCTGGAATGCAAAGCGCTGAAGCGGGTGCGCGATGACATGGGCCTGACCAATGTGGTTCCCATGATTCCTTTCTGCCGCACGCCGGATGAAGGCCGCCGAGTCCTGGCCGAAATGGCAAAACACGGGTTAGTGCGCGGCGAAAATGGGTTGCAGGTCTATGTGATGTGTGAAATTCCCAGTAACGTCATTCTGGCAGACGAGTTTAGCCAGGTGTTTGACGGATTCTCCATTGGGTCAAACGACCTGACTCAGCTAACTCTGGGTCTGGATCGCGACTCATCTCTCGTCGCTCACATCTTTGATGAACGCAACGAAGCGGTGAAACAAATGGTGCGCACCGTGATTCACAAAGCAAAAGCCAATAATCGCAAGATTGGTATTTGCGGACAGGCTCCCAGCGATTATCCTGAATTCGCTCGGTTCCTGGTTGAGTTGGGCATTGACTCGATTAGCCTGAATCCAGACTCGGTGATCAAGACCATTTTGGATATTGCGAAGACAGAAGAGGCGATCGCCCAATAACCCATCCTGTATGAATCGGTTTGTGTTTCTTCACATCACCGATTCATACAGCCCGCCTCAATCCTGTATTCCAGAACATGTATTACGGAGTGTTGAGTTATGAGTTTTAAGTTTTGCATTCATTCAGCTTTAAACTCATAACTCTCACTCACACTAGAACTATTCACTACCCCACATGGCGGGACGGGTATTGTCTACCCTCCAAGCAATCTCTATCCCTCAATCAACTCAGGTCTTAAACCTTCAACCTATTTCCCAGAGAGGGGGTGTTCCTATGTTTCAAAAGATTTTAGTTGCATTGGATAGTTCTGACATTGGCTCTCGTGTATTTCAAGAAGCGCTCACCCTGGCTCAAGCCACAGGCGCTCACCTGATGTTGCTGCATGTCCTATCCCCCTTTGAGGAAGACTATCCCAACATGCCCGTGGTGCCTGGGTTAGACAGCTACTATCCCATGTACAACGCGGCGGCTGAAGAATACATGCGTCGCTGGAAACTCTTTGAACAACATGGGTTGGAGCTGCTGCAAAATCGCACGGCAGAAGCAACAATGGCAGGGGTTCCTACTGAGTTTACGCAGAGCGCAGGCGATCCGGGGCGCATCATTTGCAGCCTGTCTCACACCTGGGAAGCCGATTTAATTCTGATGGGCCGCCGAGGACGCACTGGGATAAGTGAGTTAATGCTGGGCAGTGTGAGCAATTACGTATTGCATCATGCCACCTGTTCAGTGTTAGTGGTGCAAGGTGGTGCAGAATCCGAAACAGACGCACCTCAAGCACAAGAAGTGGCCGCTTCGCGGTAAGGAAAAAAACAATTTTTGAGAGGGGCGTGTGAGTCTGAGACTCACACGCCCCACTTGTAATAAATACAC
>DATNPS010000172.1:0-6934 GCA_036703095.1 Crinalium sp. | reverse complement strand
GGGGTAGGGGTGTGTGGTGCTAGGGATGTGTGGTGTTAGGGGGAGAGGCGTTTGAGGATGACCTGGTAGTCTTTGTGTAGGATTTCGATTTGATGTTGAACTAGGGTTAGAAATTTGTCGATTCCGAGTTTTGGGTCGTCGTCGGGATGGTGTGGATCAGTCCATTTGTAGTCGTCGAAGATGATCAGTCCACCGATTTTTAATAATCCCCAGGCCAAAGCAGCATCGTGATAGACGTAATCGGCCAGATGACAGCCATCGATGTAAATGACGTCAAAGGAGTCCTGGGGCAAAGTCGGTAAAACGGAATGCGATAGAGCCGTCAAGGTTGTCGCTTTTTCCGCTGCACCTGTTTTGCGGAGATTGGCGTCAAACTGGGGATGAAAGCTCGGATCAATGCACGTTAATCGGGCGGTGGGATGCGTCAGGAGCTTATCCAGAAACCAGCAGGCAGACATGCCTTGAAAACTACCGATTTCTAAAATTTGTAGATGAGGAACTCCGGCCAACGATTGCAGATGTTCGTCCCAGGTCGGTAAGTTATGCGAAAACCAGTCTTCGGTAAATTGATAGTTTTTCTCACCACACTGAGGCCAGTTTCGCAACTTACAAGCGCGATGATGACAGGCGATCGCCAAACTCGGTTGACCCACCTGTACCAATGCCCGACCCAGTTGCGTATAGGCCCACGGCATGTCGCGATTATGAGCGATGGCAGCGCGGGAAGCGGCGATCGCGTCTTGCCATCGCTCTTGTCGATGCAATATTTCGATTAGGTGGTGGTGAGACCAGGGAAAATCAGGATTAAGTGCGATCGCCTGGCGATAGGCGTCAATCGCTTCATCCAGTTTGCCCTGCTGAGATAGCACTTCACCCAGTTTGTGATAGGCCCAATTTGCCTCAGGATATTGGTTTAACACCTGCTGGTAACAGGCGATCGCTTCCTCCCAACGGCCCTGAAACATCAGAATTTCTCCTAAATTATGGAGAGCTTCGACCGAGTTAGCATCTCGTTTTAGCGCTCGTTGGTAACACGCTGCCGCCTGAGTAAACTTTCCCCATTTAAATAGCAGGTTGCCCAGATCGCAATGCGCCTCGGATGTCGCCAGCCTCGGCTCTAGCTCTAGCGCTTGATACCACGACTCGATCGCATCTTGTGGTTGACCCGTTTGGGAGAAGACTTCACCAATCCCAAAATAGGCTTGAACTGCACCAGGCTTTAGATTCAGGACTTTTTCATAGGCGGCGATCGCCTCCTGCCACTGCTGTTGAAGGGTGTATAGACTGCCCAGGCTGGTGTACGTGTCGGCTATATCAGGTTGGGGTTGCCGTGCTCTGGTATGCCAAACCAGGGCGTCTTCAAATTTGCCCATCGACTGCAAAATATTGCCCAGCATTTGGCACGCCTGAGAAAAGTCAGACTCGCCACTCAGGGCTTTCTCACAGTTGGCGATCGCATCCGTCAGGTACACCACCATGGCCTCATTACTCCGGCAATTTTCTTTTGGGATTTGCAATTGCAAGACATGGTTAGTTAATCAGTCAAATGGAGGAACTTCATCAATCTCTGGAGAGAGTTCATCGGCACCCAAATGTCTTCGGTTAATGGGTTGGGATACATCAGTTCACGGATGGGGTAACACGAAAATAGTTCACCAGGGAGGTAGTAATGGTTTAACTGTAACTGCTGGCTAATCTGCCAGTAATAGTGGCGGATATAGTGCGGTGAAACTAATTCCACGACCGTTGTTCCCGGTTGAGAAAAAATGGTGTTGGTCAGACCGCTACCGTGGGGTGAAATGATGATCCTGGCTTGCGAAAACAGCGCTACTTGCGCCTGGAATGATAGCGATTCAGGTGCGATCGCAACAAAGCCAAATTTATCCAGGTACTCTATCACGTCTGGTTCATTTAAAACTCGTCGATAGTTGGCATTGGCTCGGCTAATGTAGATTTTTTCGGGATAGTTTGAAGCGGTTTCAGCATTAATTTTGGATAGAAATTCTTGTCTGAGAAATGATAATGCCCAGGGTTGTGCCCATCCTAAATGGGCCGGAAACGATGGAACGATTAATTGTTTGGCTTGCAGGTGAGGATAGCGATCGCTCTGCAAAATTTTGGAGGCTGGAATGTCTAATAAATCCAGCGTTTCTTGTTGAAATCCTGGCTGATTGTTGTTGACTAGAAACCAATCCATTTCAGTTAAATGAATACCGCTTCGTCGCAACAATTCGAATCGGGGCAAAATGTCAATCATCCAGTGATAGTAGGTGTTTCCAGATAGTCCGGCTAACACCGCAACGGTGCCATCAACTTGCTTTAACGGTGGCAAATCCTGACTAAAAATTCGGTGTTGGCTGGGGTTGTGCTGCTGGCATCCCGGCAGTTGCCCCGGATAGTCACGCGAGACATCGGCTAGTAAGGTATTGTCGGCAGTCAGAATGGCGATCGCGTTGCACACCATCCAGTCATTCTGCTGCGGCGCGATCCAGGCCCGCCCATTTGGAACGGTGGCTACAAAGGTCGGCCAGGCTTCAGCCGATGCTGGCGTCTGATTTGTGCAGGTGTAAACGCCCGGTGTACATTGCACAGGCTTGAAGCTGGACAGAATTTTTTGCAGACAGGGGGGGCAGTTTAGGCCGAGGCAGGTTGGGTGCTGGGTGTTGGGTGTTGGGTGTTGGGGTGTGTGGTGTGGGGAAGATAGGGGGGATGGGGAGGATGCGGGAGATAGGGCGGATGCACCGTAGGGTGAGGAGAACGGTTGGGGAATGACAATGTAATTTTTGGGATTAATTCCGCAGGAATGAATCCACTCCAGGGTCGAGTGATAAATTTTGATAGGTACTCTAAATCCACCCGCTGAAGGGGCGATCGCCCCCCTCATCTCCCCAATCTCCCCCACCTCCCCTACTACCTTCTCAATCTCCCCCACCTCTCCAATCCCCCGGCTCTCCCGCATCCGCAGTGCTTCTCGGTAAAGCGCGATCGCCTCTGGTAGTTGATGTTGCTTCTCTAACACTCGGCCCAATTCAAGGTGCAGTTTGGGATGGTGGGGAAATTTAGCGAGGGCCAAGTGATAGATGGCGATCGCTGCATCCCATCGAGTTTGGCGAGTCAGGCACGCTCCTAAGCGGAGGTAGAGGTTAACATCGTGGGGGCAAAGCTGAAGTGCTTTTTGGTAAAACACTTCGGCCTGTTTGTATTGCTGGATGCCGCCATAGGTGGTGAGGACGTTGCCGAGATGGATGTAGGTTTGGGCCAAGTCGGCATAGAGGTCGGGATGGCTGGGTGTCTGCCCCAATGTTTTGAGGAAACGGCTACAGGCTTGTTTGGCCTGAGTGAGTTCATCGGACGCCGATAACTGATCGGCCCACTGGCAAAACGCATCGACAAAGGTGGGTTGCAGCGCGATCGCCCGGTGTAGGCTCAGCATCGCGGCTTCGAACTGGCCCAGAGCGAATAGACAGGCTCCGCGATCGCTGTGGGCTGTTTCGTGATCGGGCTGCAATTGCAAGACGGTTTGAAAACACGTATCTGCCGCTGCAAAATGTTGTTGCTGCTGCAAAAGTTTTCCCAGTGCGTGATGCGCTGCAATTCGGTCAGGTTCTAACGCAATGGCGCGGCGGTAAGCTGCGATCGCTTCTTCCACATCACCCCGCGCTTGTAACGCCTGACCGAGGTGATGATGCAGCAAGGCCCAATCGGGCTGTAGTGCGATCGCTTGCTGATATACCTGAATCGCATCCTCGACCTGCCCCTGTTTGAGCAAGGCTCCTGCCAAGTTATTGCGCGCGTTGATGTGGTTGGGCTGGAGGCTGATGGCGCGTTGATAGCTGGCGATCGCGGCCTGTCGCTGTCCCTGTTCATCCAGAACGGCCCCTAGATTGTGATGCGCGCTGGCATAAGCTGGATTCAGTGCAATGACCTGGCGATAACAATCGACTGCACCGCCCCAATCGCCCTGCTGGTGCAATACATGGCCCAGGTTGTAATACAGCTTATGCAGATTAGAATTCACGTCTACACGATCAGTTGCTCAGCACGCTCCGTTACAAACTTAGAAGTGCGGATTTAATAAAACCCGAAACTCAATTTTGGAACGTGCGGCAGAGCTTGACTTTCCAAAATTAAAAATTTGGCTTTAAGTTATCCACGCTCTTTAGAAGATTTCAAAGTCAGCCGCAGAAACCGTCAGGTTTTTCTGAAGTTGAATCAGCGGAACGTCTTTACCCGATGGCGAGTTGTAGTACACCAATCCCGTGGTTCGCTCGTAAACAATCTTGGCTGATACACCAGAGGTCAGCTTATCAACGTTGGCAAAATCGCCTGCCTTTAACTTACCGGGTCGAATGCCAGAACTGGGCAGCAGCGAACGAGATAGCGCGATCGTATCGTCATCTGGGTTAAAGTCTCTAATCTGGTCGCGCTGGGCAATGCGAGGGCCACCCGTAGAGCCGCGCCCAAAGCGGAATGTATCTCTGCCTTCTCCGCCCCGCATCACGTCGTAGCCTGCACCAGGGTCGATAATGTCATCTCCCGTGCCGCCGATCAGGGTATCGCTACCTGCCTCACCAAATAATTGATCGGGACCCATCCCGCCCATCACTGTGTCGTTGCCGCCGCCACCTCTCAGGCGATCGCTCCCTGCATCCCCGGAGATACTGTCGTTGCCACCTCGTCCGGCGATGACGTCATCTCCCAAGCCACCAAAAATGTTGTCTCGTCCTGCTGCACCGATCAAGCGATCGTTGCCTGCGTCACCTAAAATCGAAAGATTTGTCGTGAGGCTTGCAGAAAAACCTTCAATAATATCGTTGATCGAGCTTCCAATCGCTGTAACCGCACCCGATGGCGTATCTCTGGTTAGCTTGACAGGAAGATCAGAAAGAATCTCTAGCCCAAAGATGGGATTTCCTTCTGAGGTACCAGGTGGTAGAACGAGAACTTCAGACATTTACACTCCCCAGTGACATTCGTGACCCCAATTTCAGTTATTGAGACATTGGTAAAGTGAAGATAGGTTCCCAAAACATAGGAAATCTAGAACTTCACTCAGCGAATCAGGAACAGTCCACACAGTTCGTTGTCAAAACTGTAAAAACGGCTACTTTATCGTGGTTGGATTGACCTCGACGCTCCACGCTTCAACACCAAAAACACCCTGGGGAAATACTGAATGACAACTGTTGATGAGCGCGAATTAAAAGCCGCCGTTTTCGAAAAATAGTAAAGAATTCCTTAAAAGTAGTAAGAATTCCTCACACAAGTTTTAGTAGGCATTGCTAACTCTGTCATCCGTATCCGGAGCAGAACGCTTGTAAATAGTACACCTGCTAATAAAATCTCTTTGAAGAATAAAGAGCTATAGACTGTTAGATTCGAATCAATTTTGCGACCGATATCGAGAAGCGTCTATCCTCCTAAAGACCGTTTTCTGCGGTTCAGTACGAAAAGAGAAAATAGGCAGTTTTAGAGGGGAATGGGTTCTCATGCAGACTATATGGGCGATCGCGGCTCGGTAGGTATTTCATGCTTTGAGGGAGGCGATTACACAGTTAATTGGGCTTAATGTAAAGCTCTCTCCTGATTTTTGCGTGAATATACGCAATTAATCTGTTGTTTAAATAACATAAATTGCTGGTTGTGAAATCGATTGATTTGTAGATGAAGCGTGAATTCGACGAACGCGCAAAAATGTGACCCGCGTGTCCTGTGATTGAAATGACGCGATCGAATTCGTCACTTAGTACTGCTATTCATAGAAAAGGGTCGAAAATAAAACTAGGGGGATATGGGGGCTGTGCCCCCAGCCAGGGGTTCTACCCCTGCACCCCGAATTCCTACCCTTATTTATGACCAGTTGTACTTAGGCTGTTTATCCCTGCTGCCTGCACCTCCAGGCCTGATTCCAATGTGAATTTGAAGAATGCGCAGATTGTGGCCCACGCGTCGTGCGAGCCACAATCTGCGCCCCTGTAGCCGTCCGCCGGGCGGCTACAATGCTGCTGTTGAATTAACGTGATGCCAAAAACTTTTCTCCGAGGAAATCCATTTAAACCCCCTAGCATTCGTTAGAGCTTGGTAGGATCAGACCAACAGAATTCCGTCTGGTTTTACACTGCTGGCAATGCACCCATCGTGACCTACGAACCTCTCCATCACAAATATCGTCCTCAAACCTTTGCCGAGCTGGTGGGGCAAGGCGCGATCGCCCAAACCCTGAGTAACGCCCTGCGCCAGCAGCGGATCGCACCTGCCTACTTGTTTACCGGAGCGCGGGGAACGGGCAAAACCTCCAGTGCTCGGATTTTTGCCAAATCCTTAAACTGTCAGGCTGGCGATGTTCCCACCGATGCGCCCTGCGGCATGTGTGAGGTGTGTCGGGCGATCGCCAGAGGCTCAGCCTTAGATGTCATCGAAATTGACGCGGCCAGCAACACCGGGGTCGATAACATCCGTGAATTAATTGAGCGGGCGCAATTTGCCCCGGTGCAGTGTCGCTACAAGGTTTACATCGTGGACGAAGTTCACATGCTGAGTACGGCAGCGTTTAATGCCCTGCTCAAAACGCTGGAGGAACCGCCCGATCGAGTCGTGTTTGTGCTGGCGACGACCGATCCACAGCGGGTGTTGCCGACCATCATTTCGCGCTGCCAGCGGTTTGACTTTCGCCGCATTCCGTTAGACGAAATGGTGGCCCATTTGGGAGTGATCGCCTCTAAAGAAGCCATTGAAATCGCCAGCGATGCTGTTCAGCTCGTCGCGCAGATTTCGCAGGGGGGACTCCGCGATGCTGAAAGCTTGCTAGATCAATTGAGCCTGCTGCAAGGCCAGATTACCGTTGAGCGCGTGTGGGATCTGGTCGGTGCCGTTCCAGAACGGGATTTGTTGCAACTGGTGCAGGCGATCGCCCAGGATGATCCGGCTCTTGTTT
>DATNPS010000047.1:0-10007 GCA_036703095.1 Crinalium sp. | reverse complement strand
GTTTTTCTGGGTTTGGTTTAATTAGGCTTGCCTACTTAGTGATTTTCAATCGCTTAAAACCCGATTGTTTGTTTGAGAGCAGAGCAGAGAGTGGCTCTCAAATAAACATAGTTCACCCAAAGTTCACCCAAGTGAGAACTGCTATAGATGTAAATTCTACGTAGCACAATTAATTTAGAATTATTCTCAATAAGCTCCTTCTCTTGAAAATGAACTGTTTATTATGTATCATTCTCAATAAAGCCGCTTATTGAGAAGGTGATTATGACTGCCTACACTGCTTCCTCACTCAAGGCAGAGCTTCACGAACGAGGATGGAGACTAACGCCTCAACGAGAAACTATCCTCCAGATTTTTCAAAACCTTCCATCCGGCAATCATTTGAGCGCTGAAGATTTATATAATCTTTTGCAAAATCAAGGTGAAAATATTAGCCTATCCACCATTTATCGTACTCTGAAGCTAATGGCGCGGATGGGCATCTTACGAGAGCTTGAGCTGGCAGAAGGCCACAAGCACTATGAAATTAACCAGCCGTCTCCCCATCATCACCACCACCTGATTTGCGTCAGATGCAATAAAACCATTGAGTTTAAGAATGACTCGATTCTGAAAACAGGCACAAAAACAGCGCAGAAAGAAGGCTATCACCTGCTCGATTGCCAGTTAATCATTCACGCGATCTGTCCGTCCTGTCAGCGATCGCTTTTACCCCTATAGTCCGATAGTTTACAGGGTGGGCATTGCCCACCCTAGATTCTCGAATAGGCTTCTAGAAACGCCCGTTAACAATATCATTTTCATTGAGATTAAACTGGCGTTGTGCCGCTTGAATGGCTGTTCTAGTCTCTTGCCCTAGCGTGCCGTCTATGGGGCCTGAATAAAAGCCTCTATCTCGCAGGCGTCGCTGCAATTCTAAAACGCTAAATCGTCCGCCTTGTGCAACTGGGATATTTTGCAACTGAAGTGCATTGGATGTGCCCTGTCCGACAATACCATCGGCAGTTAATCCCCGTGATTGCTGAAACGCGATCACAGCCGCTTCTGTAGTCGTATCAAATACTCCAGTCAGGCTTCCACTGTAATATCCCAGTTCTCTTAAGCGACGCTGTAAATTAGAGACCTCTGGGCCTGTACTACCGCGTTGGAGGACTCCACTGCTGGGAACTGGAGTCGGCGTTGGGATTGGCGTAGTCGGGATTGGCGTTGGGGTGGGTATTGGTGTTGGAGTCGGTGTTGGTGTTGGTGAGGGCGCAGGGGATGCTTGTGCTAGTGCCGCCTGAGTAGAAGGGCCGACAATACCATCGGCAGTTAATCCAACAGTCTGCTGAAAGCGAATAACAGAATCTTGCGTCAGAGTGCCATAGACACCTGTAATGGGACCAGGGTAGTAATTCAGTTCCCTTAAGCGAGTTTGGAGAGTTCTGACAGCATCGCCCGTATCATTCAACTGCAATAACCCGTCATCCGGTGCAGGAGATGGACTGCCGCCGCCCGTCTGCTGCTGTAGCAGATCGTTTAGCTTGGCTTGAGTGGCTGGCCCGGCCACCCCGTCAGCCTCTAACCCATTTTGCTGTTGAAAGTTGATAACGGCTTGTTCGGTTTGGCCACCAAAATATCCTGTGATTGGCCCAGAGTAATACCCTAATGCTGAAAGCTGACTTTGCAAATTAGAAACAGCATCGCCGCTGTCTTCTAACTGCAATACACCAGAATCGACACTCTGGCTGATGAGCACGGCTGGACGGCCTGTGTCTGCCACGCTGAGGTTAATGACTGAACCATGAAATCCTTCCAGGGTTCTGCCGTCCACCAGTTGAAACGCCGCCACTGACCGAGCCATTCCTACTGTGACTACACCGACCGTGACAATCAAAACGGGCTTAAAGAATGGCTGATTGAAGATGCGATCGCCCAATCCCCGTTGATTCACTCCCCGTTGATTCACTGTATTGGCTGATGCTACCCGTTGCGGATGAATCGAGCCAGTGTCTGATGTAGTAGCTGTTTCACGAGAAGATTCGGGGTTCAAGGGGGGTTGGGCTTTCATAGAGTTATAGGATGCCTTGGGTATCTGAGAATCGACTAAGGGTAACCATTAAGTAGGATTCTTATAGACCAAGTTTTTAACATACACCCCCGTCATTATCAAACAATCTAAAGAACTTACACACAAAAATCCCATGGTTTTAGAAAAATAACGGCAGTACAACTGACGCCTGTTTTCTAAAAAACATGGACTTTTTTAACAATGAAAATTTGAGACGGATGAATTCTTGGGGTTTAAGCGTAATGATCCACAATTAAAGCGGCAATTACAGCAAAGACGGTAATTCCAATCGCTAATAGCGGATGTTGCCCCTGGCTAATGGCAAATGATGTGACAATACCTGCCCCTAATGCAGCGGTAATGGCTGCACTAAGCCAATCTTTTTTGGGTTTGTTGTCGTACATGTTTATAAATTTGGGTTAATAGTGCGATCGCAATCATCGCAATCCACGATAAAACTACCACCCAACCCTCAGTGGCTTGAATCTTAACCCCTGTCTTGTAATTAAGATTTAGATTTAGTCAATTTTCTTAATTTAATGTGAATTCGATAGCCCAATTTTGCGTGCGCGTCGCGCACACAAAATTGGGCTTTTGGGAGAGTGGCGCGACGCCCCACTCTCCCAAAAGCCCATTCGTCGAATTCCCGTTAATTTATAGCAACCGTTGAGATGGTTAGGACAGGGGGGGATGAGGGCTGCGCCCCCAGCCAGGGGTTCCACCCCTGCACCCCGTCCTAACTGTCTCAGTTCACATTAGTTGACTTTTTCTACATTTCCCGCTTTCACCCATCCCTCAGTGTCACTGCCGGACAGTCGAACTCGCAGCCATTCTCCATCTGAACTGGTTTCTAAAACAGTGAGTTCTTGCTCATATTCGACTCCACCAACCCGATCAGCATCCTGGCTGGGGTCTGAGCGAATCACCAGCCCAATCGGTTCAGTCACGCGAGCCTCATAGCCCTCCTGATCAGACGGGGAAGGGCTGGGTGAGACAGATGGGGAGGGGCTGGGAGACGCACTGGTTGTGCTTGCAGACGTGCCAGCTTGAGTAGTGGCGGATGAATTTGCAGAGCGGGGCGACAACCCAGGAGTAGGGGAATTGGCGACTGGGGTAGGAGTATCGTTCGGAAAGATGGGCTTTGGGGGTGGGGCTGTGAGTCGGGTAATGAGATAGCGCGTGGCATTCACTCCGGCGAAAAAGAGGAGGGCGATCGCCAGTGTGAATCCTGTCAAAAATTTGATAAAGCCCGACCAGTTCATTCAGAAATTATTGCAGAGGTTGAGTTTGAATGCGACCGCCTAAATTACCTTGACGTGAAGCCATGCGCGCTTTTCCAGCCGCCGCCCAGTTTTGCAAAAACTGAATTTGCTCTTGCGCGGTGCGGGCCAGAGGAATAATTTGGCTCGCCGCTTCCAACACGTCTTCCGTGGTGAAATCGCGATTTTGGCTAAAGCCGATATGCATCGCTTCCACCAAAATTTGCTCGATCTCAGCCCCTGAAAAATCAGGCGTTTCATACGCCAGACGGTCGAGATCGTAACTCTTTAGGTTGTGCGGACGCAAGCGGGAAAGATGGACTGAAAAAATAGCTCGCCGCTCATCCTGACTGGGCAATCCTACAAAGAAGATTTCGTCGAACCGACCCCGTCGCAGCATTTCTGGCGGCAGCGCTTGAATGTTATTGGCGGTTGCGACGACAAACACAGGCGAGGTTTTTTCGGCCAACCAGGTAATAAATGTCCCAAAAACTCGGCTGGTTGTACCGGAATCACTTTTGCCGTCTACTCCAGCAAAAGCTTTGTCAATTTCGTCAATCCACAGCACACAGGGAGCGAGCGCTTCGGCCAACTGAATCATTTGACGGGTGCGCGATTCTGATTCCCCTACCAATCCGGCAAACAGCCGTCCTACATCTAATCTCAGGAGCGGCAGATGCCAATGATGGGCGATCGCCTTTGCCGTGAGCGATTTTCCAGTTCCCTGAATGCCGACCAGCAACAGCCCTCTGGGGTGCGGTAGGCCATATTGTCTGGCGCGTTCTGAAAAGGCGCTACCCCGACGAATCAGCCAGTCTTTCAAGTTATCCAACCCGCCAATGTCCGAGATGTTTGCCGCCGTTGGGTAAAACTCCAGGATTTGGGTTTGTCGAATGGTTTGCCGTTTTTCTTCCAGAATCAGGTCTACGTCTTCGGGTCGCAGCTCTCCATGCGTGGCGATCGCCCGACCCAACACTCGCCGAATCCGATCCATCGATAATCCCTGGCAGGAACGGACAATCTCATCCAGGGCACGAGGCTCCAGCGATCGCCCTCTACTCGCCAATAATTTCTCCAGTTCTAATCGAATCTCCTCACTCTCCGGCAGTGGGAATTCCAGCACTGTGATCGCTTCAGCTAGATCATCAGGAATTGATAGCTGGGGCGACAAAATCACAATATTTTTGGGTTGAGACTTCAGTAATCGCCCTAAATTTCTAAGCTTTCGCGAAATGGCGACATCATCTAAAAAACGATGAAAATCGCGCAGAACGAAGACGGCTGCTACCGTAGCGGGCAGTTTTTCTACAAACTCTAATGCCTGGAGGGGGTTGCGTCGCCCAAAGCCATCATCGTTGGGATTGCCCTGATAGCCATCGACAAAATCCCAAATGTAAATCCCTCGATTGCCCTGCTGCTTTGCACATTGGGCGATCGCTGCTTCAACGCGTTCCTCTTCGCGGGTTGGAATATAAATCAGCGGATAACGGGCACGCAGTAATAGCTCAAAATCGTCGCTAAAGCTCATGCAAGGTAGAGACTCAGAACTGGAACAGTCACATTACGGGCTATTGGCTGGTAACCGATAGCTTAATAGCCAATTTTACAGGTGTTTCCTGGAAGGAACTCAATTTGGCAGCTGCCGCTTTAAAGCTTCTAAGGATGCCCATCGGCCATCTGTTTTAGTGGGTGGTGCAACAGGAAGGGTATCACCTACCTGAATGCCGGAACATGCCTGGTCACAAAGCTTACGTTGCGGCGTTTCTAAACAAAGCTGTTCGTACAGCCATTCATCCGGGTTGAAATAACCCTCTCTTGGTAAGGTTTCTACCAATTCTTCCAGGGTGATTTCTCGTTCTAAAGGTAAGTCATTGGGGTCTTCTAGCGTGTCTTCCAACCAAATTAACTCAGAGGTATCGACTACCAACCGATGATTGTATTGCTGAAGGCAGCGATCGCAGGTCAGGGTAACGATCGTTTCGACCTGAGCAGATACCTCTAAATAGTTACCATTATGAGTAACTTGGAGAGTGCCATTCACGGGGGTTAGGGTTTCCAGCCCAGGTAAATGATCTTTTACCTCAAGCGTTTCGGTGTGCTGAGGTGCTCTCAGCAGTTGGGGAATATAAATAGCGTTCATCAGTGAACCATCCTCTCAACACGCTATAAACATTTTGTGATGTGTCAGCGGTTGTTGCTTATCTTTCCTCAGTCTAATCGGGAAACATCCGAACTGTACGGATAGGAGTGGGGAAATTGAGGGAAGGAGTCAGGAGTCAGGAGTCAGGAGTCAGGAATGCACGTTAAGGATCGCGGACTTAATAAAACCCGAAATTTAATTTTGGAACGTGCGGCAGAGCAGCACGTTCCAAAATTATAAATTTGGTTTTAATTTGTCCATGATCCTAAACAAACGTGAACTCGAAAGCCCGTGCGTCGAATTCACATTAAACAACCCAAAAGACTGAAGCGGGCAGTATGGCTTAGCCACACTGCCCGCTTCAGTCTTTTGGCAATTCTAATTTATGTTGCTTGAAGAGGCCGGACAATCAACCTGCGATCGGGTTCTTGACCTCGACTGTAGGTTTCTAAATCCTCAAACGATTTGAGGAATGTGTGAACCTGACGCCGTTCCGCCGAGGAAAGCGCTTTCATCTCGTATTCCTCACCCGTCGTGCGCACATGATTGGCAGCTTGGTTTGCCATCTCCTGAAGCTCAGCTTGGCGACGGGCACGATATCCATCCAGCTCAATCGTATAGGCTCTACGCTGATCGTCTGACAAACCCAGGTTCAGAATCGTATTGATCAAGTATTGAACGGAGTCAATCGTGCTGCCATCGGAACCCGTCAGGCTATGAATCTGCTCAGGCGTCAGCGCAGTCGCATCAATCGTTAACCAGTAGCTATCGTCAAGACGATTGTCCTGACTGGCATCAGCATGGACTTTGTTGGGTAGAGCGGCAAGGCGCAGAAACTCTTCTAGCCACTGCTTACCTTGCTGCAACTTTGCGTCAGTCATAGCGCTTAGGAGGCTTTCTTTTTAGAACGACCTGGCTCAAAGGGAAGGGATTCTCTTCCACCATCACTGGGAGATTTCTTCTCCTGTTCATCCACGATCTTCTGTAGATTTTCCGGCAGGGGTTCCCGCGACAAAATAAATGTTTGTGCGGTTTGGAAGATATTTGCAATCAGCATGTACATCAGCACCCCGGCAGGCAACGGGAAGAACAGAAACATGCCAGAGAACAAAATCGGTGTCAATTTATTCACCGTATCTTGCTGAGCATTGGCCGATGAATCAGCCGCGCCTTTACCACCTTGGCCCGACAGCAACTGGTTGATATAAAGGCTCACCCCAAAGAAGATCACCATACCAATGATGTCCCAGTTGAGCGAACCGTCTGGATTGGTCGCACCGACTCGACCCAGAGCCTTAATGAAGAGGAATCCCTTGTTGGCGGCCAGTCCGGGGATAGTTCCCTGAACCGTCGCTTCACCAGGCTGGAGGGCTTCTATCACACCATTTTCGTCAATCCGTACTCGATCCTCACCCTTTGTGACCTTCCAGACAGGCGCGATTTGAGTTTCGGGATATTCCGCTAGCAGCTCTTTCAAGGGTTTGCCAGTGGTCGATTGAAAATCAATTTTTGTCTTTTCACCAACCGCAAGACTGCTACCACCGGGAACCACTGCTGCAACAGGAGCGTGAATTCCATCGGAGATGTAGATGTTTTGAGGATTGCTGGTGAATGCCTGAGGCTGAATTTGCTCAATTTGCTCTTTGGGCAAAATCTGAAGGTTCACTGCATAGTTAATGTCAGAGAACGGCGATCCCCGCAGCGTTGCAAACAAGGCGAAGAGGATGGGCATTTGCAGCAAGAGAGGGAAACACCCGGCCAGAGGGTTGCCAAACTCTTTGTAGATTTTGCTCATCTCTTCCTGCTGCTTTGCAGGATCATCCTTGTAACGCTCTTGCACCTCTTTAACCCGCTTTTGCATTACGGGCTGAGCCACTTTCATTCGCCTCATGTTGCGAATGGAACCTGCACTCAGCGGATAAAGGGCAAAGCGAACCACTAAAGTCAGAGCTACGATGGCTAACCCGTAGCTAGGCACGATCCCATAGAAGAAGTCTAGGATCGGCAACATTACATTATTGGAGAGAAACCCAACACCAAAGTCCATGCGCGTTATGTCAACCTACGTGCTCTGAGTTTTCTGGATCTAATCTACCTGAATATTAATGAATATTTGGCTAACTTATAGCGACTTCCAATCGCTTAAAACCTGGTTGTTTGTTTGAGAGCCACGCTCCGCGCGGCTCTCAAATAAACAATCGTAGTTTACCTAAGTGAGAACCGCTATATTGTTTAAGCTGAGTTCATTCATAAGCGGTAGGCGATTCCAAAGCTGGCTTGAATAAAATGACTTTGCTGAATTTAGGCTCAGACGTCATCAGTTTTGAAATTCAATTTGAAATTCAAAATGTCCGGAGTATGGCCTGTTTTAAGCCACGGCTCCTTTCGTTTTGGGAGACCTTGCTGTTATTTGGCTGTTGATATAGTCATAAATCTCGCGATAGCGGGGAATCGCTCGCAATTCCAAACGACTACCGTCTTTTAGTACTACAACCATGTCGCCCCACAGACCGAGACCGCGTGGAACTTTAATAACGCTAGTGAGTTCGGAATAAATCAGGTCGGAGCGATCGCGCCCCATCCATCCACCTGTTACAGAAATACGCCGATCGGTAATGCGATAGCGCAACCAGAGCGCTCGCACTATAGCTCCAACCGTAAGCGGCAGGCAAATCACAGTAAACCCTAGCAATATATTAATAATGAGGTCGCCAATATGTGGCCCGCCCTCATAATAAACATCCTCTTTGATGCCCATCGATTACCTCAGCGTCTACCAATAACTGTTTTAATTCTTGCAGAAATTGCTGATAATCGCACTGAGTTGCTCCAGGTCGCACAATCACAACTACTTGCCATCCGGCTCCAATCTGAGGCAGAAATTGCTGCATAATGGCCCGAATTTGGCGCTTGATGCGGTTGCGGACCGTGGCTCGTTTGCTCACTTTTTGGCTAATCGAGATACCAATACGCGTAGGAATCGGTGGAGGGTCGATCGCCGTTTCGTCAGGAACAGAAAGATCGCTATTGCCCTTGTAAGAACCCGATCGTCGCAACGCTCGCAAGGTTAAATGCGCAGAATTTCGGCGTAAACCAGATTGGTAAACGGCGCTAAACTCTTTCCGATGCCGAAGTCGGTGGACTTTAGGAAGCGCCACGTTAAATACTGTCAAACTGCAAGAAAAAAGCAGCATGAAGGTTGGCTCTTGTGAACCAAAAGCCAACCTTGCTGAAGTATGGTTTTGCTGCTGCCGTAAGGAAACCGACCATTGTTAGCCGACTTAGCCAGAAACGGATAGTCTGTAACGTCCTTTACGCCGCCGTGCTTTGATCACATTCTGACCATTTTTGGTCCGCATTCGGGCGCGGAAGCCAGAAGTTCTTCTTCTTTTACGACTTGTTCCCTCAAGGGTGCGCTTGGTCATAGGTGATCAACTCCAATTCCTTAATCAATCCAAAAAAAGCCACAGCTTATAAATATAGCATTCTCATCTGAGCGATCGCTCCCTGTATTCAACAAATCGGCAATTCTCAGTATGCCAATCGTTGGCGGTGCAGCCTCACCGTAGGAGAGATTTCACCCTCACTACTTGCGGGGTGAGCACGCTCATCGGCGTGCCAACCCCGCAAGTACAGCGATTTTGAATCGCTGGAGTTTCATCGGTACAGATGATTAGTTGTTGTTTTCGCTGCCGATGCTGACAATCCAGGTGCCAATGTAGCGCAGCAGGGGCACATCGCCAGGAGAGCGAATCAGCGCATTAAAATAGTGGGTTCCAACCCTAGCAGGATTGCGAACGTTTGAGAAGACAAGCTCGACCCGATTATCGGCAGGGACAGGCGTGCGTGGGTAGATCTCAACCACCCGATTGTCGCGATCCCAATTCACCTCATCCAGGGGAACGCTATCGCCATTCACCCGAACCTCAATTTGGTCGGCATCAAAAGTGCCTTCATAGCTAGAAGGATAGGTTATAGCAAACTGAGCCGCCGCCAGCTTCATTTTGTCAGCCGGAATTCGGAGGTGGTAGCGATCGGTTCGACCTGGAACCCCATCGTAGTCAAGCCGATAGCCAAGCTGATATTGCCGCTCGACCCCGCTAAAAATAGTTAAGCCCGGTGTACCCTGCGCCATGCTGACAATGGGTGCACCTGCTAAAGCACAGCTAGCGATCGCCAGCGCTGGAAGAAAACGGGCCGTTAAGGATTTCTTTGAAGACATAGACTTTGCACCTTCACAGGGCAGCTTAGGAAAAATGTGATACAAACTGTAAAATTTCATCACTATATGAATCTACCAGGAATAAAGAGTACCCTACCGGATGAAATGACGTGGGCAGGATCAAAAAGTGCCACGTTTCGCGGCGTGGTAACGATCATTAGTCTAAAGTTCAGTTCAAGGGTTTCAAGATTTTTATCAGTCAGCCAGGATACTGAGGCTAACCCAACAATTCTCAGTATGCGAATCGGTGGTAGTGCAAGCTTGCCGTAGGCGAGTTTGCACTGCCACCGATTGCGGATTTGGCGCGCCCAACGGGCGCGCCAAATCCGCAATCAG
>DATNPS010000169.1:0-9602 GCA_036703095.1 Crinalium sp. | reverse complement strand
GAAGAAGCGAGTTCTTAGAACGCCAATCACAACATCGGAATTGTCGGCATCGTGGTTGGGAGCCGTCAACCAGATCACACCGGGCGTGATGTCAATATTGTCTGAAATGCGGTACTTATAAAAAGCTTCCAGGTGTAGCGAAACATCGGGATCAGTTGCACCGCCGACACCGGGGTCAAGACTCGTCAGCCGAGGTTCCATCCCAACGAGAATACCGCCCAGATTGCCTTCTCCGCCCAGATCCGGGAATGAGACGGCTCCGGCCCACGTCCAGACTTCACCATCGCCTCTGCCGATATAACGATGGTTGGAATAACCAACCCATCCCGATAACGATAAACCAGGGAAGATATCAAAGGTTCCGGTGATGCCATACGAGTTGGCCACAACAGGCCGACCAAAGTCGCTGTTGGCTAAGTTGCTGCCTGTCGCGAGGCCAAAATCATCATCGGATGGAGTATAGGAGTTGATGTAGGTAAAGCCAATCGATGCTCCATCATAGGGATACACAATTAACTGTGCTAAAGCGCCGTATTTACCGTTAAATAAACCGTTTGATTCGGTAGGATCAGGCGCATCGGGAGTCAGATACCCCAGATTGAGTTCGAGATTGTCATTGAACAGATGTCGCAGGCCAAATCCTGTACCGCCAGAGTAGTTGTAGATGGGGTTGCGCAGGCCAAACAGCGAAACGGCGCTGCCGTCTAGATAGGGCGTGAGTTGGGCTGAGGCATCTAAATCAACAAATCCGTTACCCGTTGCCGCCAGATAAACGCTCGTGCTGGAGCCAATTGGGAAACGATATCGTAACAGCGATAGCAGAACGTCGTTTTGGCTGTCTCCATCAAACTCCAGTCGCCCTTCGTTGGTACCCAAGACACCGCTATTGGTGCCGCCGAGCGGAACGATGTTGTTCGCCTGCAAGCGGGTGGTCAGCAAGTCGTCGCCCGTAAAACTTGTTTCCAAATTCAACCGAACCCGATAGCCAAACGTCGGGTTGCGGGGCACAGGATCGCCATTGGCATCATCTCCGGCGGCAACGCTGGTGATTCCAAATATGGTTTCACCAAAGAGCCGAGTAGTCGTTGAGAACTGATTCGCTTCTAGTTCTGCGGTGCGCGCTTCTAGTGCATCCGTCCGGCCTCGCAAAACGGTGAGTTCAGTCGCAAATTCTTCTTGCAAGCGTTGCAGCGTTGCCAGATCTTCTCGCGTGGCGACATTGCTAAGACCGGATGCAATCAATTCGTTAACGCGATCGAGACAGGCATTAAGACCTGCCGCAAATTCGTAGCGAGTCAGAGCGCGATTGCCGCGATACGTGCCATCGGGATAGCCTGCAATACAGCCATAGCGTTCCACTAAGTTTTGGAGTGCTTGAAAAGCCCAGTCGGTCGGCTGCACATCGGATAGCTGAGAAACAGACGTAACTTGACTCATGGGCTGTGGGTCAAGTAGCTCACTCACCCGCACTTGCTGAGTTTGTGGTCCTTGTTGCGAATCCATTTGCGAATTTACTTGTAAATTTATAGGTGGAGTTGTTTGTGCTGTTGATGAGGTTTGTGCTGGCGATGAGCGGCTGGTTGGCTGCACCGTTTCAGCGTTTGATTCGGCCTGAACCTCGGTCTTGACATTTGCTTTTATAGTAATCTCTGCGATCGCCGGAGACATTCCAACGATCAGTCCAACCATATAAAAAAACATCAGCGCTGGGCTGAATAACCAGAATGGCTGTAAGCCGTTTGAAATAGGTTTCATTGTTCCTCACAGTTAACCACAGCTTGTTAACAAGCTGTTTCACCCTGAATGATGGCAACTGAGTATTTTTATCCACTGGTAGTGTATTGATATGCAAGCACGACAGGTGAAACAGCAAATGTAATCCGTGAACGATTCAGTACAAATCGCTCTTGCAAATTAGAGTTGGGGCATCGTGAAGCGAATCCTCTTTACAGAAAAGGGAGGGTAAGGGCGATCGCCCTCTATCCGTCAACTTCTCTATTCCCCTCTATGGTTAGATTAGGGGCCAGTCGTCCGCCTAACGTATACCTTAAGAAATTAACCAAGCTAGGTCTAAAGATAGAAAAAGCACGAAGCTCAAGCGTAATCTAAAATACAAAGCCGTTTTAGTTAAGTTGCGATCGCTAACGTAGCAATCGTTACTCGCAAATGTTATTGATTTACGAGATGATTCGAGAGTCAGGAAATTACTCTCGAATCTATAACGTTGTTTAACGTGAGTCTCCAACAAGGGGATAGTAGTGCAGCGCACTACTACCCCCTTGGGAAAACGAAAAGAAAACACGTTTTCTTAGGAATTCAATCGTCTGATTTTGTGTATACAACTCTCCCAAAAGCCCGTTCGTTGAATTCGCGTTTGTTTAAGTCTGGCTACCCATTTAGTATTTGTATCGCAGGATTCTAATGCCAAATGCAACCGAAACAAAACCATTTATATCGCTTAAAAGCATTAGCAAGAGCTACACTCAGCCGAATGGTCAACAAATCACCATTTTGGATAACATTGACCTGGATCTGTACGAAGGCGAAATCCTGGCACTAATGGGGCCTTCAGGTTCAGGTAAATCGACACTGATGCGAATTATTGCCGGATTGATTGCACCCAGCCAGGGACAAGTGCTGTATCGCGATCGCCCCATGGTGGGGTTAAATCCAGGCGTGGCGATCGCGTTCCAGAGTGCTGCGCTCTATCCCTGGCTCACCGTTCTAGAGAATGTGGAGTTAGGACTGAAAGCTAAAGGAATTAGCCCCGATGTGCGCCGTCAAAAAGCGCTCAACATGATTGATGTGATTGGCCTGGATGGCTTTGAAAATGCGTATCCCAAAGAACTATCTGGCGGAATGAGACAGCGTGTGGGATTTGCGCGAGCGCTGGCGGTTGAACCAGAACTGCTTTGTATGGACGAACCATTTTCAGCTTTAGACGTGTTGACGGCTGAAAACCTGCGGACTGAATTATTGGACTTGTGGATGGAGCACCGCATCCCAATCAAAGCGATTTTGATTGTCACGCACAACATTGAAGAAGGGCTGACGTTATCCGATCGCCTGCTAGTGTTGGGTCGTAATCCGGGACGAATGCGGGCAGAAATGCGAATCACGCTACCCCACTATCGCGATCGCAAAAGTCCAGATTTTCAGGTGTTAATGGATGAGGTTTACAAAATTATGACCCATCCTGACTTGGAAGTCGCATCACCCCAACTGCCACCTCCGATGGTTCGGCCTACTGAATCACTCAAATATCAACCCATCCCCAATGTTCGTCCCGGTTCCATTGCAGGGTTATTGGAACTTTTAGAAAACCGTCAGGACGAAGATCTGTACCGCATTGGGCAAGAGTTGCAGCTTGATGTCGATGATTTACTGCCGATCATCGACGTGACTAAAATGATGGGATTTATCGAATTAACGGAAGGCGATGTTCACCTGAACCCGATCGCTTACCAGTTTATTCAAGGAACGGTAGACGATCGCAAAAAGATTGTTCGTCAACTGCTGTTAGATAATGTACCGCTTGTGCAGCATGTTTATACATTGCTACAAGCCAGCCAGAGCCATCGTGTTTCAGAAGATCTAATGCTAGATGTGTTAGAAAAACACTTTAGCCCAGATCAGTCACAGCAGCAGCTTGATATAGCCATTACGCTAGGACGATATGCAGAATTGTTTAGCTACGACGATCCATCGGGTGAACTCTTTTTAGAAGAGTTAAGTAGATAGCCCTAATTAAAGCGTGCTATGGAAACCGGGGGAGTGCTCCCTCGGGGATACTCTCCCGGTTTTTAATGACGCCCTTCTACTGAGAAAACTCTGAACCATTTCAATCCAAACGATATGACACGTTCACTGACACCCAGCCATACCATCACACAACAGATTCGCTGGACTTGGCAAGATGGTTTCGTGATTCTTGCGATCATTGCGTTAATCTTCGCCATTGTCGATACAGCGTCACAATTTACAGGTGTTTACAACTCCCATGTGGTGATTCAAACCACCCCAAATGTATTGCCCTGGTATACCGCACAAACGCTGTTACGAATGACGATCGCCTACTTCCTTTCGTTAGGTTTCAGCATTTGTTACGCGTATGTTGCTTATCGCTCAGCGATCGCTGCAAAAATTCTGCTGCCGCTGTTAGACATTCTGCAATCCATTCCTGTTTTGTCATTTCTACCGGGAGTTGTTTTGGCTTTGATTGCCTTATTCCCAGGACAACAAATTGGGGTGGAGTTGGCCTCCATTCTGCTCATTTTTACAGGCATGGCTTGGAATATGACCTTCAGCTTTCATCAGTCGCTTTGCAGCATTCCCAACGAGTTGGTTGAGGCTGCCGAAATTTATCGACTCAATGGAATTCAGCGATTTTGTTTTTTAGAATTGCCCGCAGGTGCCATTGGATTGGTCTGGAATAGCGTCATGTCAGTGGCGGGTGGTTGGTTCTTTTTGATGGCGATCGAGTCTTTTTCCCTGGGCAACGAAAGCTTTCAGCTTCCCGGTTTAGGATCTTATTTGTCGAAAGCATCCAGTCAGGGCAACTACGGGGCGATCGCCTGGGGACTGGCCGTTCTGGTTGGCATCATTATTTTGCTGGATCTACTGGTCTGGCGACCGCTGATTGCCTGGGCCGAAAAATTTAAGCTGGAGCTAGTGGAAAGTGAAACCCCACCTCAATCAGGCGTGCTAGACTTCCTGCGGCGATCGCCAACCCTGCGAGTTTGGAGCGATCGCGTTTGGCTCCCCCTCACGGAAACAGTGGATCTGGCGATCGCCCGCAGCTTGAACCGTCGTTCTGCTGCCCATCCATCCAGATCTCGCCTATCCGTGACTCACGGGCTGCGCTGGCTATTGGTCAGCGGATTTGCCTTGATCGTGCTGTTGGGCACCTGGGAGGCTGTTCTGCTGATGCGGGGACTGACCCTGAACGATTGGCGAACCATTGTGGTCAGCGCCGTTTTAACCGCTCTACGCGTCGTGATTGCCCTGGCGCTATCGGTTCTATGGACCGTTCCAGCAGGTGTAGCCATTGGCCGCAATCCGCATCTTTCAAAGCTGTTGCAACCTTTGGTGCAAATTGCGGCATCGGTTCCGGCTACTGCGCTATTTCCTATTCTGCTGCTTTACCTGGTACAGATAGGAAATGGCCTGCAAATTGGGTCTGTCGTTCTAATGATGCTGGGCAGCATGTGGTACGTCTTATTTAACGTTATTGCTGGAGCACAGGCCATTCCGTCTGAATTGTTTGAAGCGGCGATCGTTTACCGTCTTTCGCGGATTGAGCGATGGAAAACGGTCATTCTGCCAGGAATTTTTCCGTATCTTGTCACAGGATTGGTGACAGCCGCAGGAGCCGCCTGGAATGCCAGCGTTATCAGTGAATACGTCCAGTTTCAGGGCAAAACGCTGATGACGCAGGGCTTGGGTGAGACAATTTCTCAAGCATCATCACATAATAATTACCCGCTTCTATTGGCGGCCACTGGAGTGATGTCATTCATCGTGGTGTTGACAAATCGATTAATCTGGCGACAATTATACCGATTAGCGCGCGAGAAATATCAGTTGCTCTAGGTGTTGCAAAGGGACGTTACATCTCACGACGTTACCTTGACAGACAAGGCTCCTCCACAACAGGAGCCGGGAGCGGAAACTCTGCACCATTTAAGTGCGCATCAAACTGTTCTTCAAAACGAGTCCAACTGGTAGCGATCGATCTCTCCAATCGATATGGCGGCGCTTCTCGAAACAGCGGCATCCGCTGTTCAATTAATGTGGTTAACTGAGGTTGTAATGCTTCAAAGGAGCTGGTTTTGACGCCAGTGTAGTTCAATACCAAAAATCCTGGCTTTCCGCGCATTTTCATCCAGGGTTCCCACGGCCCCATGCGGTAATAGGACAGCGCAACGGTCTGATGATCCTGTGGCGTGAGTTGTTCTACCGATAGCAGTTTGGTCGGAAAGATGAATTTATAAGAATCTGACGATTGCACATACGGTTCCGGTGAATAGTCCGCAAATTTAGGATTTTGGGATAAGGGATTGGGTAATTTTAAGTTGAAATCCAACGAAACAGCGGAAAGGTCAGGGGCGATCGCCGCCTTCATATGAGGAGGGACAGGAAACTCTTGATAGTCATAGGAGCGATGCATCACGTTTAGCGTTTCATCACTCCAGGGGTTCTTCCACTGCTGCAACATCTTACCTGTAGCCGGATCAAGATACAGCGTAATCTTGCGACTCAGTAGGTACCAACGGTTATCGGTTTCATCATGAACGCAGCGAGAGATATCAACCCCTAGAAAATCAAATAAATGGAGCGGTTCGCTTTGATCCAACGGTTGCGCATACATGGCACCTGTAGCCTCAAAGTAATAGGTTTTGCCATCGATACCACAGCGGATGTTAGCAAATTGCACATCTGAAATCGTTGATTGAGTTAAGCTCATACAGGCCACCTTGTATTCGCAACCAAATTTATAGCACCACACAGTAGTTACAATACTGCGACGAAATAAATTTAAGACACCTCACTCGCAAGATAGAAAGGATATGCCTATTCTGAAACGTTAGCATTGCAGAATAAGGCAAGAGATGAGGTAACCTTATTTATGCCATAAAAACATCTATCCAAAGGAAGAATAATCTCCTTAAATGAGCGCTTTATAGGTTAAATAAAACTGTGATATTCAAGAGCTTTCAATCAAATAAATCCCTTGCATGAATAAAAATATATCCAAAGTAAGAAGATAAGTTTTTCTATTTCATTAGTAATGCATTTATTGCGATCTATCTTAAGCGGTATGTATTTTGAACAGATTTTTCAATCCCAATTAGAATCACTGCATGACATTAAAAACTGGTTAGAAATATATAGTTTTAAGTATTACTTTTCGTAAATCTAAAGCTTGTAATAATCTTAATCAAAACGCCAGAATTCCTGCAAGACAGGGATTTTAACGAATTTCATCAACTGTCATTAATTAAACTATTCGTAAAATTTCGAATCTATTTATTCTCCTAAATAAAGTTAGAATGACTATGTAAAAGCCTGGAAAGTCAAACTGAATTATAGATCTGCACGTTTTTTAAAATCTCTTGACTTACAAACTGAATTCTGGTTTCGCTCTCCATGCAAACGCCAGATTCTAACTAAAAGGAAGGTTGTTTCGACACAGCAACATAATCAGATTGAGGGCTAATGATGCGCCTTTAATCTGGTTGCAATCTAGGCTGGCAGTTCTATATTTTGATTGGCTTTCTTTTGACGAATTGGGGTAAACAATTGTGAAGAAAGTTGCGATCGCCCTCGGTTTTGCGGGGTTTATCAGCAGTATTTTATTGTCCTGTACATCCGGTAATAATCAACAAGCGAATACTCAATCGCCCGGTCAAGCGGGTAATTCGAGTAGCGGAGCTTTAAAGGGTGTTGGGGTTACAGTCGGTGATTTAGGAAATCCATTTTTTGTTCAAATTGGTCACGGTGCGGAAGCGAAAGCCAAGCAGATTGGGGGCGACGGCACACGCGTCACGGTTGTGTCCTCTGGGTATGACCTGAACCAGCAGATTAACCAGATGGAAAACTTTGTGTCCTCTGGCGCAAATTTAATTTTGCTGAACGCGGCTGACAGTAAAGGCATTGCTCCGGCTGTCATTCAGGCAAAGCAAGCAGGTGCGACGGTGATTGCGGTAGACGTAGCGGCGGAAGGTGGCGTTGACGCTACTGTAACGTCGAATAACGTTCAAGCAGGAGAATTGGCCTGTCAATATATTGTCGATCGCTTGAATGGACAGGGTAATGTTGTGATCATCAACGGCCCACCTGTTTCGGCGGTAGCAGACCGGGTAAAAGGGTGCCAAAGCGTCTTTTCAAAAAATCCCAATATCAAAGTTTTATCGAGCGACCAGAACGCAGAAGGTAGCCGTGAAGGTGGTTTGAGAGTGATGAGCGATCTGCTCACCTCATTCCAAAAGATCGACGCGGTGTTTGCCATTAACGATCCAACGGGCATTGGCGCAGATTTGGCCGCCAAGCAGGCCCAGCGGAAAGAGTTCTTTATCGTTGGCGTAGATGGTGCGCCTGAAGCGGTGCAGGTGATGAAACAGGAAGGAACTCTGTTTGTCGCAACAGCAGCCCAAGATCCGTTTAGGATGGCGGAGCGGGCCGTTGAAGTCGGAGTTGACATCATCAACGGTAATCCTCCTCCTGATAAAACCGTTCTGGTTCCGGTGCAGCTTGTGACTCGCGATAACGTTGACCAGTACAAAGGCTGGACAAAGTAAAACATCTCCAATCACGTTAGGGACAAAGCCTTCAGACCCTTATCTCATCGTTTGTTTCAAACGCATGGATCGAGTGCTTTGCCCCTACAAGAACCATTTGACATCGCAGGAATCCTCCATGCTCGATACAATTCCTCAATCGTCTGTTCAAACCCCCGTTTTGGAAATGCGGGGGATCAGTAAATCATTTCACGGTGTTCCAGCGCTGCAAAATGTACAGCTCGTTGTATGTCCCGGTGAAGTTCACGCGTTGATGGGTGAAAATGGTGCGGGTAAAAGTACGTTAATGAAAATCCTGGCCGGAGCCTATAGTGCCGATGGCGGAGAGATTTGGATTAACGGCAAACCTGTACGAATTGCCAGCCCCAGCGATGCTCGTAATGCTGGCATTAGCTTAATTTATCAAGAGCTAAACGTTGCGCCTAACTTAACGGTCGCTGAAAACATTTTCATGGGGAAAGAGCGCCGCAAAGGATGGGCCTTTCTCGATCGCGAGGGAATGCAGCGAGAAGCCGATGTAATTTTGCAAAACCTGGGTGCCAGTTTTAATTCGGCAGTTACAGTTTCTCGTTTGTCGATCGCGGAACAGCAGCAGGTCGAAATTGCCAGAGCGCTGAAAGACAATAGCCGCATCTTAGTCATGGATGAGCCGACGGCTGCTCTCTCCGATCGGGAAACAGAGCGCCTGTTTGAAATCATCCAACGACTACGAAATGATGGCATTGCGATTATTTACATCAGTCACCGGATGGAGGAAGTGTATAGCCTCGCGGATCGGGTGAGTGTGCTGCGCGACGGCGAGTATGTAGGCACGCTCACCCGCAGCGAACTGTCCTCTGAACGGCTGGTGCAAATGATGGTAGGGAGATCGCTCAAAGATTTTTATGAGCACACCTCCACGGGCCAGCGCACTCAGGCGGCAGAACCTCGCTTGAGAGTCGTCGGCTTAACCGATGGCAAAAAAGTTGCGCCCTCTAGCCTGGAACTGTATTCCGGTGAAATTCTGGGACTGGCGGGATTGGTGGGTGCAGGGCGAACCGAACTGGCTCGTCTGATTTTTGGTGCTGATCCAAAAACGGGAGGTGAAATCTATCTCGACGGGAAACCGCTCAGTGTTACCAAGCCAACGGATGCGATCGCCGCTGGAATTGGCTATGTGCCTGAGGATCGCAAAGATCTGGGGCTATTCCTGGAAATGAGTTCTCGCGAAAACATTGTCATGAATGTGCTGGGAGACGACGCCAAAGCGGGAGTGATGAACACCCGCCATCTTGACCAACTGGCAAACGATGCGATTGATCA
>DATNPS010000156.1:0-35064 GCA_036703095.1 Crinalium sp. | reverse complement strand
ATAGTCGCTGAGGGTCAAGTCGATGTTGTTGAGCGTCAGGGTGACTCCGGCTTTAGTGCCCACGATGGAGGAGAGAAGTGCTCCTGCATTTTGAGCGAACTGCATCGCTCCCGCAGGAAGACCTTGAACGGTGAGTTGCGTAGTGGCACTCTTGTCCAGATGGTAGTCGTAGGTCTTGTCAGAGTTGAGGGTAAAGGAGAAGCCAACATCAGAGATGCCGATACCGACATCATCACTGGTGTCTGGGGTACTCAATCCATAACCAACAAAGGCATCAATATCACTGCCAATCAGCGAGAAGTGAACACCCGTCTCATCTTTGATGACCTTTAGTTCGAGGTTGCCACTCAACTTGGCATAGTCGCTCAGGCTCAAGTCGATGTTGTTGAGCGTCAGGGTGACTCCGGCTTTAGTGCCCACGATGGAGGAGAGAAGTGCTCCTGCATTTTGAGCGAACTGCATCGCTCCCGCAGGAAGACCTTGGACGGTGAGTTGCGTGGTTACACTCTTGTCCAGATGGTAGTCGTAGGTCTTGTCCGAGTTGAGGGTAAAGGTGAAGCCAACATCAGAGATGCCGATACCGACATCATCACTGGTGTCAGTGGTGCTTAGTCCATAGCCAACAAAGGCATCGATATCACTGCCAACCAGCGAGAAGTGAACACCCGTCTCATCTTTGATGAGTTTGAGTTCGAGGTTGCCGCTCAACTTGGCATAGTCGCTTAAACTGAGGTCGATGTTGTTGAGCGTCAGGGTGACTCCGGCTTTGGTGCCCACGATGGAGGAGAGGAGTGCTCCTGCATTTTGAGCGAACTGCATCGCTCCCGCAGGAAGACCTTGGACGGTGAGTTGAGTGGTTACACTCTTGTCCAGGTGATAGTCGTAGGTCTTGTCCGAGTTGAGGGTAAAGGTGAAGCTAACATCAGAGATGCCGATACCGACATCATCACTGGTGTCTGGGGTGCTTAGTCCATAGCCAACAAAGGCATCAATATCACTGCCAATCAGCGAGAAGTGAACACCCGTCTCATCTTTGATGACCTTTAGTTCGAGGTTGCCTGTGAGTTTGGCATAGTCGCTGAGGGTCAAGTCGATGTTGTTGAGCGTCAGGGTGACTCCGGCTTTAGTGCCCACGATGGAGGAGAGAAGTGCTCCTGCATTTTGAGCGAACTGCATCGCTCCCGCAGGAAGACCTTGGACGGTGAGTTGAGTGGTGGCACTCTTGTCCAGGTGATAGTCGTAGGTCTTGTCAGAGTTGAGGGAGAAGCTGAACCCGACATCAGAGATGCCGATACCGACATTATCACTGGTGTCTGGGGTGCTTAGTCCATAGCCAACAAACGCATCAATGTCACTGCCAATCAGCGAGAAGTGAACGCCTGTCTCATCTTTGATGACCTTTAGTTCGAGGTTGCCACTCAACTTGGCATAGTCACTGAGGCTCAAGTCGATGTTGTTGAGCGTCAGGGTGACTCCAGCTTTGGTGCCCACGATGGAGGAGAGAAGTGCTCCTGCATTTTGAGCGAACTGCATCGCTCCCGCAGGAAGACCTTGGACGGTGAGTTGCGTAGTGGCACTCTTGTCCAGATGGTAGTCGTAGGTCTTGTCAGAGTTGAGCGTTAAAGCAAAGCCGACATCACTGATGCCAATACCGACATCATCTGTGCTATCAGGTGTGGTTAATCCATAGCCGACAAAGGCAGATGTATTTGCACTACTGAGACTAACTGTTGTATCACCATTACTTTGCTGGACATTGAAGTTAAGAGCGCTTCCATGAACTTGAGCGATCGCCCCCATGTCCAGGGAGTAGTCATTCACTGTAACTGTCGTGCTGTTGGCATCTCCTGTAGCAGTGATACTATCAGCAGAAAACGTGAGATCTGAAAGACCGTTGAACGATACGCTACCCTGGCTGAGAGTATAGGTGTAGGGTTGTCCAGAGGTAGACGTGAGTTCGAAATTGGCGTGAGCGATCGCCAACCCCATGTCATCGTTAGTCGTCTGCGTATCGGCCCCATAGCCAATTAAAGCAGATGCATCTGTTGCAGAAAACGTAATTTGGTTATTTTGAGTTGAGTAGGTCAGCGCACTGCCGCTGAGGCTGGCTGCGCTACCCATGCCAAATTGGAAATTTGACAGATTGACAACCGTTCCTGCCTGCGATCCTGAGGCTGTGATTGAATCACTAGCTAAGGTTAAACCCGTGATGCCCGTTAAAGATGCCTGACCTGTAAATGCATATGAGTAGGTTGAATCCGCATTCAGCAGTAAATCGAAACCAACATTTGCAACGGTTAAACCTGTATCATCATCAGTAGTTGCAGTGGTTGCTCCTGCACCAACGAAAGACGTTAGATTACTGCCCGTCAGACGAAGAACAGTTGGATCACTCAGGTCAGCGTTTAGTGTGCCATTGAAAATAGAATTGCCATCCAGAGTGAGTTGAATGGAGTCCAGATCTGGCAAACTGTTAGACTGCCAAGCTGCATAGAGTTCTTGCAGCGTGATCGGAGTCAAAAGAACATGGCTATAGTTTATGTTTAAAGCAGTGGAATCAATGGTGCCACTGGCATATTCTAAATCCCAATCGCCACCTAGATTAGATGCACCTGTTAAGTCGTCTGACGCCTCAACATCTGCTCCCGTAAGTTGTCCTAAACGATTTACAAATGATTGTCCATCCTGCCCAGACGCAACATCACAACCGTATAGAAAAATATCAGCAGTATCAGTCAGAGCCGCTTTCCATCCCTGAAGTTGCTCTGCGTATTGCGATAAGTTGTTTCCGGTAAGGGTAGTTGTACCTAGACGAAGTGCAGCTTCATTACCATGAGAAATTAAGTGAACAGCACGAATATCCTGTTTTTGGCTTAATACTTCACTAATTTGGCTAATGCCATCCCGTGTACCGTCAAGGATTATCACCTCCGCAGATGGGTTGATGCCATCTACAATGTCTTCGACAATCTGTTGATAATCTTTTACACCTGGATCGACAAATACAACTTCTTGAAACGGTTTTCTGGTCAGATTACCAGGATTGGTCAGTATATCTGTAGATTGATGCTGACCGACCAACCACTCACCCGTGTGGATAGATAGAGGGCTACTGTCTTGATAGTTGAGTGAATCATTTAGATTTGGCCCAAACGAAATAATGGCCCCTGTAAAATCAAGGGCCTGCTCTAGATTGGCTGGTACCGATGGTATCCAGATCGTCGATGAGTCAATCGAACTTGCGCTTTTCTGCGGTGTGAGTAGACCTGGTAGAAGAGGTGAAGTTTCGAGTGGGTTGATTTGAAGTAGTTGGTTATCGGAACCAAGGATGGGATGGTCGCTGTTGGTGCTCATTAAACCTACTAACTCTAAGACGGATGAACGGGATATAAAGAGATATGAAGACGAGAGATTGGGCTTGTACCGCTTGTCTTTCAGCAAGTTCAAATGATTGCAAGAAATAGCGGTTGCTTCTAGCCAGTAATAGTCTGAGTTTGTTTTATGTGTTTTTGATGAATAGATGCATCACAAGAAGCACTTTAGATGATCTATCTGAACTGAATACAGTTGAGATATGAGTAATGAGGAGGCTCTAATGTTAGATCTCCCCAGCAATAGAAATACAAGGTTTTCAGGCAGCTATCTTGCCCTTTTCTACGGATTTGTTTGGCGATCGACGAATAATTGTAAGTAAATCTGCGGGTGACAACCCAAGCGTAATTCTTTTGAGCAGGCTGTGATAAGCCCATTGCAGGTGTAACTGCTTTGAGAGAGCGTCAGGCAAGAGGCACGCCTCTTACCTAAAAATTGCAGCAAGCATTGACCTCAACAGCAGATAGCGTCTCACAAGACGATCGGACATCCTCTTTATTCTTATTTTTAAGCGCTCAAAGAAAAACTCAGGGCTGTCATCTTGTTAAGAACAGCAAATGTATCCCTGGCTTGAGTAAGACTAAATTTGGATACTGATGCACATGAGGCCAAATTTTATAGTTAATTGAAGGTTTGTGTTTCTACGAAGTGTTCCTGACGATGAACAGGTTAATGCCACTGAATCTTCTAAGTAGGCAAGCCTAATTAAACCAAACCCAGAAAACCGGGGGAGTGCTCCTCCGGGGCACTCCCCCGGTTTTTCTATCTAATGTTTAATTTTGCCTACCTACTTACTGCTAAAGAATCTACAGAAGCCTTTCGATCTGCGGGAACGCTTCTCGCAATCTAACTATTTTTTAGTGTTTTAACTGAACGCCTAAAGAGAGTGCGCTGTAACCGCAGCTCATGTGGTTACAACGCACTCTTGTAGTCTTGGATCAGATCAAATATTCTAGTCTTTAGACAGGAACAGGCTCTGCGATCGCTGGTACTGCTTCTAATGTGGATGATTCAGATGTGACAGCTCCATCTTGAGTAGACTGTTCTTCATCGGGACTTTCTACATTCAGGACTGCTGTGGGAGCATTGATCAGAAACTGAATTCCAGATGCAACTTCGCGGAAAGGTCGATCTTGGAGGTAATTTACTAGAGCATCGCGCTGTTGCTCAGTCAGAAGATAAACGGTTCGCTTCACGTTAGCCATAATTTCTACTGGTTGTTTGGGCAGGAAGTTAAATGTTCGGAGTTATAGGATGATTGCAACTAAGACCGAAGACGTTCTAATAAGAAGTAATACGGGTGTTATGTTGCAACGGGGGGTAATCTTCTTAGAACTTTAATAAATTTCTAAGTGATATCCGGCATTTAACTCCAACTATTTAGAGGATGCACCACCGTAGCAGTATTAGAAATCCGTATAAAGCCTGAAATCGCGCTTGAAGCTTTGAATAGCTCAGAGAAATTACGAGTAACTGTTTGACTATCGGATTTGCCCATAATTTTGAGTAATATCAAATTGCGACGCTTTGTGCTTGAGTAAGCCATAGCTATTCTTGCGAGAACCGTGCAGAGCGGGATTCTCGCAAAAATAACCTGATTTCAAGCGATTGAAAAACGCTGTAGATAAACTCTTGAAAAATTACCAATAGACTGTCGGCATGGGCAGACTTTGTAGCTCTGCGATAATTTGCTCTCGAAGGTCTGCGGCCTGCTGGTAAAACGGTTGTGCCTGGTCCATCTGTTCCTGCGCTTCGTATAACCTGCCAATCTGTTGCAGCACTTGAGCTTGTAATTCTCGGTTTGAGGAGGCTTGAGCAGCAGCTAATACTTGTTGATATGTGGTTAACGCTTGTTCAGGTTTTCCCTGTGCCTGATAGATGGTGCCCATTTGAAACCGGATCTTGTCAGTTTCACTATCCCGCATGTCATATTCTTCATAAAAGCGTTCAAAGCTGGACATCGCCTGCTGATAGGTTGCCAGTGCAGGCTCCCATTGCTCCAGTCGCTGGTATGTCTCTCCTAATATCCGGAGGGCCGTACTGGCCTCAAGCGATATCCCCATGTTCCGATAAACTTCAGCCCTGCGCTGCTGATAGGGTATCGTTTGTTCAATTAGCCCTAACTGCCGATAGCTTATCTCAATAGAATTCAAGATATTCGTTTCGGTATACGAATCATGGGACCCACTGGCCGCGATCGCCAGTGAACGGTCAAAGTAGCTTTTAGCGCGATCAAGCTGTCCTTCTGCTAAATAGAAACTGCCAATTTCTTGAAGAATGTTAGCTCGCTGAGCCTCATTAGCTCCTACACCAATGTCATCGCGATATCCCGTTGGCCCTAACGAAGCGTCGAGTGCCTGTTGTGCATAAGTTTCAGCCTGTACTGTCTGACCCTGCGCCTGGTAGAGACTGCTGATATTCTCCAGAGTTAACACCCGATCAATCAACCGCTGTATTCCCGGATCTCTTTCTTCTAAGGCTGCTAATCCCTCTTGATAAGCTGCCAACGCCGATTCAAACTGGCCTTGAGACTGATATAGCAACCCTAATTGGTTCATAAATTGGGTTGAATACGCTCTAATGGGCTGATAGTGAGGTAGAGCTTGCTGATAAGCCGCTAACGCTTGTTCGGGTCGCCCTGCCAGATGATGAAGCGTACCAATATTGGTCAAAACTTCAGGCGGTACGAAGTCACTCGATGCTCTGTGCGCCAGAGCGATCGCCTGCTGATATGCGGCGAGGGCCTGATCGTATTGCCCCAACGCTTGATAAACTCTGCCAATCGTATTGGCCGTTTCATAGGCTCGCTCAAGCTGTTGATAGCGATCAATTGGAGAAATAATCGGCCCTTGATAAATCGCTAAAGCTCTTTGGTAAAAAGACAACGCTTCCTGAAGTTGGCCACTTAAGCGCCTTGTGTTGCCAATGCCTACTAAAATCTCAGCTTCTTTAAGCCGCTCCCCCATCTCCTGTAGCATCTGTAGCCCTTCTTCTTGTAATGCATCCCCCACTTCTGGCAAACCAACGGAGCGTAATGAGTCGGCTTGCACAAAGAGTTGCAGGGCTCGTGTTCTGCGATCGCTGGGAGACGGTTGAGTTTGGGCGATCGCGGCTGAACTTGACAGTTGAGGTAAATGAATAGGTAGGACGGAAAAAACAACAGAGAGGGCGATCGCTGAACTGTTAAGGAAGGGCATCGTTGAACGTGTCTTTTGATACAAATTTTTCTCAGTCTAAGCGTCCTCACGCAAAATGCCGAGAATGATCAAAAAAATTAAGAGAATGGCTTAATTGCTGTGGACTAATTACACACCACGCAGCCACATAAAAATTCGTATCATTGAACACGGCATAAAGCATACAAATTTTGTATACAATTATAGTATGTAAAAACGGCATACGATTTAGAATCCTAACTAACCCTATTGACGCGCTTTCCAGAGCTTCAACATTTATGTCTGCAACCAAGGAGTCTGATTTTGGCCATGGTTTTACTGCAATACACCGCTAAAGTTCAACCCAGTTTCATGAAATGTCCAAACTGTGGATCAGAGCAGTTTCAGAAAAACGGACATCGACGGGGCAAACAAAATTATCGATGTAAACCTTGTGGTCGTCAGTATGTAGACGCTTATGCGTCCAGAGGATATTCTGACGATACAAAGCAAATTTGCATTAGAATGTACCGGACAGGATTAGGGCTACGTGAGATTGAGCGAATCACCGGAATTAGCCATGGCACCATTTACAACTGGATCAAGCAAGCAGATCTGCTTGACCGTAAGGGGAGTTCGCAGAGTAGGCGATCGCCAGATGACTTTGCCCCAGAAGAATGAAGAGTCTTTGATGACGCTGTCTTACTCTGCCTGATTATCTTTCAGAGAGACTGTTTTGGATTGCCTGCTGCATCTAAATCACTTCCTGGGTTACTCGGTTCTGACTTGCAGTCAAGTGCTCTCTCACAGATTTTACTCCAGTCTCTATATCGCGTTGAAAAAGGGCTTCATAAATTCTGTGATGCTCCAGTCTGACTTCTAAAACATCTGGATTTTGCTTTGTAGTTTGAATACGAAGCATTAGCATCTTGTCAAAAATTTGATCTAGAAAAATGACCAATCATTAACTGTGACGAAGACGATGTTTAGATAATGGCAAACAAAACTCCTTAGGATCACAAATTAAATAAAACCCAATTCTTGGGAGGGGAGTGTGCGGCTTAGCCGCGCACTCCCCTCCCAAGAATTGGGTTCTAATAAATCCACGGTCTGCTGGTTAAACTATGATCTTAGATAGTTTGACCTGATATAGCGTATATCGTTCACAAGTAGATTATGAACGGCAGGTGTAGGAACTTGCCTCCCAGCAAGGGCTTTACCCCTACCTTCTGTCGCCATCAGTTTGAGCTTGTCATGTACGTAAAGTAATGTAAACCAATTTTGCAATTATTTGCAAAATTGACTTTCTTCACCGAATAAATTCGTCTTTAGCGTTGGGATGAATGATCAATTGAGACAAGTTTTACTCGTTGCTTGATTGCTGCTAATTTGTAGATTCGCAACTCAATTAAAATCATCCCATCGTTAGACAAAATTGCGATCGCCACTCTATTAATTGCTCAGAACAAAATAAAAAGTGTGAGCAGAAATACAAAATAATCTTAGCTATCAAGGTTAATTGGGTTCAATCACTGACTAATTAGATTTGAAATGCAAACTTGAGATCAGGAAGAGCGTTTTTGATGAGACTTGTCAAATGCCAAAGAACTTTTATTCAGTACGCTAACTATTCTTTTGTTCTGAATCGATCGCGATCGAAGGTATAAGCAGCTTGAAGTGTAGCTCTCTTCAATTGAATGAATATCATTTTTCAATTGCGGGATTTTGTCATTCTTCAATACGGTTTATGGACCTGCCGATCTGTTTGTTTTTGCACACTGCTTAGTTTGTATAAGGGATGCCATGACTACGGACGCACAACGAAAATTACTCAATAGAACTAGCCCAGCAGATCGGGTAACAGATAGCATTCAAAGTGCTTTAGCGGATGCAGCGGCTGGAGTTTCACTGCGACATGTGACTAAAAAATATGGGCCAATTACAGCGGTTGAAAACATTACTTTGGACATCCCCGCAGGCTATTATTGCTGCTTGCTGGGGCCGAGTGGTTGCGGTAAAACGACAGTCCTGAGAATGATTGCTGGACACGAAGAAATTTCTGGGGGGGATATCTTGATTGGTGATCGCCGTGTGAATGACATTCCAGCCGCTAAACGCAATACATCCATGATGTTCCAGAGCTATGCGCTATTTCCACACATGACCGTCTGGCAAAACATTGAATTTGGTCTGGAAATGCGCAAACTTCCAGAAAGTGAGCGCAAAGCTCGGGTAGGCGAAATGCTGGAATTGGTTGGCTTGAGTCATCTGGCGAATCGTAAGTCGAGCCAGTTGAGCGGAGGACAGCAACAGCGGATTGCTTTAGCGCGAGCGCTGGTGACACGTCCGCAAGTGCTCATGTTAGACGAACCTCTCAGCGCCTTGGATGAGAACTTGCGGGTACAAATGCGAACGGAGTTGCGTCGGATTCAAAAACAATTTGGAATGACATTTGTGCAAGTCACGCACCACGGTGAAGAAGCTTTCTCACTCTCAGATATGGTTGTTGTGATGAGTCATGGTCACTTAGATCAGGTAGCAACGCCTTCAGAGATGTTCAAGACGCCTGCGTCACAGTTTGTTGCTAAGTTTATGGGCGACAATAACATCTTCCAGGGAAAGGTGCATCATTGTGCGCCTGATCCGGGCACTGGCATGGATATTATTGAGTTGGACGTAAACGGGATTGGATCTCTCTACGCTCGCGGACATGCGATTCCACTCGGCTCTGAAGCTGCCTGTTCAGTTCGTCCAGACTTGATGCAGATAGAGCCTTACCCCTATCAAGCAGACGAGAAACCAACCCATCGAGCCAATCATATTACGGCTCGGATTATTTCTATTGAAATGACAGGTTACGTCACTCGTGTTGTTTTGATGGAAGAAAAAACAGGAAAGGAACTGCTCTACAAAACGCCGACAACAACCTGGGAAACCTGTTCCTACTCTGAAGGTCAACTGGTGACGCTGCGTTGGTCAGAAGGCAATTGTGTGTTTCTCCCTCATTAAACTTGTGAGCTTTTAATCTATGTCCAGACTCAATCGACGCAACTTCATTCGAGGGGGGTTGGCCGTTGGAGCCGCGATCGCCTCAGCTCGCTGTTCAGTCCCCCAGGCCCAGGCTCCTAGCGGTACTCCCAATAACCCCGCTCAGGGTCCCGAAGTTCTCGCGAACAAAATCAAAGATGTTATTCTCCGTACAGTCGGTACTGGAGCCGCTCAAAGCAATGATATTCGAGAGCAAGCCGAAAAAGATCTGGGCTTTAAAGTCCAGATGCGAGCGCTCAGTACAGCAGAAGTAATCCAGATTGGCATTACTCAACCCAAACAATACGACATTTGGGATGGAGAATTTTTTGCTCTACCCCTCGTCATTCCATCGGGCAATTTGCAAGCTATTGATCTTAGGAAACTCAAGCAATTTGATGCCATTACCCCCATTTTTACGACAGGTGAATTAGCTCCGGGTGCGAAGGTAAACACCTCGCAAGGAACAGCACCGCGTAAAGTGATGTTTCTCAAGGATCAAGACTCAACTGAATTCTCTACAAGCCCGACCGATTGGGCAACGATCGTTCCCTATCAATATGGGGCCGATACATTGGGCTATCGGCCTGATTTGGTCGGTCGCAAAATCGAGTCCTGGGCGGAGCTATTCGATCCAGACTTTAGAGGCAAAACGTCACTGCTAGACATTCCCTCGATTGGCATCATGGATGCCGCTATGGTGACAGAAGCCCAAGGGTTAATGACCTTTGGCGATAAAGGCAACATGACCCGCGAAGAACTTGATAAAGTCACCAAGATTTTGATTGAGCAAAAACAGGCAGGCCAGTTTCGTGCGTTTTGGAAGAGCTTTGATGAAGCTGTAAATTTTATGTCGTCTGGCGAAGTGATCTTGCAATCCATGTGGTCACCTGCTGTAACGGCCGTGAAATCGAGAGGATTACCCTGCATCTACGCACCGCTTAAAGAAGGCTATCGCGGCTGGGGCGGCGGGATGGGGCTTTCCAAAAACCTTGCTGGCATTCAGCTTGATGCCGCCTATGAATACCTCAACTGGGTACTGGATGGTTGGCTCGGTGGGTTTCTGAGCCGTCAAGGCTACTATAGCGCGACGCCAACAACCGCTCGCAAGTTTATGAAACCCGAAGAATGGGATTTCTGGTACGAAGGCAAAGCCGCTGCGATCGACATTGCTGATCCCTACGGCAAAAAGATTGATTCGGCGGGTACCGTCCGAGATGGTGGTAGCTTTAATGACCGAGTGAGCAATATTGTGTGCTGGAACTCGTTTATGAATGAACAGGTGTACCTCGTCTACAAGTGGACTGAATTTGTTGTGGCGTAGTTAGCGAGATTCTTTTTATGCAAGGCACTTTAGATCAAACACCAGCACAGGCGATCGCTCCCAAGCAACGTGCATCCATCCATCTTCGACCTTATCTTTTGGTTGCACCGCAAACCCTCACGTTTCTATTCGCGCTCGTTCTGCCAATTCTGGCCATCTTTGTTATTAGCTTCTGGAAGTTCAACGGATTTACGTCTGTTCCTGGTTTTACGCTGAACAACTACATTGGGATTTTTTCATCACCTGTCTATCTCAAGACGTATCTCAACACATTTAAGTTTGCCTTCCTGGTTTGGCTAGCATGTGTTGTCATTAGCTATCCAGTCGCGTATTATTTGTCATTTCGCATCAAGAGCACGAAATGGCAAACCGTCTGGTTTCTGGTTTGTACAGTCCCCTTCCTGACATCCAATATCATTCGCATGATCTCGTGGATTCCGTTTTTAGGTCGAGCAGGGTTGCTCAACCAGGCGTTAATGGGGCTGCATCTTACGAATCAACCCGTTGAGATCTTTCTCTTCTCTGATTTTTCAGTTGTGCTGGCGATGGTACATCTCTATGCCCTGTTTATGGTTGCTCCCATTTTCAATAGCATGATGCGGATTGATCGTGCTCTGATTTCAGCCGCTGAGGATTTAGGGGCTTCTGCGTTTGACATTCAAAAGCGTATTATTTTGCCATTAGCGGCTCCTGGAATTGCGATCGGATCTATCTTTGTCATTACCCTGGTCATGGGTGAATTTGCCACCATGCGCCTTATGAGCGGCGGTAAGGCATCTTCGGTCGGCTATTTAATCAAAAACCAAATTGACAGCTTGCAATACCCAATGGCTGCCGCCAACGCTGTTGTGTTACTCGCTATTACGCTTCTGATTGTGTTTGGGATTCTGCGAATTGTGGATATCCGCAAGCAAATCTAGTTGTGGCGCATGACAAATGACAATGGCAACTAATGGATTAGCTCACTCTTTCCTCAAATTTCAATTATGGCAGAAACCAAGAAAACGTCCTTCTCCGCCCATCTTTTAACAGGCTTCTTTGCCTTGTTTGTTCTATTTCTCTACGGCCCCATGATCGCCGTTTTTCTGTTATCGCTTCAGGGGCCAGAAGGACAACTCACCTTCCCGATGCGCGGATTTAGCTTTCATTGGATTGGTGCAGTCTTTGGACAACAGCGCATCGGTAACTTTGTAGAGGCATTTGGTAGATCATTTACGCTGGGCCTCATTGTCATGATCATCACGGTTGTCTTCAGCGTTTTGGCAGGATTAGCATTTCGGTCAAACTTTCGAGGATCAACGCTGGTATTTTACTTAACCATCTCCAGCTTAATTGTGCCCAGCATTTTGGTTTCATTAGGGATCGGTGTTGTTTTTAGTTTATTCAACCTGCCTGTTCAGTGGTATTCTTCCGCCCTGGCAGGACATTTAACCTGGACATTACCCTTTGCCTTCCTGATCATGCTAGGCATTTTTGGTCGCTTTAATCCAGCTTATGAAGAAGCCGCACGAGACATGGGAGCAAGCGATCGCACAACCTTTTGGCGCATTGTGTTTCCCTTAATCGCGTCTAGCATAATTGGGGTTGGGCTGCTGGGGTTCACACTCTCTTACGATGAGTTTACCCGTACATCTCTCATCTCTGGTGAAACCAACACTCTGCCACTCGAAATCTTCGGAATGACGACCAATGTCACATCCCCTGCTCTTTATGCCCTTGGTACATTAACGACTGTTTTCTCGTTTGTGTTAATTGGTATTGCTCTATTTGCAATGCAGAAATTAGAGCAACGACAAAACAAACAAGCCGGATTATAGAACAAAATTCATCTATCAATCACAGCTTAATACTTCTCGGTTAACGCGCCAAAACCCAATTATAGTGAAGGCGAGCGGCAAAGTCGCTCGCCTTCACTATAATTGGGTTCTTAATCAAGAAATATTGAATCATAGCTGTAGCTCCTGGCGCTATCAAATCCACGTTAAAATCCCTTACTACTCTGCTGTAAAGACTTGGCTACTATCATTTTTCCTAAAAGCTCAACTTTCGGAAGATGGAGTTCAGGGTACATGGAAGCGGCAACACGGGAAATCTCAAGGTTTAAAGACTCGATTTCTGTTGGTCTACCCATTCTAATATCTTGCAGAGTTGATATAAGTTGACCATCAGATCGTTTACTGATTAGCATCATTTGTTCTATTAATTCACGTTCACTTAACTCTAAATTGAGCCTGTCCGTCAGCATCACACACTCTTGAACAATATCCCTGGCGAGATCTGCCGCTTCTTCACTCCGAATAAATATGCCATTGTCCACATTTAGCAAAGGACAGATGGAATTAAAGACAGCATTTATAATGGCCTTCTTCCAGATTTCTCGCTGGATATTTGCTTCTGAGCGAAATGGGAATTCGCGTGTGGTTAACTGTTCAACGCATGTCTGAAGCTCTGTCTCATTACCGCTGATGATTCCGATTGGAGAAGCCGTCACCGGACGAGTGACGAAGTCATATTCAGATGTCGCCTGGCTGGTTACATAGAGAACGCATCGATAGATTGAAGAGAACTGGGCATCCAGAAACGGCGTTTCAACCCCAACTCCGTTTTGCATAATCACGATCGGGCCTGTTGCCGCTTTGTCTTTTAGTGCCAAAGCGATCGCTTTGTTTGCATACGACTTGCTTGTGATGACGATCGTTCCATCCAGACGCGCTAGATTGGATAGAGAAATGGTTTCTACAGCAGCACGAATGAAGGTTTCATCGTTATGCACGGTTACAGCAATAGTGCTTTTCGGTACATCGTTTCTGCTGGTTCGAACCGCAACTACATTCTTCCCGGCATTGACCAGATAGACGGCCAGTGAAAAACCAACTGCTCCGGACCCTAAGATGTATATTGTTTCCTGTTGACTCATCTGTACTTCTCAAGAACCTGTTAAAGAAATCGTCTAAGTTGAGCAAGATGTAAGATTTAAGCTATTGTCCTGTACCAGTTGCATCAAAAGACAGTAGAAACTGACGCAGCAATTTTGTCAACGCCTGCGTTTCTGTCTTGGTAAATTGCCCTAAAAATTGCTTTTCTCGTTCAAACAACACAGGCATGACCCTATCTGTCAAACTGATTCCTTCAGGAGTTAGTTGAACACTCACACTACGCCGATCGTCCGGATCACGAATACGAACAACTACACCATCTTGTTCCAAGCGATCGATCCGGTTCGTCATCGCTCCTGAAGACAGCATTAACAACCCGTAGAGGTCAGTTGGCTTAAGCTGATAGGGTGGGCCTTGTCGCCTCAGCGTCGCCAGCACATCAAACGACCATACGTTTAACCCATACTCAGCCAGCACCGTTTCCCGATGTTTTTCGAGTAGCCGAGCAATGCGCATGACTCGCCCAGTCACCGCCAGAGCCGAGATGTCTAACTGGGGCAACTCGTGCTGCCATTGTTCCAGAATTTTATCAATGCGATCGTGTTTCATAGGGGCATTATATCTTGACGTCAAGATTCTTGACTTTTATCTTTAGCTAAACTATCTTGATATCAAGATAAATAGGTGGGCACAGTTAAATATTAGATAGAAAAACCGGGGGAGTGCCCCGGAGGGGCACTCCCCCGGTTTTCTGGGTTTGGTTTAATTAGGCTTGCCTACTTAAATAACTCTAACGGTTGGGGAAGTGGCCGTTAGAACCGCAGTGGCTCGAACAAACCCTGCCTTCGCTGTTTGCAAACGCACCAGTCCACGAAGTCAGGCTTCATTCAGGTAGCTGCAACTTCAGTTGCCAGGCTACTTCCTGAGGATCGTGGATTTAATAAAATCTGAAACTTAATTTTGGAATGTTCGGCTGAGACGAACGTTCCAAAATTAAAAATTTGGTTTTAATTTATCCACGATCTTAGCCGTTCATTCATTCAGCTTCAGTTCTTCCAACTGTTCAACCCCCTACACGGTTACAATTATGACTTTTTTTCCCTTGTTCCGCTCTCGGAATATCTTGTTGCGCTGTCAAATTTGTTTCTACCTTCTGTTGTCATTATTGAGTGGAGCACTCCTGCCCATTCAAGCCAGCGTCAATGCCCAACTAGCGCAATCGCTTCAGTCTGCTCCTTTAGCAGCAGACTTGTCCTATCTGATCGGCTTACTTGCTCTGGTAGCGTTGCTTTTAACCGGACAGTTTGGTCATCTCGATTGGCATACTTTGGGTCAAGCGCCCCGATGGAGTTTTATGGGTGGAATATTTGGAGCTTGGTACATTGCATCCAGCGCGTACTTCGTCTCTATATTGGGCGCAACACTGACTTTAGGGTTTGTGGTTGGAGGGCAGGCGATCGCAGGTATCATCACAGATCATTTTGGCTGGTTAGGAATGCCGCAACACCGTCTTACTCGTCATCGCCGTATTGCTGTGGGGCTATTAGCCGTTGCGCTTTTCTTTCTCACACAGTAATCCATTATCACTCACGGTTTGCTTTTTTCATTCACCATTCTCTCAATTAACGTAAGGTTGCTATCGTATGGATATTTTATTGGCAATGCTTGGAGCAGGATCGGCAGGAAGTTTTTTGGCAATCGGATCTGCGGCCAATGCTCGTTTGAAACAAACCCTTCAGTCTCCAATTGCGGCAGCAGCAATTAACTTCTTGATTGGGTTCAGTATTTTGACACTTTTACTCGGATTAGGTATTTTCAAATTACCCAATGTGGAGCGATTTTCTACAGTTCCCTGGTGGGCCTTCCTAGGCGGTTTTTTGGGCGCGGCATTTGTCAGTTTAAGTACGGTAACGGTTCCTAAATTAGGGTTAACCACAGCAACATTAGCAGTTGTTTGTAGTCAAATGGTGCTGTCATTAATCATTGATCAATTTGGTTGGCTGGGTGTGCCAGAACATCCTTTAAATGTATCTAGAGTATTTGCAATTGTGTTGTTAATAGCGGCGATCGCGCTCACTCAATTCGATCGCCAGCATTCGACCTAAATTCGGGGTTGGTGGCAAAGGGCATCGTTCCCCAGATGACATCACGGCCCTCACCATCCCAAATAATGCGATCGCCATCCCAAATAATGCGATCGCCTTTTGAAACCGATTGCGGGTTTGGTGTGCTCAGTGAACGCAGTAAACCCGCATCGGTGGCAGTGCAAACTCACCGCAGGCGAACTGGCCCTGCCAGCAATTTGCATCATTGGAGGAGTCTTAGAATCTTCATCCTGCTTAGATGTCAATCCTGGCTGGCTTCTTCTACCTGACATCCCACCTGGCCTATCAGCAATTCTCATTTGAAACCAATTGCGGGTTTATTGCGCCCGACGGGCGCAGTAAACCCGCAGTTAGCGGCAGTACTAGCTTGCCTACAGCGAGCTTGCACTGCCGCTAATCTGCATACTGAGAATTGCTGCTGGCCTATTGTCCTCAACGCCAAGTTGCGTTGGTACCTGTAAGATTAAGTACAGGTGGCTCAGATTTTTTACATTTGGCTAGGGGACTGGGTTGGATGATTACGAGTCTTAATATTCAATATTCTCAGAAATCCGATCTCTTAAAGGTTCAACGGCGCTTTAAGCAACATCCCCATGAAAAGATACTGATTCAGGTTTTTTCTGGCCGGATTACGAAGACAGAAATTGAGCGAATCCTGGACGACATAAAGGATGTGTTTCAGGGAGTTCCTATTATTGGAACGACAACGGCTGGTGAGATTGTCGATGCCAATGTGGAAGACAATACCGTCGTCGTAAATTTCTGTTTTTTTGATTCCACGACTGTTCGAACAACATTCGTCGATTACTGTGGCGATCTTTGGCAAGATGGAAAAACATTAGCGCGTGATTTGATTTCTGTCCCCCCTCAGGCACTAATATTGCTGGGCTGTGGCTTAAAAGATGGGCGCACCATTGATGCGACGGCATTGCTGTCAGCCCTTTATGAAGAGTTTCCCAAAACCGTGATTGCTGGGGCGCAAGCGGGTGACAACGGGCATGGCGTGATTTCCTATGTGTTTACTGAAAACGGCATTATCGAGCATGGTGCGGTTGCGGCATCTCTATCGGGAGAACGTCTCTCGGTGCACAACAGCTACAACCTGAGCTGGGTGCCGATTGGGAAAAAACTAACCATTACTAAAGCTGTAGGGTCACGCGTTTACAGCATCGATAATCGATCGCCCCTTGAGTTGTATAACCATTATTTAGGGCCAGAAGTTGTGGAAGGACTGCCCTTGGCCGCCGCAGACTTTCCGTTAGTCATCGAGCGAGATGGCATTCCGATGGCGGTTCATGCCCGTGGTGTGAATGACGATGGCTCGTTTGATTATATTCATTCCTTTCATTCGGGTGAGCAGGTTCAGTTTGGCTTTTGTCATGCAGGTTTACTGGCGATCGCAGCCAAACAAACCTTTGATGCGTTGAGAGCGCATCCTGCACAAGTTGCTTTCATCTATTCCTGTGTTTCGCGAAAATGGATTTTGGGTCAGGATATTAATATTGAAATTGCGCCTATTTCTAAGCTGGCAACTACGGCTGGTTTCTTTGCCTACGGTGAGTATTTCACACATCCCACCGGGAAATGTTTGTTCTTCAGTCAAACCATGACCGTCCTTACTCTAGCCGAACTAGATGGAACCGAACATTCAACGCTGATGAGTGAGTTAAAGCCACTCATCACGGAAGAAGAATCAAAACAGCTTAAAACTCTACGGGTGCTTCATCGTTTGGTAGAAACATCTGCAACTGAAATCGAAACCATCAATCATAAACTCTCGGAAATGGCGCATGAAGATTGTCTGACAGGCCTTTTCAATCGACGTCATTTCGATCAGCACTTCACAGCAGAATTCAAACGTGCTCAACGATCTGGAGAGCCACTTTCCTTAATCTTGATTGATGTCGATGCATTCAAACTGTATAACGATACCTATGGCCACGTAAAAGGCGATAGCTGTTTACGAGCAGTTGCGGGTGTACTCAAAGAGATTCCACAACGGCCTGGTGACTTTGTTTCACGCTATGGAGGGGAAGAGTTTATTTGTATTCTGCCCAATACTGATTTTGAGGGAGCGATGTTTTTGGCAGAGAAGATCCGATATGGAGTGAGTAAATTATCGATTCCACATCTCACTTCATCTGTCTCCAATCATTTGACCGTTTCGATTGGCGTTCAAACCGTTGAGCAAGTCACGGAACAACGCAATCCAGAAATGATTGTCATGATGTGTGATGAGCAGCTTTATGCGGCGAAAATGAATGGCAGAAACAGAATTTATGGTAACAGCGCCGCTCAATGAGTATCCTTTTGCTGTTTGCTATAAAACTTAGTAAGTAGGTAACCTCAGATTTTGCACCATTTGCAGGAGCGCGAAGCGCTCCTGCAAATGGTGCGGGTTTGGGCGGCGCTACGCACCGCCCAAACCCGCTTATTAAGAAAGGTGCAAGATTTAAGTAACCCTATTACCTCGGCAATTTAATAGGCTTTATGGTGGGGGGCGCGCTTAGCGCGCCCCCCACCATAAAGCTTTTGGGGTTTAGGTAGTCTCAGATATTGCCGAAGTAATAATTAAACCGTGTTATAAAAACCGGGGGAGTTCCCTAGAGGGGAACTCCCCCGGTTTTTAATTACGCCCACTTGTAGCAACCGTTGAGATGGTTAGGACATGGGGTATGGGGGCTGTGCCCAGCCAGGAGTTCCACCCCTGCACCCCGTCCTAACTAACCCCTCGATTGCTATAGTAAAGTACACATTACTTTTTAAGACGGAATAGCAGGAATACTCAAACATCGCACCTCTCGCACGATCGCCGCTGCTGCATAATTTCGTTGATCTGCTGTATCTGGAGCAAATTGGGTTCCCGTCTCATTCAAAGGGGTTGCAACCTGTCCGGTATGGCAGTTTCCAGACATCTCCGTGATTATGTCTTGTGCCCAATGGTTTTGAATGTCAGAGAAATTGAGTGGAACGGGTTGGGTGTAGGGCCTGCGCCCATCCCAGTTGCCTCGAAACTCTACCAAATAGCGATCAACCGCTTGTAGCACGACAATTAATTCAGCACGAGTCGCGGTTTTAGTGGGATGAAATGTACCATCCGGGTAGCCCCGAACAATACCCAAATCTTTCAAATACTGAATTTGGGGAGCACTCCAACGGGTTTTGTCTACATCTGAAAAAGGATTAGTCGTAATCTGAGTTGGAACGGTCGGTAAAGTCGGATTGATAGTTTGGGATCTGTTGGCTAGTGGCACTTGTTCCATTGCTCGAACCACCATTGACACCATCTGCTCACGGGTTACAGGTGCTTGGGGACGAAAGGTTTGATCCTCAAATCCCGCAACAATTCCCAGGGTGATAGCTTGCTCAATTTCGTTCGCGTAGATATCATTAGTGATGTCCTGGAATTGCGACGTCGTTGCCGATTGAGCCAAAGCAGAGGGTTGCACGCTCACTGCACTAATGAGCAAAATTGAACTGAAAATTAAACCAAAACGATAGACCATAGTTTGAAGAAATAAATATTCTCGGTGTGTGCGATCGCCATTCAGCTATGAATTCATTTTGTGAATGGTTCCACCAGCGATCGCACTCGCTCTGCATTACCTTTTACCTTCTGGTGTGCTTCTAGTTAACTAGCCACCCTGACAGAAATCAACAACCAAAACCTGCACCATTAAAAACACGGTTAAGCCTATTGTTCTTATACTCATAGATTTCAAAGACAGTATACTCGTAATCTGTTCGTTTCATCAGTACTTCTTCGATCCCATCGCCTGTCATATCAACAGATCCGAGGAATTCATAATGAGGGGATCGTTGTATTCCTGTCGCACTAGCTGAAGCTTGAATCGTTTCCAGAAGTTGTGGATTACCACTTTTGTAAGTCAACCATAGGGTTGCAAAACCAGTTGGATTCGTACTCTGTGAAGCATTTTCATCTATCCTACTTCCCTGTTTGATATTGGCGAAGATTTCGGGTGTTCCATCCCGATTGAGATCAAGCACTTGTATTGTTTCTACGACTGCCTCACCCGGTAGAGATTGTCCATCTACAAGTCGCCCAATGACATCTTTACCGACTTGTAGCGCCGCTTGACGGTATTCAGATTCCTCGGCTTGAGACACTACAGGAGGTTGAGCCAACGGTGAGGGCAAGTGATTGAGAGCGATCGCCGTTCGCCAAGATTCATCAAATGTCTGGTTTCGAGCAGTTCCCTTGAATTGGCTTGTTTGTTCCTCAGGGATTTGTTCAAAAATAGCTGATAGGGGAGTTTGTCCCTGAAAATGACCTTGTCCCGTGATGAGCGAAGAACAGAAGAATTGGCTGATGATGGGTTTCTCGACCTGAAAGTTACCGAGTTCCTGGTCATTACTGACAACAGTAAAAGATTGAACGGCATTCACAATAATGCGTTTCTCGTTTAACTGAATTAAACGATCAGGGGTAATATCAGGGATACTATTCTCTTTAAGATCTCGCGTTACATCTTCGCTTACCTCCAGATAATGTCCATTCAGCAACAACGCAATGGGATAAATTTCAGCGCGGTATTCATTTTTTAGGTTGTTCTTACGCACCAATAGTAGAGCGATCAGATTAATTCCATCATTTGTATTTGATGATGGAGTCGAGGAAGTGAGTGGAGATTGAGGTGGTATGCAGCCCCCTATGCCCAAGAGCAATAAAAAGGCGATCGCCTTTCTAACATAAGCTTTGATTAAAGTAAATTTCAAAGACTTTCCTCAAATTACGAATGAGACTTACGCAAGTAAAAGAGATTATTTAATCAAACGTTTCCATACAAAGATTCGCATCACCCAACTGGGTAAATCTATTAGCAAATTTCTTTATACAAGTCATTTTAATTTGCTCGTTGAGAGTATTTGAAATAACAGTTAATTCTCTTTTTAGCGAGTATTTCTGACTGCTTTTTGTTTAGTAAGTTTAACCTTGTACAATATTTCTATGGATCATATGGAAGAAGTTTCACAGAGTGAGTGACGATCCAAAGATTTTTCTAGTTTTGCGCTTGCTAAAACATCATTTAGCGAAATTGAAACACAACATTGATATGCACAATTTAAACGCCAATATAATGCCTGATGACTATGTAGCAATTCTGAATAATCCAACCTTTTCCTATCACAGGTACAGCAGGCAAACCTCAAAGTGTATGTTATTGATGTTGATACACCAAACGATCTGGCAAAAGTTAAAGGATTCGTCATGCATGATCAGCAAGTAGCAGTACCAGACAACACAGCGGTTCGCACCGCCTTATGGCGGGCGCTGCACGTAGAAGTCGATTCGCCGCCACACGTGTTTGAAGACGAAGTTGGTTTAAAGCTGGTGGCTCCGGATGAGGGATGGCGCGATCGTTCAGATATGAGTCCGTTCACGCGACCTTTCCGCGCCTCCATTGTGGCTCGCGCCCGCTTCGTCGAAGATCTCGTCGCTGAACAAGCTGCCCGTGGCGTTGGGCAGTACGTTATTCTCGGAGCGGGTCTAGATACCTTTGCTCAGCGTCGGTCAGAGCTTGCATCCCGTATGCTCGTGTTCGAGATCGATCAGCCTGGTTCACAGGAATGGAAGCGCCAGCGTCTCATCGATCTTGGTTTTGGAATCCCATCGTTCCTACGGTTTGTACCCGTCAACTTCGAGGCAGGCGACCCGTGGTGGGAGCGGCTCGAAGCAGCAGGCTTCGATTCCAGACAGCGTGCGGTCGTGGCATCCACTGGTGTCAGCATGTATCTGAGCAAGGACGCGATCGCCACGACACTGCGCCAAATTGCGGCGCGCTCTTCGAGATACCCGCAAGGGGTCGCTCCAGGTTCCACACTCGTCATGTCGTTCATGCTTCCGATCGAACTGGTAGAGCCTGAGGTGCGTCTTGGGGTCGAGCGGGCGGTAGAGGGGGCACGAGCAAACGGCACTCCTTTTATCAGCTTCTTCACACCAGATGAGATGCTGGCACTGGCTCACGATGCGGGCTTTAGAGAGGTTCAGCATGTATCGGCAGCTAAGCTTGCCCAACGCTACTTTGCGGGAAGGACAGATGGACTTCGTCCGCCAAATAATTCAGAGGAACTGCTAGTGGCGACTACTTAGGATCGCGAACAAATTAAAACCGAATTCTACAAAGTTCATAACTGATACCAACTGGGAAACCCGTACTGCAACTATTTCAGGTTATGTCGGTAGATCAATCATTGGCCTGGCGATCGCTCGTACTTCAATAATCGTTGGAGCATCAAGCGTATCGATGGTTAACAGTTGTTTTTCCAGAGGAACCAGACGGTACTGAATTACTGCTGGAACCGAATAATAATCTTATTTGTTCAACATTAAAATTTCAGCAATCATGATTACAAACGTCATTCTTGGAACGAATAATCTCGCAAAAGCTGAAGTCTTTTATGACTCATTGCTCTTACTGTTTGATGCAACACAAGTCATGAAGAATGAACGCTCGATCCTGTGGAAACCAAAGGATGGTGGTGTTGGTATTGCTATGAGGTAGTTACGTCAGACTGGATACACTGGATATACGGTATTGATTAATCGAAGGGTAGGAAGCTGTGGAGATTATCACCAAACGATTTCTTCTCCGTGATTTTGTTCAGGAGGATGAGCCTGAGCTAGATTGAGTGGCAGCTTACAAGAGAATCATGGGGGCATTTATTCCCTGTGATCCGTTCTGTTAATTGAGCCTCTCGGCGAATTTATCCAACTCGCTTCAGCAGTATGGCGTGCATTGGATTTAGGAGGAAAGACCATGATGGGAAAGAGGGTGAGACACCGACTACGCTACGGGTTTCTTCTGCTAGGGATGCTGATCGTGTTGGCGTTCCAACTTAGGACAAATGCTGCTCAGCCAAACCTTGAGACGGAAATCGATCGCTTCATCACTCATCAGATGACCACTCAACACATCCCTGGTCTAGCTTTAGCCATTACCCACGAAAATCAAGTGATGTATGTCAAAGGCTATGGCAAAGCGAACACCCAGCAACCTGTCACGCCACAAACTCAATTTCCGATCGCATCACTGAGCAAATCCTTTACGGCGATCGCAGTGCTGCAATTAGTAGAAGCTGGACAACTTGATTTGGATGTCCCTGTGAAACAATACCTGCCAGACTTTACTCTGGCGGATAGTAAGGCGGCTGACCTGATCACGATTCGTCACTTGCTGAATCACACCAGCGGATTGTCTGACCTGAGCTTTTCAGAGTCGCTACAGTCTCAACCTAAAACAAATGCAGAACGAGTAAACAGTCTCCATAATGCTCGTCCTGTTGCGGTTCCTGGAACTCAATTCCACTATTTCAACCCCAACTATGATGTCTTGGCGCGAGTTGTGGAAGTAGTTAGCGGTCAATCTTTTGGGGAGTATTTGCGATCGCACATTTTCACACCGCTTCAGATGTCCCAAACGTTTCACGCGGTAACCATGGCTGAGGCACTTCAACGAGGCGATCGTTTAGCAGCAGGACATTTAATGGCGTTTGCGATTCCGTTTGCGGCTCAAGAACTATCCGGCTACCTGGGCGGCAATGCTGGCGTTATTTCCACGGCAGAGGATATGGCAAAGTATCTAATTCTGCAAAGCAACGAGGGAAAGCTTGAAAACACGCAACTGCTCACCCCAGACAGCATAACTCTCATGCATAAACCACCATCACAATTAAAAAGTTCTTATGCAATGGGATGGTTTGTCACAACGGGAAATGGCAGACAAATACTTCAACATAATGGTATCTTGTCTGTATTTTATACAGATGTTGCTGTATTGCCGAATGAGAAGTACAGTATTGCGTTGCTCTATAACATTAGTGCATTGCCACTGATTGCGTTTGCACTACCGCAAATCAAAACTGGATTAATCCAATTACTCACAGACGGAACGCTCCCTCCAGAGGGTTTCAATATTAATCCCTGGGGTATTAGTCTGACAATGCTAACAGCCATTGGTGTAGCATTAGCGATTCGCAGTCTACTGTACCTTCCTCAGTGGAAACGCAAGATCCACGCAACCCCCAAATGGCAGATGGTGTTGGGCATCGCATGGATGTTTTTCCCGTTCGTTGTAGTGCTGGCGATGCCCTGGTTAGTGGGGATGACGAGCGATCGCATTTTTAACTACCAGCAATTATTCCGAGCCATGCCGGATGTTATGCTTTGGCTGGGTCTATGTGCAGTGCTTGGTTCCATCAACGGGGCGATCCGGTTGATCGCTTGTGCCAATCCTAGGCAGAGTCATAAGGGAAGTGAAAGATGAGCAAGCCTAACATGGCACGAAAGGTTTCCAGGTTCTCCTTAAAAGCTTTGCCGCTTCGATTAGCAAACTTCGTCTGTGCTCATGTGCCCAGAAGAGTCGATCCGCTGATTGTTGCGGCGGCTGAACGAGTACTCTCAACGGCGGTTGATCATCCAACTCAATTGACGCGGGTTGAGTTTATTTCTAACAGAGGAAGAAGAAATTTATTACTACGATGTCATTGCTCCTCTGATACTGGTTTGCCCCCCAGCTTGATTATCAAAAAGGTGCAAGCAAACTCCTATAATCCAAACAATCCGACCTCGTGGGACACATTGCGTTTCTTCAGAGATTGGCTCGGTGCCCAATTCTTAAGCACAATATCGGATCAGTACCAGCATAGTCCTCGCTTTTATGGTGGCGACCTAAAGTTAGGCTTCATGATTCTGGAGGATGTCCCGCATCATGCCCGATTAGTTGAATCTCTTTTAGGTGGCGATCGCAATCAAGCAGAACGAGCATTGCTTCAATATGCAGCCTGTTTAGCTCAACTCCATGTTGATACCTTCGGTAAAGCAGCAGAATTTGAGGCGCTTGCTAGAGAGATTGCTCCCAAGGCGCAATTCCCACGAGAAAGTATAGATATTTCTAAACAACAACGCTTATTGAATCGCTTAGGAATTCAACCTGAAAGCAATTGGTTGTGTGACTTAAATTTAATTAACGAGACTATAAATCATCCCGGTGATTTTTTAGCTTATGTTCATGCCGATGCCTGCCCTGACAACATTTTAGATACGGGTGAAGGATTACGATTAATTGATTTTGAAACAGGTCATTTTGGTCATGCTTTTATTGATATTGCGTATGGCAGAATGATGTTCCCTAGCTGTTGGTGTGCTAATCGCTTACCGAATCCTGTGGTGCAACAGATGGAGAATACCTATCGCGCGATCCTAATCAAGCGATGTTCCAGTGTAGAGAGTGATTCAATCTTTGAGACAGCTTTAGTCAGGGCTTGTGGCTACTGGATGTTGAATACATTAGCGCGACATTGTGAAACTGCTTTACGAAAAGATTTGAACTGGGGAATTTCGACTACCCGCCAACGGATTTTGGCGCGCTTAGAAGCATTTATTACAACAGCACAAGAATTCAATCAGCTCCCTGGTTTGCGCGGGACAACCAGCCGACTTTTAGAGCACCTGCGTCAGCAGTGGTCAGATGTTCCTGATTTACCACTCTATCCAGCCTTTCAGAAAAAGTGAAGCTGTCGAGCGGGTGGGACGCAGGTTTGCTCTTGATTGCCGCTTTTATTGATCCGTATGTTGGTTTCTGCGGATACCCAGCGGGCGAGTCTTCAAAGTCTTCCTGTCGTCCGTAGGATGTTCAGTCAAGGAGGCTTTCAAAGGTATATTCCTTTTCGAGTTTGATCATTGGTAGCCTGCGTCGTTCTGCATTGATGCGATCGCGCTGCTGCGTTAGCTCTTTCCCATGTTCCTCCGCAACAATGGGGCGATCTAATTCTGCTGGAAGACCAGAATCGAAGCCGTTGGAACGACCCACAAATTGCTGAGGCGTTGCCTTTGGTGGAAGAAGCGACGCTCGCGGAACGTCGGGTGTGCGAAGTTAGCCCTCCCGCCTAATCAATCCACTGCTGCTGATACAAATACTCCAATACTCGTTGAGTAGCTGGGGCACATCGGTCTACATCGCTGCACCTTAACCATGCGATCGCTTCAATTTCAGAGGTGGCCATGATGTCACCTGTGTAGTCCGCCTGGAAGCAGCGCATCGTCACCTGAGTTGGTTCTGTATAGCCATGAGCCACTTCCTGCACGACCATCACCTCAGTTAAGGTTTCAGCAATCAGGCTGACATTGAGTTCTTCCTGAATTTCTCGGCTCAGGGCTTCCCAGTCAGACTCACCTTTCTCTCGTTTTCCGCCTGGAAAATAAAATGTATCTTTGCCCATTGTTCGGGCACATAAAACCTGTCTATTCCTGATGCAAATCCAGGCGACAACATCAACGACCGTGCTGGTTACTCCTGACACATAAGATTTTAGCCTTGATAGAATCTCGTGCGATCGCGTCCAGAGAATAGAGCCTCCCTCATCAGGATCGAGAATATGGTTAGCCTGTGGCAGGCGAGCAGCCAGGGTCACGCCAAAATCGGGGGAGTGAACAGGGCTGGTATCTAGCCCGCCGTACCAGAGGTCTACAGGAATTGTAATGTCCTCTAATGCAAAGGGCCACGTACTCATCGCATTTACTAAATCGCGGCTATATCCCCCTGCTCCCTGAGAAAATCCTTCCTGGAGGCAACGCTGGTATGCCTGACTAAATGAATCATGCAAATACAGGGAGCGATCGCGCTCTGCGCTCATATTAATGATCAACTGCCACAGTCCTTCCCAGGTAGCAATCTGAGAAAAATGCTGCTCGAATGCTGCTGCATCCTGTTCCACCATCGCAATCATTTGTGCCACATCTGGGTGCAGAAGTGGTTTGATACTCGGATGAGATAGTTCATCCTGTCCTGACACAATGGCGATCGCCTCTACTAACCCTGCCTCTGCCAGGGCAAAGGCGAAAGGCGCACCTTGAGAGAAGCCAACGGCGAGAGCTGGATGAAGATTTCTGACATGGATCAACTCCCTCACATCATCAACCCAGGAGGACAGGGTTTTATTGGGATGAGAGTCCGACAACCCTAATCCCGGTCGGTCGATTGCCATGAGCCGCAATCCCAAAGCAGGAAGATGAGTTGCACCGAAACCAAGTGAACTACTCATCCCCGCTCCGGTGCAAAACAAAACCGGAATACCATCCTCAGGCCCCCATTCAACCCATGCCAATTTGCGATCGCCCTTTAGCTGTATTACTGCTTGGCGTTCCGATGGTGTCACAAGCTCATTGAGGAAATGCACAGCTCTGTTCCTACTGTTTTGATTTAGGTATGGAATGAGTGGAGCCGATGATTAGTTATTGGCTCTATAGATTGAGGAAGTTTTGGTTTGCCTATCTCTAGTAATGTTAGACGAGTTTGTGATACTCGGCTGAGCGAGGGGAGTATAGTCGTAGATTCGAACGAGTTGAACAGCATCATTACCGTTTGTAGCGTCATCCTGTACTGCATTTTGCTGGGTATGTTAACTAGGTTGTGTCAAGGGTAGAAACTCAAGAACGATGCTTTGCTTTCTGGGGCCGGGCCATCGAATTTACGTTGAGTGAAACTTTTTGTCCCTCAAGATTCTCTATGAGAACGGGATTTTGGCTTCAAATATCGTGGGGTGGGTAGTGTCAGATGATACTGAATGGAAATAACGCGAAACATGACGGTGATTGTGAAGCCTATAAATGCTGCGGTTGTGGGAGTAGCTCCTAAAAACAAGCTAATGAGGAATCCCCAACAGCCCATAAACGAGCAGGTTGCATAGAGTGAAGTTTGGGTACGAAAAATCATGGGGATTTCAGCCAATAAAATATCTCGTAAGACACCACCAAATACTCCCGTAATCACGCCTAAAAGAGATGCGACAAAGTATGGTATTTGCCCTGCTAGCGCATATGAAACACCAGAGAGACTGAACAGTGCCAGACCTAATGCGTCTACTAAATCGAATAGACGATTGCCGACCGATTGATCAGGCGAGAAGAATTCTGGAGCGTATGTAAAAGCCACAGATAAAACAAAGATAATGATGGGATACTCTGGATGCTCAACCCAAAACAGGGGGCGGCGATCGAGTAACAGATCCCGCAGGGTTCCACCGCCAAATGCGGTAACAAACGCAACGATATAGGTGCCAACTAGATCAAGCCGTTTGTGATGGGCTGCAACCATGCCGGAAATGGCCGCAACAATGACAGCACCCGCCTCAATGGCATAGCCTAAAAAGGAAAATCTTTGAAGTTGTGTGGTCAGCGTGGCAGTAAAGGTTACATCGATTGACATGACAGTGTAGCAGGAATGGGGCGGTAGAAGGCTTTAATTGTGACGTAATTTCCGGCTCACGGTAGCTTATGAAAATCTAAATTTTCACAACTCATTGCGATCGCCCCATCACCCACTAGCAGGATTAGAGAATCACCCGATTGGCATCTGGAATCAGAGCAGATCGTGGCGAAGATATAATTATCAACCCTCCTATGAAAACCGATATCAATAAACTAAAGCCCTGGCGTCATGCCAGGGCTTTTATACGTTGCAGGGGGCGTTCAGCCAGGAAGGGCGATCGCGCAGCCCAAATCCCGCTCAGCACCAGTAGTTCCCAAAAGTTAAGTCAATCTGATTCCAAAGTTAAGTTAGAAATCTAGCAGAACTCCCTAACTTTTCAGAATCGACCAACCCGGTGAAAAATCCTATAACTAAGTACATCAGAGCAACGCCTCTCAAACCACGTTATAGGAACCTCTCACCATGCAACTCATTTATCGCGGTCAAACCTTCAACCACACTCCCGCTCAATCCCAATCGACCTGCAAACCCCGTGCTGTGAATTGGCGCTATCAAGTGTCCGGCGAACCCTCTGCTGATGTAGAATCAGTACCCTCGATCCACTCTCAAGCTAGGGCTGTGAACTGGCGCTGGCAATAGCGATCGCTCCCCGGACTTCCTGAACACCTCGTCATCTCTTAATCCCTACTCGTCACGGCAAAAACTTTCATCATGTTCTCCACTCCCAAATTGCAAGCCGCCCAACAAAAACTGAATGCGACTGATGTTCCCTGCGAGCTTCGAGTGGTGACTTACCTGAAGCTCGCAGGGAGTTGAAGAGTGGCTTGAACGTCCGTAAGTTTTCGTTCTACGCATTACCTTTTGCGGCACAAGCCGCTAAACAGCCTCTGGTAGCACGGGTTGAAACTTTGCCTTCTTCGTGCGGCAGACTGGACATTTCCAATCTTCCGGCAGATTCTCAAACGCTGTTCCTGGAGCAATTCCAGACTTTGGATCACCCTCCGCCGGATCATAAATATGACCACAAACTGGACATTTATATCGTTCCATCAGTATATCCTGAGTAGTATTAGAAAAGCTTGAAAGATCTGTCATTTGTTAATTCCGTCGTTCGTTCACCGACTTGTTCAACCGAATAACTCCTCTTCTTTGTGTAATTTTGCGTCTCACTCTTTGTCAGGCGTGACCAGGTTCGTTGCATCGGTATCGACGACAAAGACAGCCAGCATCCGCATGGGTTGAGTATCACTGGCATTCGCGCTGACAAGATGATGATTGCCAGGTACTTCAAAAAAGTTCTCACCCGCGTTATACACCTGTTCCGGAGCATCATTGATTTTGCTACGAATCGCGCCCTCCAGAACCGTTGCATAGATGAAAGCCGAGTCTGGATGGGTATGAGCGGGCGATGAGCCACCGGGCGCATATTCGACTAGCACGCCTTTCATGCTCTTGCCGGGCACGTTGGGAAGGGCATGATCAAAGACCAGTGTTATTTTGGACTCAGTAGGCGCGTCATCGGCTGAAGCTGTGCTTACAGGAAGCGCTGTGAATATGAAAAAAGTTGCGAATACGGAGACTAGTGCTGCGGATGCAACTCTGTAGAGGAATTTAGTGAACATTTGGGTTCTCCCTTGGCAATTTTAATCACAAAGAATTTCTGGTCATCAGACTAGGAGATGCTAAGCGTGGACTGGTGCGCCAAGCCCACGTTGTCAGCGCAACGCCAATCAAAGCGGGGAGCGTGACAGCAGGAAAGTCTTGCGGAATAGTTGACGGAGCGGAAATGCCGACTGCAACTTCCCACAGATGAAAACTGGCGTGGGCGAGTAGCCATGATGTTGCCGCAGCCCACAGATCAAAGCGGCGTGTTGGCTGGAACATCCCGATCGCGAAGGCAGCACCAAGGAACATCTGAATGATTCCAATATCGCGGATGAAGTGCTGATTAAAGGAACCTGTGTGGGTCACGCCAGGAATGAGGTTGTACCACGTCAACGGAGCGACCAGCATAAACAATCCGTTGCCAAACAGGAATAGTCCGTTGAATGCGATCAGGATGGCTCCCACGACCAAAATGATTCGAGAACTTGCAGTTATTTTCATGATTGATTACCTCGCAGTGTTGAGTTGAGGTTCCGCTGATCCGGTTGTACGAGCATCAGCATTCAGGTAAGCAGGAGCCAGCCACAAAGCCAGATTTCGCACGTAGGTCTTAATGTCCTCAAGGGTATGCAGCTCTCGCTTAAAGCCATCTCCTACAGGTTCAGTGACATAACTGGGAGCACCCATGTCCGGATTCCAGTTGTGATCGGCAAAATGGTGAAAAGTGGATTCAGCGACGGCACGCCCCAGAATGTTTCCTACTGCGTCCTGTTCCCGCTCAAAGGCGATCGCCAGGTTAAATAGACGACCAGACATGAGACTTTTACCCCTCGCAATCACGCGAGCATTGCTAACTCCTGGAGGAACCCCGACTGCCCCTTCATGGGGATGAGCCGGGAAGAATTGGATAGACCTGGAAGGGAAGTCCGGAGTATGCAGGAGTTCGTGAACGGGTTCAACGGGTATGATTTTTTGATAGTCACCGTTGCGCCCGGAGTGGTAGTTAGGCTAGGAAATCGAGGTCGTTTCGGTATCGTCAATTTGCCACTGGGATTCATCCGGGTCTAGATTGCGCGTGTGAAAATAGTGGGCAGCCCCAACGCTGTCCAGATTGCAGATCGAGGAGCCTAAATCTTGATGGTCGCGTGTGATCAAGCACCCGCCACCGCGTTGACGAAAGGCATTAATGCTGGCACATTCCGCTGGTGTGATGCCGCTACCCGTATCGACCGCAAATAGCCATAGCTCATCAAATTCTGAGTGCTCAAGGGTACTCAAAACCGGGTCATTTCCCTCAGCATCTGATTCTCTGTTACGTGCCACGACCTGACAGAGCGGGGAACCATTTTCATCGGTTAGAGAGCTGAGGTAATCGCGCAACAAGGAGAACCGTTCGATACTCCAATCATCTTCTGATGCCGGAATGGTTGTTTGTAGCAAAATGCGAATGGGTTTTTCCATAGAGTTATTCTGGTAAATTGGCCCCGTAGGACTCCCGCCCATCGCCTCGTCACGACGGGCAGGAAGCAATCACTTGAACAAACATGAGCTGGCTAAAACGTTAGGTGACCATACAAACGGAGTTCGCTCTGTTGCGTTCAGTCCCGACGGTCATACCCTGGCCAGCGGCAGTGACGATCAAACGATTCGGCTATGGGATGTGCGAGACGGCACTTGTCAGAAAGTACTGCAAGGACACACCAGTCGGGTCTGTTCCGTTCAGTTCAGTCCGATCGACGTGAGCCTGCCATCCGGTACGGGTTTCCTTTTGGTCAGTGGTAGTCAGGATGAAACCATTAAGCTGTGGAATTCATCAACGGGTGAATGTCTCAAAACGCTGAGAGCCGATCGCCTCTATGAAGGGATGAATATTCAAGGTGCAACCGGGTTGACAGCCGCTCAAAAAACCACGTTGAAAACATTAGGAGCCGTTGAACATTAAGGCAATTTCAGCCTATTCTCTGTGCGATCGCGTCTAACAATTCATGGAAAGCGGTCAAGGTATAACGTTTGATCGTGTTTGGTCGATTCAAGCAAATGAAGTGAGAGTACCGCTTGGCAAGCTCTTGATCCATCTCTCGTTGCTTCAGATAGAGCGTTGCATCAGCAACTTCTGGCTTTGTGGACTAACTTCGAGAATGTCAACCTCGGTGGTGCTGATTTCAAAGATGCCAACCTCAGTCTTGCTGACTTCAGCAGGGCTATAGCTGTAATCATGTCCGTTAGGACATTGAGAACCAAGAGGAGTTTGGTAGCTTTGCCTCCAGCCAGGGATTCCACCCCGGCACCCCGTCCTAACCCGAATGAATACAGCTATAACTTCAAAGGGGCCAGCCTCAGCAGAGCCAACCTGAGCTATGCCAACTGCAAAGGAGCCAACTTCAAAGCGGCTAATTGCGTCTTGATGTAAACGAATGCATGAGACAATCTAATCTAGCTAGATGCCGTGGAATGGGAACATCCTGAAGAATTTTGAAGCGGGAGGGGCTATGCCGGGTGGGTTTGGAGCATCAAAACCGAAGCGTCGAGGGGGCAGTAAAAACATTCTCAACGAGATTCGGCAGTTGAGTGATCCTCCTCATTCTGAGAGTCAGGAGCCTAAGCCAGATGTAGCGATGCAGGCAGAAATTGAAGCATTCTTTGCTCGCTACCAAGAAGAACATCCCGAAGAGTTGGAAATGGCCTGGTCGATTGGGGTGTACAATCCCCTGGCGGAGGTTGATTTGCTGGCCGTGGGTGCCCGGTTTCCAGAAGCTGAGGAAGAAGACTGGTTGGCTTTGGCACGGATACTGGGTTGGGTGCTGGTCGAAGATGACATGGACGCGATTTATTTCACAGCCCCGCCTCCGGAGTTTGATCTGAATCAGGCTGATTGGTATGTTCGGCCTGATGCGACGACAATTCTAGAAGCGCCAATTCGCTTGAGTGAGGTGATGCATCTGCATCCTATTCTGCCAGAGAGGGTTCAAGAAGCGATCGCCCAAAAGGTGCAGCAGTTGGGATGGACGGCAGAGCAGCGGGCGAGGTTCGTGGTGGAATCGTTTGAAAAGTCAGAAGCGGAACTAGATGAAGGGGAGTGGAAGCTGTTGTTGTTTGAGTTGCAATCTCTGGTGAAAGGGGTGTCTTAGGGATTGAGTGATAACCCGACAGAAATTCATACCAGCTATTCCCCTGGACGGCAGGTTCCCAAAAAAAAAAGCCCGATCCTGGAGAGAGGATCGGGCTTTTAACATCTCAGCTTAACCAAGTCGTTTCTCAAACTCTATCTGTCAATGCGATCGCCTTAGCTGACCGCGAGCGTCGTTAGAATCAGCCCCACGACTAACAGAGAGGCAACTGCGCCTTGAAGTGCATATTGGCGCACCTGCTCTGGAGACGGAAACACAGAATAGTACATGTTGGGTTCAACGGCGTAGTTGTTCGTTAACCCTTCGCGGTCAATGGTTGCCCCATTCAAATCAGGACGACGAAGAAAGTTGCGGCCTTCCCGTTTCATGCGGGAGCGAACTTCGGTGGGAGTCAATTCAGTACCATTGCTCAACCCAGACTTGAAGGTGAGTCCCCGATTGGCCCCGAGTTCACGAGCGATGGATACGAAATCAAGGGAGGAGTCAGCAGCGTAAGTCATGGTGGTCTCTGTAAACTTTGTTAACACTAATGTAACACTATGTTAAGAGAAATTGCAAATATATTTTGCTTATGCTAAAGATTTGCCCCCTTGTAATTGGTGCTGGCAACCGTTATGGGGCTATTTTTAGCGAACAACGTTTATTAAAAAGCCCCTCTCGTCACCGAAGAAGGGCCAACACCATCAGGATGCACCTACATATGGGTGACGCTTTATAGTTCCCGTGTCGGGGAGAGAGCTAAGGGAAGACGGAAATCCAGTGAGAGTTGGAAGGCTCCACTGATCTTGAGTGTTTTAAGTTAGGCGTTAAATCGATGCCAGATTAGTCTGATGTAACTCTTTGATCAGTTTTAGTACGCCAAACCCGCTATCGACAGACTGTAAGAAAGCCATTAAACGGTAGTCAACACAATGTCACTAGCCAACTGAGTCTTGCTGATGTTATCGACAAGTATCCCCTGTCCACTTCCAAAATCGACCAGAACCTGGCTGGTCGCCAGCAGATCAACCAACTGATACGAATGACTGGATGCGATCAATTGCAATGTATCGACACCATGTTGAAAATCGGTAATGCGATCGCGTCCATCTCCCATCGCATATCGAAACGTATCTGCGCCTTGCCCACCCGCTAACGTATCGTCACCTAATCCACCCACGATCAAATCAGCCGAGCTAAACCCAATAATATTGTCATTACCACTGGTACCTGCCTGTTGTAGATAGGTAGTTTGAATGGTTTTTCGATTCCAAATGACCCCGTCCGAAAATTTCACCTCTTCCAGGCCCAGGTTCTTTTGATACGTATCTTCTTCGGTAAAACCCTGCCCGTAAAGCACAAATTTTCCTTTAGTGCCAGTGAAGCTCAGTTCCAGTTCATCGCTACCGTCTGTTCGTTTAACCCTGGCCTTTGCGCTGGTCAATCCTGCGCTGCTGGATATGACTAACCGATCGATCTCGCCATTCAAATCACTTCGATCAATGATGGTATCGTTTCCATCACCTTTGTTGTAAATATACGTGTCAGAACCTCGTTCACCAAAGAGTACGTCATTTCCTCCGGCACCGCGCATCAGGTCATCCGTATAAAAACCATAAATCTCATCACTGTCTTTGGTAGCGCTTCTTTCCAGATAAAACCGTTGCAGTTTGAGACGGTCAAATACTACGCCATCTGAAAATCTTACTTTCTCGATGCCAACGCCATCCGTGACGGCCTGATCAGCAAGGGTAATAACTCCATCTATCCCCTTAAACGTTAGTTGTACGTTATCTACGTTATATTCAGCACGTTGGATGACCAGGTTTTGGCTCGTCAACCCTTCACCCGACAAAATTAGGCGATCGTCCCCCGCCTCAAGATTGCCTACTATATCGGAAATGAAATCGTTTCCGTCTCCACGGGCGTAGAGGTATACATCGCCGCCATCGCCGCCATAAAGGACATCATTTCCTAATCCACCTGCAAGCGTATCGTTGGTGTTAAATCCGTAAATCGTATCATTCCCATCAGTTGCGGCCTGTCTTAAATAGGCATTTTGTAGGGCAATTTCATCCCAGGTTACGCCATCCCCAAACGTCACCTGTTCGATCCCGTAATAGCCATAGAGTTGGCTGTATAGGCGGATTGAGCCGACGGCCCCGTGAAAAGTCAGCAGAAAATCTGCTGGAGGAAATTCTCCCCCGTTGTTTGTCACAATGACGTTTACGCTGGTCATGCTGGGATCAGTGATGATCAGGCGATC
>DATNPS010000153.1:0-19033 GCA_036703095.1 Crinalium sp. | reverse complement strand
TGAGCGGCAGTCCCCAGGGGGGGTTGGGGGTTAGGTGTTAGGGGTGTGTGTGTGGTGTGTGGAGATGGGGGAGGTAAGGGAGATGGGGAGGTAAAAACTTTGTCCTGCGCCCTACACCCCTATACCCAATACCCTACCGATGCAGGGCGAGAATCTGATGGATCAGCCTTGTCGTAGAGCAGTCGCCGACGTAGGGTAGGATGCGGACGGTGCCGCCTAGCGCTTCGACGAGTTGGGTTTCGGGAAGGGTTTCGCGGGTGTAGTCGCCGCCTTTGGCGAATACGTCGGGGCGGATGATGCGGATCAGATGTTCGGGGGTGAGTTCTGAGAAGGGGACGACGTAATCGACGCAGGCTAGCGCGGCGAGAATGGCGAGGCGATCGCTCAGTTTATTCACTGGGCGTTCTGGGCCTTTAAGCTGACGGATGCTTTCATCGGAGTTGACGCCGACGATCAAGATGTCGCCCTGTTCTTTGGCCTGAGTCAGATAGGTGACGTGTCCGGCGTGCAGAATGTCGAAACAACCATTGGTGAACACGATTTGCTGTCCAGCGGCACGATGCTGGTTAACGCAGTTTGACAGATCTAGCGGATGGGAAATGAGTTTGGGAGAGGTTCCGAGCGATCGCCGCAGTGCCTCTACATCGCAGGTTGTGGTGCCGCTTTCTTGTAGTGCGATCGCCGTTGCGGCATTTGCTAATTCAATGGCGGTGTGGGTGGTTGCACCTGCGGCCAGGGATAGCGCCAATGCACTAACAAAGGTATCTCCAGCTCCAGAGGCGTGACTGGCAGGGGCAGGCTGAACGCTGGTGTGGAAGGGCGGTTCACCCGGTTCAAAAATCACGGCTCCTTCGCTGTCGAGGGTAACGGCAACGATCGCAGCTCCGGTGAGGTTTAGCAAGCGATCGCCCTGAGGCACAATCTGATTGACGCGATCGGTCGCTTGTTTGGGTAATTCCAGTAGCTTAAGGGTTTCGCCGTAGTTCGGTTTGACAGCTGTTGCGCCAACGGTTTGGTACGCCTGTAGTTTTCTAGAATCAACGACTAGGGTACGCGGATGTTGTGCTTGGAGAGTCGCTAGTGTTTGAATGATGCGCGGTGTGACAATGCCATAACCATAGTCGGAGACAATGACAGCATCACATTGAGGATAGAGGTCAACCAACCGATCTATGAATAGATGTTCCAGTACCGGATCGATCGCGTCGATGTTGCCGTGATCAAACCTGACGAGCATATTAGAACCCGAAACAACACGCTGTTTGGTTAAGGTCGCTCGTTCACCTGTAATTAATAAGTGATCGGTAGAAATATGCCTTGCGGTGAGAGCACGTTGCAGGCGATCGCCTTCCAAATCGTCTCCCAGCACAGATAGCAGCAGTACGGTTGCACCCAAACTAGCCACATTCGCGGCAGTATTGGCGGCTCCACCCGGAACATCTTGACGGCGCGTAATATTCACGACCGGAACAGGGGCTTCCTGACAAAGGCGATCGGAATAGCCTGTTAAAAAACAATCTAAAATAACATCGCCAATCACGAGGACGTTTAGCGATCGCCAATCATCAATCCAGTGCAGTAAGTCAGAACGCATAAAAGTGTAGGAGCAGGTTAGCTAGTCGTAGGATGCGTTAGCGATAGCGTAACGCATCATGGATGTAGGCTTGGTGCGTTAGCGACAGCGTAACGCACTCTACGAGAGTTAAGAGGCAACGCTCATACTCCATACCGATGTGCTGTTTGAAAATTCCAAACTGCTCAAATTAGGAGAAACGTTGCAATGAGGATCGATCGCCGTAATCACACGAGCCGCTTCGTGTAAATCTGCAACCAGATGATGAGGCAATCGCTGAGACGATAGCTGCCATTCAGTTTCGTTGCCGTTGTTGATTAGAATCGTTCGACAGCCTGCATTTCGTCCTGCTTCAATGTCGTGCAAAATATCGCCAATGAACCAGGATTGAGTTAAGGCAATCTCGTGTTCACGAGCGGCCTGGAGCAATAAACCGGGCTGCGGTTTGCGACATTCACACTCTGTTGCATAGGGTGCAACCACGCCATCGGGATGATGAGGACAGTAGTAGAATCCAGCTAGCGGAACGCCAATCTCTAACAGTAACTCCCTGAGTCGAGATTCAACAGTAGACAATGCCGATTCGAGAAAATAACCACGAGCAATGCCAGACTGATTGGTGATAATAAAAAGTTTGTAACCAGCCTGGTGCAGCGATCGCAGTCCTTCTACTGCCCCCTGGCATAACTGAATTTTATCGGGATTGACGTTGTATGGAACGTTTTCAATGAGTGTTCCATCTTTGTCCAAAAACACGGCTTTCATACGGCAACACGAAGGATTTTATATGGAAGTACTGATAAAGGTCAGGACGGGGTGCAGGGGTGGAGAACCTGGCTGAGGTCACAGCCCACACCCCCTTTGTCTTAACGGGATGGCGCAGTGCTATAACTGTATAGCTTTCCCGTTATGGCCATGAACTTTCGCGCATGGGTAAAACGGTGACTTCAGGAATAACTGTTTCCGCAGGTTGCATCAACACATACAGCACGGTTTCCGCAACGTTTTTAGGGTCTTGCAGCACATTGGGATCAAGGTCAGGAAAGCGATCGAGCAGGAATGGCGTTCTCATACCACCTGCCACAACGGCAGTCACTTTGACGCCATGCGGGCGGGCTTCAACGTGAAGGGCATGGTTTAAGCCCATCAAGCCCCACTTGCTAGCATGGTAGGCAGACGCGTTGGCCCAGGCTCGTTTGGCGGCGGTGGACGTGATATTCACGATGTGACCACTACCCTGCTGTTTCATCAGCGGCAGAACGGTTTTCGACAGAATAAAGGGAGCGCGGAGGTTAACGCTGAGAATTCGATCCCAGTCTGCGATCGCCATTTCTTCAACAGATACGGTCAGGTCGGTTCCGGCGTTGTTAACCAGAATGTCGATGTGACCGTACTGATCGACAATTTTTTGAACGACCGTTTCAATTTGCTGTTCGTCGGTGATGTCGAGCGGTAGAGCGATCGCCTCCAGTCCACGATCCTGCAACTCCTTGGCCACTTTCTCCGCCAGGTCAGTTCGAATATCAGCGGCGATCGCTACGGCTCCAGCTTCGGCCAGCACTTCACAGATAGCGGCTCCTAAACCACGTCCGCCGCCCGTTACGAGTGCCACTTTTCCGTTCAAACGATTCATGTATGGAATTCTCCTTCAGTTAATGGTTTGGTCAATATAGCGATCTCAACTGAAATTTGAACGGGGTTCAGGGGTGGAACCCCTGGCGGGGGGCGCAGCCCCATACCCCCTTGTTCAAAATCTATTTGTGAGCGCTTGTGAACGCTATAGTTATGCCAGCGTTGGGTGGGGAGTGGGTGCGGTAGAGTCTTGCAGCATCTCCTGAAAGGAGGCTGGTGCATCCTCTAAAACGCCCAGATCCCAAGTACTCAGCCGTTCTGAACGGACTGAATCGGTGGTTAAAAGTTGTTCTTCGATCAATTCACACAACAAGTGAATGACCAAAATTTGCACTTCTTGAATTCGCTGCGTTTCAAAGGCAGGAACCACAATCGAAATATCCGCTTTGGTGCGCAAATCGCCACCATCGCCACCCAGGAGAGCGATCGTGGTTAGATTGAGCCGTTGAGCGATGTCAAAGGCGGCAATCACATTGGGCGATCGCCCGCTGGTGCTGATACCCACTAATAAATCGTGGGGTTTGGCAAAGGTTTCGACCTGTCGCGCAAAGATGTCGTCGTAACTGACATCATTGGCCCAGGCGGTGATGAAGGCAGAATCGGCACTCAAGGCCATTGCGGGCAATCCGGCTCGACGGGGACAGCAGAATCGACCCACCAATTCCGCCGCAAAGTGTTGAGCATCCGCCGCGCTGCCGCCATTGCCGCAGATCAGCAGTTTGCCGCCTCTAGAAAAGCAATCGCTGATGGCTTGAGACGCCGCCTGAATGGCAGGTCGTAACAATCGCTGCGATCGCTGTACAGCTTTAATAGCGGTGTCAAATCCCCGGTCGAGAATCGCCAGTTGATTGGCCTCCACACCCGCAACGGGACTGATGCCCCGCAGCACGTCTTCGTATAAAGCGGCGACCGTACTGGTGACTTTTTGCCAGGTAAAGTGATCCTGACAGCGGCGGATGGCTTGACGTCCAAGCAGGTTGGCCAGTTGGGTATGTTGGAGCAGATGAGCGAGGCGATCGCCCAGAACTTCCGGTTCATTCGGCGGAACGAGATAACCCGTTTCACCATCCTTCACCGTAAATTTAATGCCACCCACGTCCGACCCGATCACAGGCGTACCGCAGGCCATCGCTTCTAGCGGCGTGATGCCAAACGGTTCGTACCAGGGGGTTGTAACGAAGACATCCGCTGCGCTGTAGTAATACTTCAGTACGTCTCGCCCTTTGCGACCAACAAAGGTGACGCGAGAGGCGATGCCAAGATCCTGGGCGATCGCATTCAAACGGCCAATCTCAGGGGTGATCTGCGGATCGGGTGTTTCGGAATCACCACCGACAATTAGCAAGCGAGCGGGAACGTCGTGCTGTTTGAGCACATGGGCAAATCCTTCAATCACCGTATCTACGCCTTTGCGGGGTACCATGCGGCCCAGTTGCAGGATCAGCGGTTCTTCGGGTGATAATCCCAGCGTCAGGCGAGCGCGAGTTTTGTTAATCGCCCAAAATTCGGTCGTATCAAAGCCGCAGGGAATAATGCTGATGCGTCGGGGATCGGCTCCGTACAGGTTCAGCAAATCATCCCGGTCTTGGGGACATTCGGCAATGATGGAGTCTGCTTCCTGCACTACCCGATCTTCGATGGCAAAGCGATCGTCGGGAAACTGATCGGCGTCTCCCTGATACAGTCGGCGCACTCGCCCTAGAGCGTGAAACGTAACGACAAAGGGAATGGCGATCGCTCGTTTGATATCTGCCGCAACCAACGCGGACATCCAAAAGTTGGCGTGGATCAGATCATAGGTGGTATGGCTGCGACACCAATCCAGCATGAACGAGGTGAAGTCCTTCATGTAGGGCAACAACCGCTCTTTGGGAAGGTAGGTGGGTGGCCCTGCGGGAACGTGAATAATGCGCACCCCGTGATGCCATTCCACAACCTCTGGTAAGTGGTCGGCATCGCGACGAGTGAAGACATCAACGGCATACCCGATCGCGGCCAGGTTTTTAGCCAGTTGACCTACATAAACGTTTTGGCCGCCGCTATCCACTCCCCCAAAAATGCCGAGGGGTGTTGCGTGTTCGCTAATTAAAGCAATGCGCTTGGTCATGATTTTTGGGTGTTGGGTGTTAGGTGGGGTATGGGGTGTGGGGTGTTAGGGTGTGGGGTAGGAGAGGTGGGGAGGGTGGGGGAGATGAGGACGATGGGGAAAGCCGTTGCAGTTCTGATTTCTCCCTGGTCTTGCCTATCTCCTGACTCCTGACTTCTGACTCCTAACTCCTGACTTCTAACTTCTCTACGCCGTTTTCTGTTCGCTGATTGCTCGCTCAAATGCGGCATCCCAATCGCGGGTGAAGCGCTGGATACTGAAGCGCGATCGCCCCTGTTCTTTTGCGCCTTTGCTGAGGCGATAAGCTTCTTGGGGATGAGCGAGCAGGTCTTTCATGTAGTGCACGAGTTCACCGATATCTGTGCTGATGTAACCGGCTATGCCGTTTTCAACGACGGTGACGAGTTCTGTCGTCGCTAGTCCGATGATGGGTAGGCCGATCATCATCGCTTCACAGATCGCTAATCCCAAGCTGGTATAGCGAACGGGATGGAAGAAGAATCGATAGCGAGCTTGAACGGCAGGTAGGGTGGGATGAGGAATATCGCCCAGACCGCCTAATGCAGTTGAATCCATGCCGACGAGATCAAGCGGAACAAACTGTCGGGCTTGCTGAAACAGGTCGGCTCCCAGCCGTCTGCCTCGTTTCTGCAAGCCATTAATTACGACAATTCCCCGCTGCAACTCGCCGCTAAACTGCACGTTTTCTGGCACCATTACGCCATGCTCAATTACACAGGTGGGCGTTTTGCCGCTGTCCCACATTAAGTTATTGAAGTGGGTGACATGCACCAGCAGCAGATTGGGATCATTGACGAGATGCGGCGTATCGGTGGGATGTTCGCGCGGTGGGTCATGTTCGAGATAGAGGCGAGGTAAACGACGCTGGCTCTCTGACAAAATTTCGTATTGATCGTGCAGGTAGTTGCGCCGAGATTGAAACAGGATGCAGTCAAATGACTGGTCACGCACGTCCTCTGCTGGGATGTCGTGCACATTATCACCCCATGGGAAATTACCCGATCGCCCGCCATAGCCCTCCGGTTTGTTGGGTTTAACGGGTAGATAAAAATCGTGGTTTGCCTGCGTCAGGTAATACAGATAGCTACCGTGAACATGCCAGGTTAAAATTCGGAGTCGCATATCGATACAAGAGTTGATGATGTGACGTGTGAGTTAGGCGATCGCTAACGCTGCTATGTTTTCTGTAGAGAACCCTGCTTCTTTTAACAAATGCAAATGGTAGTGAGCAATTGAATCCGTTTCAGTGGATGGTTTGACACAGGTTGAAAGAACGCCACCGCCAAATTCAGGAGACTGGCCTAACCGAATGGGAATACCCGCGAGATAACAAAAATAGGCTAAAACGTAAGGCGATTGAGTCGGGTTGGTGAACACGATAGATGCATCAAATGACTGCTGAATCAGCGTTTGAATAAATGATTTAACCGTAGTATGGGCAATTCTTAAATTGCTACTGTGTAATTCATTGGATGCTGAAAGATTCAACCCCCAATCTAAAAATGAGACCACGCGAAGAGAATTGTTTTTTAGATTGACTTGAAGATTGGGATCAGGCGTGATCAAGGTCAACTGAACATCAGGTAAAGCGTGATGCAGAGCCTTTATAGCTGGAGAAATCTGAGATATAAGTTCACATTCACCCCAATATAGTAACAATGCAGAATGCACATTTTTCCATGCTTCAGGACACATAGGCAAACTCCTGTTGCAACAAATCTATTGCTTCTGTTACAACGTCTTCTGATGTTAGCGATTGCTGAGTCGAATCTTGCATGACAACGGCGACGCTCTCTGTCTCACCACTCCACCAGCGCAACATGTCATTGCTTTGATGAGTTGGAGACGTGATCCCAATGGCTCGATGACGCTGCCGATCCAGAGGTGCCCAGCGCTGAGGATCAGAGTTGGAGAAAATCACGATACTTTTAACGCGCAGTGCGGCGGCTAGATGGGAAATGCCCGTATCGTTACAAATCAGCAGACGAGCGCGTTTGAGTAGAGCCGCGATCGCTCCCAAACTCGTCTGCCCTGTCAGATCAACGGCTGGAAACTGCATTGCTTCTGCAACGGCTTGTGTGATATTAGCTTCGGCTTCCGTTCCCGTTAAAACGATTTGCAATCCTTCGGCGGCCAGTGCGTCAGCTACAGCGGCAAAGTGCTGAGGCGACCAGCGGCGATCGCCCGTGCTGGCTCCGGGATGAATACAGACGTAATCACCGCGAGTTAGAAGGCGTTTAGAGGCGATCGCTTCTAATTCATCCCAATCTGATTGCCAGATGGGAAACTCCAACTGATCCCCTTGAGCCGGAATTCCCAGAAATTCCAGTAGGCGGAGGTGTCGCCAAATTTCAGGTTCGTCTTCGGGATACGGTAAGAAGCGATCGGGATGGGGGCAATAGTGACCTGCGGGAAAGAATCCTGCGGTTTGCGCTGCACCCAACAGCAGGGCAAAGCTATTAATGGCTGAACCGTTGCCGTGCATTTGCAACGCTAGATCAAACTGCAATGATTGCGCGTGAGCGAGAAATGTAACGCTTCGCTGCGGTAAACAGGGTACTTCAGGAATTCCAACCCATCCGGGAAACTCTAACCACTCGTCTAGATAATGGCTAAAGCGATGAACCCATGAACTGGCCTGGGGCAAACCAATTAACGTGATGTGTGCATCGGGTAATGCCGATCGCAATGCTCGAAATGCCGGAACCGCGCACAGGAAATCTCCTAAACCGGGGAGCGATCGCACAATGGCAATACGCTGTGGCAAAGAATTTTCTAAGGAATCACTTATATGGAGATGCATTCTCATCTCGATTTACCCTGAACACGATGTCGCTTAAAAATCAGAGGGCATTTGCACAGTTTCAAACGAAAGCCTCTGTTGGCTTTCGAACTTCTTAAGCTGTGTAAATTTCCTTCTATAGCGTCATCCTAGTCAGTCCGCTTGATGGAATTCATCATGCACTTGCATAAATAAATAGAGAACATTTGCCCTAATCGTTGGGCAAATGCACAAATTGAAACTATTTTTCTTGAGTGTCAGAGATTAAGAATGATTAGAAGCGATTCGTACACTCTCTAAAGTTAGATCCATGTAGAAAAATGAGCTGCTTCTAGACTGATTTTAGACCATTTGTTAGAGAAAATACAGTTCTGTATTTTGATTTTTATGTCAGTTCTAAAGATTGCGGATTTAATAAAACTCGAAACTTAATTTTAGAAAGCGCGGCTGAGACACACTTTCTAAAACTAAAAATTTGGTTTAGATTTATCCTTGATCCTAAGGATCACAAAGAGATGTGCTTCTCATACCGTTTTTATATGAAGATGCGCTGAATTGTGAAGGGGGTGAAGGGGGTGTTTCCCCCTTTGTGGGGGCTACCCCACCCCCCTTTTCATAAAGTTGCAGTCTTCATATTGAATTGATATCAGAACTCATAATTAATGCGAACCTGACGAACACGCAAAAACTTACCCAACGCGTCGCGTGGGTAAGTTTTTGCATCAATTCAGCCGCGCGTCGCGCAGATGAATTGACGCTATCAAGTTCACGTCACTTTAAGCTGTTAATAGTTTGTTGGTGAGGTTTGGAGCGATCGCAGCAGCAGTGACAGCCGCATCTGAGTCGCGTCGTCAAATTTTCGGGGATCTAACCCTGTCAATGAGGTAATTTTGTCGAGACGATAGCCCAGCGTGTTTCGGTGAATTGACAATCGTTTTGCTGTAGATGAGGGACAGCAATTTTCTGTGAAAAATATGTCTAGTGTCGTTAAGAGTTCAGGCTCGTGATCCAGCGGGCTTAGCAGGTACTTCGCTAAATCGACTTTAGTGCTTTCATCTGCAACACCAACAAATGCCGCGATCCCCAATTCACCTAAACAATGAACGCGATTGTGTCCTTTAAAGCGGCTACCCAATGAAATTGCAGCACGAGCATCTTCATAGGACTGCGCTAATCCTCGAATACCGGGATGATATCGACCAATGCCGATATTAACTGGCTTTCCCGTGTCGCTGCAAAGCCTTTGTAGCAAGGCATCTGCGGCTCGACGAAGGGCCGCCAGATTCGCCCAGGATGAGCTTAAACCTCCAGACAGATCGGTGCCATCGGCCCAGCGATCTAAGTTTTTAGTGTCGCTTGCTTTCAGGACGGCAATTCTTCCTTGTCCTAAATTGGCACAGATCGTATCGTTAGGCAGATGAAAAAAACTGACGATGCTGCTGATCACAAACTTTACTCGCTGCTGTTGATTAGTTTCTAATATTTCATCTGAACAGGAGTCGCCATATTTCAAAACATAGTCAGCCGCATCAATCAAGATCACGGCTCTGGGTGGGTTCAGGTCAATTCCTAATTGTTTTGCCCGTTCTAAAATAACCACTTCATCACGAATATGGTTGTGGAGCAAATCGTAGATTAGCTGATTCTTTAATTCAGTCTGATTGGAGGAATAATTCTGAATAGCGGTTTGATGAATCACCATCTCCACCAAAGCCTGAGCTAAGCGGGGTGATATCGTTTCCCGATTCAATGATTCTCCTACAATAACTTCACCTATCTCCGTGTCATGATGCAGCGGAATCCGCAGCACAGGTGCCATGACGGAATCATCTCCATGCCGTTGAAAGGAATGGCCGATCTGCTGCGGTTCACTACTCGTGATCACGATACCCCTGCCATCAATCACAACAACAGGGGCGTAGAGCAATTCGGCAACTTTGTGGGTAACGGTGCTGGCAATTTGTGCAAAACGTGCAGACACGTTTGGAATCACTCCATCTTGGACTAGTTTTTTTGTCTTGTAAAAGAAATGAAAACTCTTCTGAAGAATTACTATGAGTGTATGAATTAACTTTTATTCAACGAGACAATTATGGGCAGAAGCAAGCTATTCTGTCGTCCTTCTTAAGAGCCAAATTCGTGATAACAGTTCATTATGTCGCAACTTAAGGTATTTATTACTCGTCGTCTGCCTGCTGCATTGGATGATTTGAAAGACATTGCGGCGATCGAAGTCTGGCCCGACCGTCAACCACCACCGTATGAGATTTTGCTGGACAAAGCTGCATCGATTGATGGTTTGATTTGTTTATTAACTGATCCCATTGATCACTGCTTGATTGAGTCTAGTCCAGGGCTTAAGGTGATTAGCCAAATGGCGGTCGGGTATGACAATATCGACGTTGCGGCAGCAACTCAACGACGCATCCCGGTTGGGCATACGCCAGGGGTGTTAACGGATGCCACGGCTGATTTTACCTGGGCACTGTTGATGGCGGCAGCGCGTCGAGTGGTGGAGGGCGATCGCTTCACTCGTGCGGGTCATTGGAAAACCTGGGAACCGGATCTGCTGCTGGGGCCGGATGTAGCAGGAGCGACGTTAGGCATTCTGGGCTTGGGGCGAATTGGTCAAGCCGTGGCGCGTCGGGCGCAAGGGTTTGGGATGCGAATTCTATACGCTGGTCATCATCGTGCTGATGCGGAAACTGAAGCAACGTTGGGGGCAGAATTTGTGTCGTTTGAGGAACTGCTGCACGCGTCGGATTTTGTCACGATCCATACTCCGCTGACACCGGAAACGCATCATCTGTTTGGCGATCGCCAATTTTCCATGATGAAACCCTCTGCTATTCTGATCAACACGGCGCGCGGCCCCATTGTTGATCCAGATTCCCTCTATCGGGCACTGTCAACGAGACAAATTGCGTCGGCAGCGCTGGATGTAACGGAACCGGAACCGATTCCCATGGATAGCCCGCTCTTAACGCTAGAGAATGTGATTATTGCGCCTCATTTAGGTAGCGCCAGCCAACAAACGCGGGAAAAGATGGCGAAGATGACGATCGCTAATTTAATTGCTGGATTGAGGGGCGATCGCCTGCCTCATTGTGTTAACCCTGAAGTATATGAACCATAGGTTTCCTAGCTGTCATGTTTTTGGTGATGATTGGGTAAAAGGGGCGGCGGAACGACTCCTTTCACCCAATCATCACCAGATTATTTACGGTGATAAGTTTCAATAAATGGGTTAGGCAACAATGGGTAACTGTGTGCGTCTAGCCCTTTAACGAGGGTAGGCATCGTTATGTCTGAGGAAAATGTGTTGGAGCGAGTCAGGCAGGGTGATCCAAAAGCGATCGCCTACTTGATGTCGCAATTACTTCAACCTCAAGGCGTTACCGTTAAAGCAAATCGTAAAGACCAAACGCTACTGGTCGTGCTGGAATCATCCCAGGTGCCAGACGAGACGGTGATGGTGCCCTTTGTTCAAGCTGGACTCGCCAATCTCAAAATTCCCTCTATTCAAACCGTTCGACTCTACGGCAAACAGGCGAGTCAACCTGCTCCGACCTGGAGCCGAGAATTTTTTCTCAACGTTCAAACGGCGACAGGTGATGAACTGCTCCAGGTTCAACTGCCCAGAATTGATGTGGTTTTGGAACCACCACCAGAACCGATTGCTTACGTTCCTCCCCCTACATTCATCCATCCTGATCCGCCGCTTCAACCCTCTGAAGCAGAGGAGCCGCCCAACGTTCAGCCCATTGCACCCGTCGTCCCTCCATTGCCCCGTGCCACCAGAGGGGTTGGGAAAATGCTGTTGGCGTCTCTGTGGCTACGCATCGGATTTGATGGATTGTTCATCCTCTATTCCCTGGTCTGGGCCACCTATTACATTTACTATTTCCTGGATATCGCTGACACGACGGGATTCTGGGCTTATCTGATCAATCAACTGATGCAAGCGGTTGATCAATTTTTTATTCCGTTAGAACAGATTGCGAATGGTATCTATTGGGCGACAGTGTTGTTTATGCTGCTCTGGTTGCATCGCTTTCATGCTCGTCTACGGCAGCTTTTTAACGATTACCCAATTTCACCCTGGGGAGCCGTCGCTCGCTTTGCCATTCCTTTCTATAACTTTTGGGGCATCTGGAATCTGTTTACGACGCTGGCTCGCCGGGTGGGACGCGTGAATCGCGCCTCGGCTCAGTATGGCAAGGTATTAAAGCGATGGTTGCCAATTTTCTACATTTCCTTTCTGGCATCTAATGGGCTACGGCAGGTCTATTGGGCACATGTTGATCCCCAGACAGGGCAAGATGAAGTAGCTCTTTGGCTGTATGTGCTGCGCAATGGGTCTGCTCTAGTGCTGTCGATTGCCTGGTTGAAGCTAGTGCGAGGGGCGATGCAGGCGATCGCCTTTGTCATGCGAAGCCGCGATATGTAATTAAACGTGGAGGCGATCGCGCCTTTGTCGAATTCTTTAATTAAAAAGAGGGCTTGCACATTCGTGCAAGCCCTCTTTTTTGAGAGTAGCAGCGCAACGCGCCGCTAAGTAGTCATCCTTACCTTATGGCAGGGGATGGAAGAGTAAATCGGGGAAGAAACGGTTAAATTCAATCAAAATTCCGGCGGTGATGGTCATCCAGATGGCCGCTACAACCGGAGCGGTTGAGAGAAATTTTACAAGGTACTGGCCCTGCATAGATATGCTCCAAAATGATAGAGTTCGAAGAAAAAGATGTTAACTAGCGAGGTGAAACAGGAATATCTTCGTCCTTAGCCACCAGGTCACCTGTGGTGAATTCCTTGAGGGCTGCCAGAGGCCAGAGGAAGCCAGACAGCGCAAGGGGCAGGGCTTTGGAAGTGTCGATGATAACTTCGCTCAACTCAGGATTGCTTCCACCTTTAACCGTTCTCAGGTAAGAACGGCCAACCCAGCCAATCCAACCTGCAATGTACAGGAAGAGAATGCTGGGAATCAGGAACTCTCCGGCGTGATTCAAACTACCATCCACGATCAGGTGGGGTAGTCCTTCGGGGCCACACTGTAAAACGGAATAATTTTCAAATCTCTGTTTTGCTTGTTCTGTACGGGCTTTAGCTGCACGTTGCTGGTATGCAGGAGTCTCGCTACAAGGTGTTAAAAGGTCAGCGGAGGCAGAGGGAGTAAAGCCGACCCATAAGAAAAGAACGAGTACTAGAGCAAACAATCGTCTCATGGAATTGTTTCCCTTTATTACGAAAGGCAAAGTTTTTTGTACATGGTTTGTACAAAGTATTAAGTTATTTGTACAAACAGAAGGCGAACTTCAGAGCAATCATACTCCTCAAGGGAAACACAGTAAAGTTAAACTTTTAAAAGATTTGCTTTTCGCCAATAGAGATTAGAAATTAACTCTTGAAAGCCGCTTGTGGTCAACGATTCTGATGGTTCATATAGCAGATTTTCGATATAAAACTGCATTCATTTTGAAAATTAGGGTTTTCCACAGGAAAAATGTCAATGCCAAAATGGTCAATGGTTAATTGTTAATATTTACCGGAACGGAGCGCATCACTGTACCGTGCTCTCCGCTTTGAAGAATTGGGTTTAATAGATCCACATTCTTTCGTGCAGTCTATGTAGGAATCTATGGCAACGATCCTGGCGTTAGAGACAAGCTGTGATGAAACATCGGTGGCGATTGTGCGCGATCGCCAGGTGTTGAGCAATATTGTGTCGTCTCAAATTGCGATTCACCAGCCGTATGGAGGGGTGGTGCCGGAGGTTGCCTCTCGACAGCATGTGGAAATTTTGAACTGGGCGATCGCTCAGTCATTTATAGAAGCCGACCTCACCTGGGATGCGATCGATGGAGTGGCGGCGACCAGCGCTCCGGGACTGGTTGGGGCGCTGCTGGTCGGTTTAACGGCGGGTAAAACGCTGGCGATGGTGCACCAAAAGCCGTTCATCGGGGTTCATCATCTGGAAGGCCATATCTACGCATCGTATCTTAGCGAACCGGAGTTACAGCCGCCGTTTCTTTGTTTGCTGGTGTCGGGCGGACATACCAGCCTGATTTACGTGAAGGACTGCGGCCAGTACGACATTTTGGGGCAAACGCGGGATGATGCGGCGGGTGAGGCATTTGATAAGGTAGCCCGCTTGCTGAACCTGGGCTATCCCGGTGGGCCTGTGATCGATCGACTGGCGAAAGAGGGGAATGCTAAAGCCTTTACCCTACCGGAAGGACAGGTTTCGCTACCGAAAGGTGGCTACCATCCCTACGACTCCAGCTTTAGCGGACTCAAGACAGCCGTTTTGCGGCTGACGCAAAAGTTACAGGAGACGGGCGATCCGCTGCCTGTGAATGATGTGGCGGCTAGTTTTCAAGATGCGGTGGCGCGAGCGCTGACGAAACGGGCGATCGCCTGTGCGTTGGATTATGGGTTAGAGGCGATCGCGGTTGGAGGTGGGGTAGCGGCTAACAGTGGCTTACGGCAGCACTTACAAGCGGCAGCGGCTAATCACAATCTGCGCGTTCTCTTTCCGCCGCTGAAATACTGCACGGACAATGCCGCGATGATTGCCTGCGCGGCGGCTGATCATTTGAACCGGGGACATGTTTCAGCGCTAACGCTGGGTGCCTCGTCACGAATGCCGATCAGTGACGTGATGCAACTCTACCCATAACATCGCCGGGACAGCAGTGTTACGGGTGTTGGTTGAGAATAGTGTAAATCTGCTTGGAGACGAGTTCCGGTTGCTCGACCATCGCCAGATGACCGCAGTTAGGGATTTCGGTGACGTTATCGCCGCAGAAGCGAAACAGATGATGGAAACTGGCGAGATGCCGCACGTATTGCGGTTCCATGATGGTGTCCTCTGCGCCTGCAATAAAGTAGACGGGCTGCTTGAGGCGAGACACGACCTGTGGCAAACAGTGAACTTCCTCTTCGGTGGTTGAATCGAGGAGTGCGCCAAGGGCCGCTTCAGGATGCGCTGTCACCAGGTCGAGCAGCCGCTGCCGTCCCCAGGATCGGGCGATCGGGCGGGCGACGTTCATCCGCGTCATCACCAGATCCACAAGGGGAAGATGACACAGCCAACTGGGCCGCAGTTTGATCAACTGCTCTCCAGCCGAGCGAAATCGTTCGAATTCTTCTTTTAAATAGATACCGCCACCTGAATTAACGCAGATCACGCCTTTGATGCAGTCTGGATGTTGATCTGCTGCCCACAATCCGATGCTGCCGCCCAAAGAATGACCGACCAACCAGGCACGCTGAATGCCTAGCTGTTGCAGCAGGATGATTAAATCTTGGGCATACGCCGCTGGAGAATAGCTGGTGTGGGGAGGATCTGCGACAGCGGTTCTGCTGGTTTCGGAGGTCAGTTCTGATAAGGGGTGGGGGGAATGGTTGGAGCGGGATTGGGAGGGCCGCAGCTCACTTGAGCGACCGAGATGAGAATCGCCAAATCCGCGCAAGTCATACGACAAACATTGATAGGTTGGGGCAAGCTGCTGGATGAGCGGTTGCCAATATCCACGGCTCAACAGCCAGCCGTGAATGAATACCAACACATCCGGATGATGGGTTGGCTCGGTGAGTTCGTAAGCGTGAGGAACCCCAAGGACATCAACGGTTTTGACCATACTTACTATCCTAGCCTGAAGCGCCCCAAAACAAAATCGTCATACAGATCTCAGCAATTCTCACTATGCCAATCGTTGGCTATGCAAACTCGCCTACGGCGAGTTTGCATAGCCAACGATTTAGGGGAGGTTACTCGTTCATGTTGCGATAGGTCGCTACGGCAGATGGCGAAATTCGGTTTAGATAGCGGAAGATCCAGTATTTGAAGATGGTGTCTAGAATCACGGGGAAGGTGGCGATAAACAGGAAGATAAAATCGCGATTGGCGGGTAAGCCCAAGTGCCGCGCCACGCCTTCCAGCAAGACTTCCCAACCGTGAGGCGAGTGGAATCCTACGAAAATATCGGTAAAGAGAATGATGATAAAGGCTTTGGCGCTATCGCTGAGTCCGTATACCAGTTCGTCGATAAAGGATTTGAGGACGCTGATTTCCCGTCTGCTGGTGAGAATTACTCCGGCAAAGGCAAAGGCGGAGAAAATATCGGCGAAAATATTTTTGATCGCGTCATTTCCGTCTCGGCGAAATTCTTCTTTGATTTCCTCTGCTTTCTCTTTTAATCGTTCTTCAATGCCCAGTTCGCCGCCTTCGGGAGCCTGACCAATTAGCGCTTGAAAGCGCAGTCTTTCCTCAAATAAGCGCAGTTCATCTAGCGCTTCTTCTTCCATTTCACTGTTGATGAAAACTTGCGCTTCTTCGTTATTTCTAAACTGATCAACAATTGGGCCAACGACAAAGTTTTTACTCACCTGCTGAACCAGCAGAGGCACGATGATGAGTAGGAGAACCAGCCTCAACGAGATCACCGTTCGCGCTTTTGAATTGCGAAAATTCTCAACGACTTCTTCTTCCGCGTTGGGGTCTAATTCTCGTTTAATCCGATCCACAGTTTTTAGAATTGATCGTGGGAGAACACCAGTTTTATCCACAATAGACTCTACATCGTCTGCCGATTCTTTGGCGCGGATGCGAGTATTTGAATTGGATTGAATCTGGCTTGAATAGGACTGACCGTTGCGATCGCTCGATGTACGTTGAATCTGGGTTGGTTCCGTTAATAAAACAAGAGATGATGAGCTGGGGACGGGGTTTGAATACCGGGCGATCACTTCATCGATGATTCTTAGCTTTCTCAGAATCACGGCCTGTTTGTCAATCACATTAATGGTATAGACATCCGTAGCTTCATCTTCAAGCTGAACTTCTGTGATGGGCCTATTGGAGATCCGCATCAGCAATCTACTGGCTCTAAACTCAGCCAATCTGACTTTGGCGATATTCAGGTTGGTTCTCAAGTCTTCCTGAAAGACGGCTCGCTCGCTCTGACTGTAACTACCAAAATCAGGCGATATTTTGCCTCCACCAAAATGTGCATCTTCGATGGCTTTAATCATCAAAGCGGCTTCATATGCTTCATCTAGAGCGCGCTCTGGGGTTTTGGAAAGCCATTCGTTTGCTGTACGGAAATATTGTTTGAAGGTAGATAAGACAGAAGTTCTCATACATCAATATGGGGCGGCGTATATCGTGGTGTAGCACACTTTGGCAGAATGAAGGCGAGTGAATGCCGCTAAGGTTTTATCCTCAAAATAATCCGGAACGGATACGTGCACATGGTGGTCGGTTGGTTGGAGGAGAGTAGCGGTTTGAACGACTAAGGATTATGGATACATTAAAACCAAATTTTTAATTTAGGAACGTGCGGCACTGCTGCATTGTCCCAAATTAAGGCTCAGGTTTTATCAAATCCACGCTCCTACGTAGGGAAACCAACCGAGTAGATGGACTGTGGGGTTTAGTGGGATTTAATTGACAAGGTCGATTTTAAGGGTGATTGCTAAACGCTTATGGTTCAATGCTTACACCTTGAACATAAATCGTTAGGATCATAACAAGTGTATCAAAGGGCTATTGGTGTCAACGGATTTTATTTGGATTTCTGGCCCCACTCGCAGCGGTAAGACAGGCCGTTTGGTTGAACAGGTCTGTATCTGGAACGGTCAGCCTGACCCGTTACCGCTGCACCCTTCTGTGGCGACGGCTCTGGTGTTTGCCGCGAATGGTGACAACCGGATTGAACTGGCCGATCGCATTGCAAATGCCAGTCGGGGGCGATCGCAGTTTGACTCGACAACCCCACCAGGATTCTTTCAGGATGAGGTCATCCTGTTTTATCCTCTCCTGGTCGAGCAACTGGGGTTGAGCGCTCAATTTCCCCTGCGGCTGCGGCCTGAGACGGAGCAGGAGTTGGCAACGCGGCTCTGGCGATCGGATCTAAATGAGGGGCGCTTAAAGCAGGAAGGCGTGTCGGATTACTTTATGGTGCGGCGCACGCTGGATTTGCTGCAACTGGCGGCGTCTAGTGGCATTCCTCTCGAAGATATTCCCGTGGTGCTGAAAGATGGCTTTGCGGGACAGGAGGGCATGCCGGAGTTATGGGATCACATGGGCGATGCCTTGCTGCGCTGGCGAGGCTGGTGTCTGGAGCGGGGGCTGTTGACCTATGGGATCGTGTCGGAGCTGTATTGGCGCTATCTGCTGCCGGATCAGACCTATCGAGATCATCTCAGGCAGCGCTATCAGTGGATTTTGGCGGATGATGTGGATGAATATCCGGCGATCGCCCATTCTCTGTTCACGTTTTTCTTGGATCAAGGCATTCCCAGTTGCTTTACCTACAATCCCAATGGAGGGCTTCGCTTAGGGCTGGGGGCTGATCCTCAGTGTCTTGACGATTTAGCTGAATGCTGTCAAATGGTTTCGCTGACGGCATCGCCCAGTTCGCTGGGGTCGCAGTGGGGGAGTGACCTGGTGCAATGGGTGAGCGAACCAATGCTGCTGCCGGAGTTGCCCGACACGTTTCGCGTGATCCAGACGACCTCAAGAGCGCAACTGCTGCGCCAAACGGCAGAAGCGATCGCCGCTGCCATTCATGCCGGAGAGGTGTCAGCCAGTGAGGTGGCGGTGATTGGTCCCGGTGTGGATGCGATCGCCCGCTATACGCTGCGGGAAATTCTAACCAGTAAAGGAATCGCGGTGGAATCGCTAAATGACCAGCAGCCACTGGCGAGTTCGCCAATGGTGCGGGCACTGCTGACGCTGCTGGCGATCGTGTATCCGGGATTAGGCCGATTGCTGGATCGGGATGCGATCGCTGAAATGCTGGTGATTCTCAGCCGTCCTCCGGCTCTGGATGTGGAAGAAACTGGCCTGGAAGTTGCGGGTATCGATCCGGTACGGGCGGGATTGCTAACGGATCATTGCTTTGTGCCGGAT
>DATNPS010000147.1:0-2975 GCA_036703095.1 Crinalium sp. | reverse complement strand
GCGTTTCGCGGCGCGGTAGAAATGATTTAGTCTAAAGTCCAGTAGGAAAGGCAGAAGGCGATCGCATTACTCCACACCCCACACCCCACACCCCAGTCCCGATTGCCAACAAGAATGCCAGAATCGAAATAGATCAGCTCTTCCGTTCAGATTGAAATGAAAATTCATCGCAGGCTTACAAACTGGCTGGAAACGCATTGGGTGACGCCAGCGTATAGCGGTTGGCTGATGGGTGGGCTGGCTGTATTCTTTTTTGCAGCTGCAACCAATACATTGGCGGGTTGGCTTTACGTTATCAGCGGTGTGATGTTTGCGCTGTTGGTCGTAGGTGCTGTTTTGCCAGAGCGATCGCTGCACGGGATGCGCATTACCCGCCGTCCGATTGCGCCGGTTAGCGTCGATGAAACGCTGGTGGTTGAACTGGATTTGGAGAATATTACCCGTCAACCGAAGACCTTACTTCAGGTTCAAGACTTGCTGCCTGTTGAATTAGGGCCGCCTGAACGGAAGGCGATCGAGGTAATTCCAGCGCAAGCTACCTATCACTGGCTGTATGAATACCCAACGCATCGACGCGGTATTTATCGCTGGCAAACAGTACAGATGCGAACGGCGACTCCGTTGGGGTTGTTCTGGTGTCGGCGCGATCAGTCGGTAAAGGCGATCGCCGTTGTTTATCCCAAAGTGCTACCGCTGAATCAGTGTCCTCTCATTGACGAGATGGGACGCGAGGTGAATGCCAGAGTACAAAGTGCCTATCGCGCTCAGGGAGCGACCGAAGGCGTAACGCGCACCTTGCGGCCCTATCGCTGGGGAGATCCGACGCGATTGGTACATTGGCGCACCAGCGCTCGCTATGGTGAACTGCGCGTGCGAGAACTGGAAACTTTTACGGGTGGGCAGGAGATTGTGATTTGTCTGGATAGTGCGATCGCCTGGCATCACGATGACTTTGAGCAGGCTGTGATGGCGGCGGCCTCTCTTTATTTCTACGCCGTTCAAAATAAATTAGAGGTCAGTCTGTGGACGGCGGGTACTGGATCGCTCAAAGGTCGGCAGGCTGTCTTGGAAGCATTGGCCGCGACTCAGGCAGGTGAACTGCCCAGAGCCGAAAGATTGCCTGAGCTGCCACTAGTCTGGCTGACTCCCAATGGATCGAGTCTCAATGCCTTACCAGGCGGTAGTCGATGGGTTTTCTGGCCCGGTTCAGGTAGGAATGCGAAAACTCCATTAAATTCAGAGTTTTCGGGCTTAGTCGTTCAGTCTGATCAATCCCTACAGCTACAGCTTCAGGCTCCGGTTTAACATGTGCATCCAGACAAGAGGGAGGGACGAACCTTCTGTCCAGGGTATTCGGTATAGTGCTGCTGTAATACCACTGTCTTGGCGGTAGCTCAATCGTGCTCAGTGTGCCACGGTGGCTGTGCGAGTTGCCGCAGGTGCACTCACACGGCTATCGATGGCGGTTTTGGCACGTCCGACGGGCACGCCAAACCCGCCATCGGTTTCAAAATGAGAATTGCTGGTGGTATTACGTCATGGGGCGACAATTCAGTAATCTTATGAAGAAGTACGGAAGCAACTAATGTTAGAAGCGGTACCTGCTGAGTTTTGGGATGGGGTGGCTCAATTTAATCGGGGGGAATTTTACGACTGCCACGATACTTTAGAGGCAATCTGGATGGAAGCAATGGAGCCGCAAAAAACTTTCTACCAGGGAATTTTGCAGGTAGCTGTAGGGCTTTATCATTTGGGGAATCATAACTGGCGCGGTGCGGTAACGCTATTGGGAGAGGGAACTAATCGGTTGCGGCGCTACCAGCCCGACTACGCTGACATTGATGTGGATCAGTTTTTAGAAGCGGCTTCTAACGTCCTGTTAACGCTTCAGCAAGCAGGGCCAGAACGCGTGGTCGAAGTAGCGCAGCAGCTTCGTTTGGTGGAGATTGGCCAAGAGGAGGCGATCGCCCCACTCAGGCCCATGATCCACCGACTGACCTAGATTGGCAGACCTTTTGGACAAGCACTACACTATTAGTTAAAGATTTAAAAATTACAGTTAAGGTTAGGTCGTCAGCGCTTCAAACTCATCAAGGATCTAAGGGTCAGGAACCTGAAACCTTCCTGATCAGGACTCGTCATTGTAGGTTGAAGCTTTTATATCACGTTTGCTATTGTCTACAGTTGTGAAACTTAAAGTTGTGAAATCTATAGTGTCTGTTATCCACCCTGCCCTAAAGAAGAGTTTAAAGTTGAGATTTATCGCGGCTACTGCCTTGGTGGGGGCGATCGCCTCTCCTCTACCCGTTCAACTCGCAGCAGCACAGGCCCCTGCCGCACCTGTCAATCCCAACCAACCGCTCACCCTGCTGTCGGATATTCAAGAGGCAAATGCCGTGACGGGCGTCATTACAGCTCGTGGCAACGTGCGAATTAATTACCCAGCCCGCCAGATTCAAGCGACTGCTGTGCAAGCCCAATACTACAGCCGCGAACGGCGGATTGTCCTGAGCGGCAACGTTTATGTGTTGCAGAATGGCAACAGCCTGCGTGGTGAAAACATTACTTATCTGGTTGACGAAGGCCGTTTTGTCGCAACCCCTGATAACGGCCAGCAGGTAGAAGCCGTTTACATTGTTCCTGACCCTAATCCTGTGGCAACTCCTGCGACAACAGCAGCCTCCACGACTCAGCCAGAATCAGACTACAATCCCAAGCCGGACTTCAAAACGCCTCTCAGTCCTGCCACCCCTTAGTCTGGAGCAATGAAAACCAAATTTTTAATTTTGGAGAGGTGCAGCAGAGCCGCACTTTCCAAAATTAAATTTCGGATTCTATTAAATCCGCGACCTTGGGAGCACCAATTCAATAAACCCGATTCTTGGACAACAATTCTCAGTATGCACATCGTGGCCATGCGACCTCGCCGCAGGCGTGGTCGCATGGCCACAATTGCGGGTTTTGCGCGCCCGTCG
>DATNPS010000128.1:0-8430 GCA_036703095.1 Crinalium sp. | reverse complement strand
ATCTTCATCTAAGAAGTAAGCTAAACCACCTGTCATACCTGCGCCCACATTGCGCCCCGATTTGCCTAGCACGACAACAACACCGCCTGTCATGTATTCGCAGCAATGGTCACCTGTGCCTTCAATCACGGCTTGAGCTTTGGAGTTGCGGACAGCGAAACGCTCTCCAGCCTGTCCGTTGGCAAACAAAAAGCCTCCCGTTGCACCATACAAGCAGGTATTGCCGATGATTACGTTACTGCCAGCATCGTAGGTTGCATCGGCAGGAACTTTGATGACGATTTCACCACCATGCATTCCTTTACCAACGTAGTCGTTGGCCTCTCCTGTAAGATTCAACGTCATGCCAGGAAGGTTGAATGCGCCAAAGCTTTGGCCAACACTGCCCGTGAAATTGAGCGTGATTTGGCCTTCAAAGCCAGTGTCCCCATACTGTTTGGCGATCGCTCCTGCCAGTCTGGCTCCTACGGTTCGATCTGTATTAACCACTGGAGTGCTGTAGCTAACGGTACCCTGGTTTTGAATAGCCGCTTGAATTCCGGGATGGCTTAGCAGTTCGTCATCCAACACGGGGCCATTGGAGTGAACGGGTTCATGGTTGAGCCAGCTCCGGTTTTCGCGGGTATCGGGAAGCTGAGTCAAGCAATCCAGGTTCAGCGCCTCGGTTTTGGTGATTTTGACGCTTTCGCGCACTTTTAACAGGTCGGCTCGACCGATGATTTCATTGAGAGAACGGTAGCCGAGACGCGCTAGAAGCGATCGCACCTCTTCTGCAATGAAGTAGAAGAAGTTAACTACATGCTCCGGCATTCCCGTAAAGCGCTGCCGCAGTTTTTCCTGCTGGGTGGCGACACCGACTGGACAGTTGTTGGTGTGGCAGATGCGCGCCATGATGCAGCCTTCGGAAATCATCGCGACTGACCCAAAGCCGTATTCTTCAGCGCCCATCAGCGCGGCGATCATGACATCCCAACCCGTTTTGAAACCACCGTCCGCACGCAGCAGGACGCGATCGCGCAGGTTATTTTCCATCAGTACGCGGTGGACTTCCGTCACGCCCAGTTCCCAGGGTACTCCGGCATGTTTGATGGAACTGAGCGGTGAGGCTCCTGTACCACCGTCGTGACCGGAAATCTGGATAATGTCCGCGTTGGCTTTAGCGACCCCTGCGGCTACTGTACCGATGCCTACTTCAGCCACCAGCTTTACAGAAACCTGGGCTTTGGGGTGAATCTGATGCAGGTCAAAGATCAGTTGAGATAGATCCTCAATGGAATAGATATCGTGGTGCGGCGGTGGAGAAATCAGCGATACTCCGGGCTTCGAGCGCCGCAGCATCGCGATGTATGGACTAACCTTCTTGCCGGGAAGTTGTCCTCCTTCTCCAGGCTTGGCCCCCTGAGCCACCTTGATTTCAAGCTGTCTGGCGCTGAGAAGATATTCCGGGGTAACACCAAACCGGCCAGACGCGATCTGCTTAATGGCGGAATTTGCGGTGTCTCCGTTGCGCAATCCCTTGAGATGGGGGAATAGTGCAGAGTGGCCAGATTCATCTACATCGTCCAGGATTTTGAAGCGCGTCGGGTCTTCGCCACCTTCACCACAGTTTGACTTGCCGCCTAAGCGATTCATGGCGATCGCCAGCGTTTCGTGAGCTTCACGCGAGAGGGAACCCAGTGACATTGCGCCAGTGCAGAACCGCTTCACGATGTCTTCAATGGGTTCAACTTCGTCTCTAGAGATAGAGGGGCGATCGCCCTGGAGGTCGAGTAAATCCCGCAGTGCTGTAACCGGACGACCTTCCAGATAATTCTGATACACCTCGTAATGGTCGTAACTCTTGTTGCCAACCGCTTTGTGCAGCGCTTTCGCCATTTCGGGGCTGTTCATGTGGTATTCACCACCGGGCTTGTAGTTGAAGAACCCAAAGTTCTCCAGCTTCTTGCTGCTGAGCTCTGGGAAGGCGCGACCGTGGAATGTCAAGATTTCTTGGGCCAAATCCGTTACGCTTAGACCGCCGAGCCGAGATGCTGTGCCTTTAAAGCCGAGATTGAGTAGGTCTGGCCCAATGCCGATCGCTTCAAAAATTTGCGCGCCGTGATAGCTGGTCAACAGCGAAATTCCCATCTTGGATAGGATTTTGAGCAGTCCAGACTCTAACGCTTTGCGATAATTCCGCTGGGCACCGCTAAGCGTGGTAGCTGGAATCTTGCCGCGCTCCATGAAGCTTTGAGTCTTGGAATCAGACCACCAATGGCGGACGGTTTCCCACGCTAAATAGGGACAAACGGCGCTGGCTCCATATCCGATCAGACAGGCGACGTGATGAGTGCTCCAACACTGAGCGGTATCAACCACCAGAGAGGTTTTCATCCGTAACCCTTGCCGCATCAGATGATGGTGAACGGCACCAACGGCTAAGAGTGGTGGAATGTAGGTTGTGCCAGTAGCTAGTTCAGTCGGCTGGCCCGATGGGGTGAGGCGATCGCTCAAAACCAGAATCGTTTTACCGTCTCGTACCGCTGCTACGGCTTGTTGACAGAGCGTATTGACTGCCTTTTGAAGACCTGTTGGGCTATCAGCAATGTCAAACAGAGTAGAAAGGCTGGCGGTTTCAAAGCCAGAGTGACGGATCTGGTCTAACTCTGTTTCACTGACGATGGGAGATTCTAGCTTGAGCAGTCGGGCATACGCTGGCTTTGCTTCTAACAGATTGCCCCGTCCTCCCAGTTGGGTGGTTAAGGACATCACCAGTTTTTCCCGCAGGGGATCGATGGGAGGGTTCGTGACCTGAGCGAACCGCTGTTTAAAGTAGTCGTACAGCAGGCGGGGCTTGCTAGAGAGAACGGCGAGCGGAATATCGTCGCCCATACAGAAGGTAGGTTCACCCCCCTGAGATGCCATTTCTTCAATGATCATCTCCACATCTTCAGTGGTGTAGCCAAAAGCAACCTGATGGCGCAACAGAGCTTCGTCGCTCATCTGAGTTGACTCGACAAAGGGTTGAGGCTCTAGCTCAACACGATTCTGCTGTAGCCACTGTCCATAGGGATGAGCACTGGCAATCCGTTGCTTAATTTGCCAGTTCTTAAGAATCTCATGATTTTCGAGATCCACCGCGATCGTTTGTCCTGGGCCTAATCGACCTTTCTCGATGATCTCGGTTTCTGGTAGGTCAACGACACCTGCTTCAGAAGATACGACAACCATGCCGTCGCGAGTGATGCTGTAGCGAGCGGGGCGCAGACCATTGCGATCGAGCGCGGCACCAACTTTTTTACCATCGCTAAAGACGAGCAGAGCAGGGCCATCCCACGGTTCCTGGAGACCACTGTAATATTCGTAAAAGTCAGTAATTTCGGGATGATCGGCTAAGTCGGGCTGATTCTTGTATGCCTCAGGCACCATGATCATCAGCGCTTCTAGCGGACTGCGACCAGAGCGAACCAGCAGCTCTAACGAGTTATCCAGGTTAGCAGAGTCGCTATTTTCTGGATTGACGATGGGTTTTAGTTCTGTCAGGCGATCGCCCCAACATGGATGGGCCAGATCGGTTTCCCGCGCCATCATCCAGTTAATGTTGCCCAACAGAGTATTGATTTCGCCGTTGTGACCGACCAGACGCATGGGTTGGGCTAGAGGCCAGCGCGGCATGGTGTTGGTGCTAAAGCGGCGATGGTAGATGGCAAACGCACTTTGATAGACAGGGTTTTGCAAATCCAGATAAAACTCGCCCAACACCGCCGATCGCACCATGCCCTTATACACAATCGTGCGGCTGGAGAAAGAGCAAATATAAAGGTCTTTTAGGTCTGCGGAATTGGTGTTAGCAGCGGCGACTGTCACCGCTTTTTCGATTTGCTTACGGACTAAAAACAGCAGCCGTTCCAGTTCGTCGCCCTGAACTGACTCGGAGCGCACAAACACTTGCTCGATCTGGGGCTGATTTTCTTTTGCCTGGGGGCCAAGCAGTTCTGGCTTGACGGGAACAACGCGCCACCCTAAAACTGTCAAACCTGCATCTGCAATGGTTTGGTTGGCAATATCACGGGCGATCGCCGCCGCCACTGTGCTTTGAGGCAAAAACACCATGCCCACCCCAATCTGGGAGGTGGGGATAGAGGGAACGCCCTGTGCCTCCAGCCATTGCAGACAGAGATTCCAGGGAATGGCCGACATTAACCCTGCTCCATCACCCGAATCCTGGTCAGCGCTACAAGCTCCCCGGTGCTCTAAACAGGTCAGAGCATTTAAAGCTTGAGCAATTAACGTGTGACTGGCATGACCATCCTGGTTAGCAATAAAGCCAACGCCACAAGCGTCACGCTCCTCCACTAGCCACCGTTGTCCTGAATAACCTGCTGCCGCTTTTTGATGCATCGAACTGTGTTGATTCACGCTTGTATCACCCATATCAGCTTGTTTCATTCGTCGCGTTTGTATTGACCGGGATCTGTTTTCTGTTTATAGAGATGGTGGCTAAGGATCGTTAACGGCTTGGTACGGCGTTACAGAATAAGTAAACAGTAGAAGGAAACATAGATTGTGAAGAGATAATTACGTCACAATCTGATGGAATACTAATAGCTCTAAACTTACGTTGCACAGCCTATAAGCGAATACTTGTGTCGTAACTGAACTAATTCCGCACTGGGTTAATCCGTCTGACCTGGTTAAGGTGCCATACGGTTGGGGTGAAGGCCGATGCAAGCCGTTGCCAAAATTTGCCCCCAAGAGTGGCAGAGTAAAAATCATAGGATCAGTGAGAGCTGTTGGCAATCCCCAGTCGCTACAGGATGGTGATTTTGTCTTCAACTGATGCGTATGATGCAGGTACCAAGCGTTTTCGCTTCCTTTGATAAAAACGTAGCCCTGTAAAAAGCGTTTCGCTTGCTGCTTAAAGCAATTGAGTATTGATCATTAGCCCATAAATTTATTATGAAGCTAAAGAACCTGATCTAGATCGTTACTTTTCCAGCAGGACTGTGGATGTATTCAAATCCTAATTTTTAGGGTCAGCAAGTTTCGTTATGCGTCGGTGGCATTCAAGCTTTTCTGTGGTGAGCTTGCAATGCCATCGATTATGTTTTTGCGTGCCAGCAATTCTATTTTTGAAACCGATTGTTTTTGCGCGCCCATTGGGTGCGCAAAAACAATCGGTAGCAGTGCGACCTTGCCTGTGGCGAGGTCGCACTGCTGCCAATCTGCATCCTGAGAATTGCTATTTGTGTGCCCGTCGGGCGCGCAAATAGCAATTGTGGTGTGGGAGAGCTTGGAAGCGATCGCCTCTCCCCTTAACAATTTGTGAAAAGCTGACGGCAACAAAGTTTCTGTGAGGGATTCTGTATAAAGCGTGGTGTCAGAATACAGCCTCATCTTGTTTGCCAATAATTCTGATGCGATGTTGATACGTTTTTGTCGGATGAGCAGGTGGATTGACCTAAGCCCTCATGCCTGTGCACCGATGTAAACCTTCAGTTTAGTTTTGTAGCCCTTAGAAACAACCGCTGTGGTTACTATCAAACGCTCCTCCCCTCATCACCCCAGACGCGATCGCCAATCTCGCTCCTCTAAACGCTTAAGGCTGCTGTTGCTGTCCTATTGTGTTGTGACCATTGGGTACGTCGTCATGTCCAAAGTGGGTAATGCCAATGCACTATCCCCCGAAACGGCGTTTCACTATCAATCGTGGGTACCGCGACTGGCTCAGGCGCTACCGCTACCCCTGACCCGTCAAGGTAATCAAATTATTTTGAATGGACGAACCCTCACCGCACCCTGGAGCCAGCGTCAGCAAAGTATTGGCTTGGCGGATGTGGGACTGGTTCAAACGGCGGGTGTTGAACTGTTGAATACAGACGACGCCACTAAACAACCTGTCCAATGGTTCTCTGATCCCGCTACGAATTCTCTCGTGTTACCCACCTGGTTAACCGGGCAAAATCGCTACCTGGACATTACAGAACTGGCTCAAAAAGCAGGATGGCAGGTTCAAATCAGCGGTAATGCCTTACAAATTAATACCTCAGTGGCTACCATCTCAGGCATTCGCCAGGGAAAACAAAGCTGGGGCGATCGCATCGTGATTGATTTGGATCAACCTACGCCTTGGCAAGTCAGCGAATCGAGAGGTGAATTTGCCGTCTCCATCAATGCTCAGGCTAACCCGGCCTTAATTCAAAACTTTATCCCCACCGCAGGCAACCGTTTAACGTCCTTAAGGATTGAAGGCAGCAACAATCAAACGATTATTCGAGTCGGTGTTCCCGCTGACGTGCGGCCTCGGATTTCCACCTTGCCTAATCCCAACCGCCTGGTAATCGATGTTCCAGCAGAGTCTATGGTAGAGCGAGATATTTTATGGGCACCGGGCATTCGCCGACGCCAGCAGTTTGTCACTACAGGACGGGGACAGTTTCCGGTCGTGATGCTGCTGGTTGATCCACGTCAATCTGGAGTCTCGGTTAAACCCATCTGGACTAATCCGTCTAGCTCCGTAGGCACTGCGCCTTTGAGTACGATCGCCCAACGTTGGCAGGCCGCCGCCGCGATCAACGGCGGTTACTTCAATCGCAATAATCAACTGCCCCTTGGCGCTGTACGTCAAGATAACCGCTGGGTATCGGGACCTATTTTGAATCGGGGAGCGATCGCCTGGAATCAATCAGGTGATGTCATCGTGGGACGGTTGAGCCTTCAGGAAACGGTGACAACAGCGGCTGGAGCGCAAATTCCGGTCGTTCTGTTTAACACGGGCTATGTGAAGGCTGGCCTGGCCCGCTACACCTCGGATTGGGGATCAACCTATACCAACATCATCGATAACGAAGTCCTGATTACGGTTCAAAATGACCGGGTTGTGAGTCAACGACCGTCCGGCCCACAGGGGCAAACCACCATTCCCATTCCAACGAATGGATATGTGCTGGTGGCGCGATCGTACAACACGGCGGTCAATGCTTTGCCCGTTGGCACGACCTTACGCCATGACGTTAGAACGGTTCCTGACGCTTTCAATCAGTATTCCCAGATTGTAGGAGCAGGGCCTCTCTTAGTTCAAAATCGCCAAATTGTTTTGAATGCGCAAGCTGAGCAGTTTACAGATGCCTTTATTCGACAAGCGGCGGCCCGTAGCGCCATTGCCAAAATGTCGGACGGTAATCTGGCGATCGTTGCTGTACACAACCGCGTGGGCGGTTTTGGCCCCACCTTAGGAGAAATGGCCCAAATCATGCAGCAATTGGGAGCAGTCGATGCATTGAATCTCGATGGAGGCAGCTCTACCAGTCTTTATTTAGGAGGACAACTGCTAGACCGCGCTGCGTTTACGGCTGCTCGTGTTCATAACGGGATTGGGATTTTTCTTGAGCCCAGATTTTAATGAATGCGGCCAATGGACTTTTAGGGGTGTTGTGTGTCGCGCAACACCCCTAAAAATCCAATTTACATGAAGAATTAAAGCCGATTTAAAGGAATTAGGATATCCAGTAAAGAATATGTGTGAATTCTCTATATACGTAGCGAGAAAGGTGACATCCCCCCTATCTCCTCTGTTATCTTTAGCATCGGTTTGATTGCATGGAGTCCACCTTGAGCGGCAAGTCGGTTGACCGTTAAGAATTCAACAGCTTGGTGTTCCAGATAGCTACCGTTTTGTGGAACAAGTTCAGCTCAGAACAAGTATTGAGAAATAGCAAGGTTTTATCCCATAGCTCTAGTTTTAAGGAGATGGTTTCATGGCTCAACCTAAAGAAGTTGTACAACCCAACGTTTCAGCTATCCCTGCTGTTGGTCCTAAAGGGGTTGCTGCAACAGAATTAAGACCTTGGGGATCGTTTACCATCCTGGAAGAAGCACGCGGATATAAAATCAAGCGGATTGAGGTGAAGCCAGGACATCGTCTGAGCTTGCAAATGCACCACCATCGCAGTGAACACTGGATTGTAGTTTCGGGAACGGCTAGGGTCATCTGTGGAGATAAGGAAACTCTCCTCTTCAGCAACCAATCTACTTACGTTCCGCCCTGCACGAGTCACCGTCTGGAAAACCCTGGCGTGATTCCTCTCATCCTGATCGAAGTTCAGAATGGAGAGTACTTGGGCGAAGATGATATCGTTCGCTTCCAAGATGATTACGCTCGAACGGGCAATTAATCTAATCTGCACCGCCTGTTCGACTTAAACCCAGCTTGAATACAAATTTTCCGTTCAACGCTAAATAATTCAAAATGGGGAGTGGATAAATTCCGCTCCCCATTGTTATAAAAACTGTAAAGGTTAGTTCTATTTGATCCCAGCAATTCTGATATAGCTGTAATCTATAGCCGTAATCATTTTCGATCTTATTTATGTGAATGCGACGAATAGGCGATCGCATTCAGGTCGATTTACAGCGGGTTTCAATCGCTTAAAACCCGGTTGTTTTTTTAGA
>DATNPS010000127.1:0-10473 GCA_036703095.1 Crinalium sp. | reverse complement strand
ACTAAAACATGAGCCGTTTGTGGATCGCGCAGATAAACATGCAGTTGAGCATGGGGTAGCTGCATGGACTGGGCTGCTTCGTTCGGTTCAACCCGTCCTGACAGCACTAATGCCTCACCCCGACGAGCGATGTAGGTGTCTCGATCCAGCGTCAGGTGAATCGGTAAATCACTGGATTGATAGACGGGAGGCGGTTCAACTATCGAGTCGGCTTCGTCTAATGTGAAGGCTGACTCTTGAACGATGTCATCGGCTGGCAAGGTTGCTTCAGACGGGATGGGGCGATCGCTTTGGGCTGGCTCAGGAACAGGCTCACTTGTCCCGACATCGAACGTGGTGATATCCAACTCTTGAAGGTCGTCTAGCTCCTGGAACATGGAGTTGACCAACTCTTCTGACATCTGAGTGGCCATTTTCCAGATATCCGAATCGGCGATCGCTGGACGGTCTTGCGTTGACGGATGGGTGTTTGCCTCGGTGGCTTCCGCCTGTTCAATCAACTGTTCAGCGTGCGAACGAGTCGATTGGGGGGCCACAGGTTCGACTTTGGGTTTTGCTACAGAGGTCGCTGGAGCGATTGGAGCCGTATCGGGAGCCTGGACAACAGGCGCAGCTTCGTGAATCGGTTCTGCGAGAACGACGGGTTCTGGTCTAGACTCGATCGAATTGGATTCAAGGGATTCAGATTCAGAGGTTCGAGACTCAGACGTAGCGCGAATGGGACTGACAACCTCTGGTGAAGCTTTGGGTGGGGGAGCCTCGTCTTCTGCGGACTGGAGTGGCGTTGAATGGGCGGCGATCGCAGGCTCAGCAGGAGGTTGGACAGGTTCTACTGCAACATCTGGGGGCGAGACGGACACAACGCTAGAGGGGGATTGAGCAGATGCAGGACTGCTCTCATGCTGTATTTCAGTCTGTTGGACGTCCTCGACGGGATGCCAGTCGGGTTCCCAATCACCAGCTGTTGCCGTGTCATGGGACAAAACCTGAAGTTTCACGGTGCGCTGCCAGCTATCGCCCATCAGGTCGGCCATCAAGTCGCCCGTGCAGCGCAGCTCCCAGAGTCCCGGCTGGAGTCGAGTGAAGGGAATGACGACAATCAGTCCATCCTGGTTAGTCTGGCCGGAACGCTTTTGAATCCGACGCTTGGGCGGGTGTTCTGCCGTCGTGACGTGGCTGATGCGAATTTCAACGGCAGTGTTGACCCGATGCGTGCGGGCCACCACTCGATAGCGCCCTTCCAGCACTTCTACGTCTGGAGACTCTAATGGCAACCAGGAGCGATCGCCCTCTTTTTGGATGAGAAATTCCCAAAACTCCATGTTAAACCTCAGCCTGACAGGGGCCAGGACGTATAAATATGAACCTCTAAGGGGTGAGTCACACGCCCTTTGGGGTAGCTACTTCAGTAAAGCGTAGGGATGACGGAAAAGTTTATAGGGAACAGGGTACAGGAAAGCAGAATTTTTCACATCCTAGCGCATACATTTTCAGCAATTCTTATTTTGAAACCGATTGCGGGTTCTGCGTGCCCGTCGGGCACAAAACTCGTAATCAGTGCAGGGCAAGCTCCCCGCAGGCAAACTTGCCCTACACTGATTGCCTGATTAGAATAGCTGATTCATTTTTTGTGTTAAGACGCTGTCGTGTTAGTTAGAGGAAGGTTGGCATAGCGCCGCACGGCCTCTATAAATCCCGATACCATGTCTTCAGAGGTATTAAAAGCCGTTACCAGACGAGTGGCGATCGCCCCTTCGCGAGTGGTCTGGTGATAAAACTGAAATCCTTCAGCAAGAAGCCCCTGAGCGATCGCGTCTGGAAATTCCACAAAGATTTCATTGGCTTCAATGGGATGAACCAGCTTGATGCCTGGAATATTAGCCAATCCCTCGGCCATCAGAGTGGCCATCCGATTCGCGTGAGCCGCGTTGGTTAACCAGAGGTCATTGGTAATGTATGCCTCTAGCTGCACTGACAAAAAGCGCATTTTTGAAAATAAGTGGCCACTGCGTTTGCGCCGATAGGCAAAGGCCGTACTCAAGGTGGGATTGAAGAACACAACGGCTTCTGCTGCCATTGCACCATTTTTGGTCGCTCCAAATGCCAGCACATCTACTCCCGCCCTCCAGGTAATGTCGGCAGGTGAACAGCCCAGACTAACGACCGCATTGGCGAACCGTGCGCCATCCATGTGCAGATGCATGTTGTAATGATGGGCGAGTTGGGCGATCGCCCGCACTTCATCTACGGAATACACCGTACCTGCCTCGGTTGCCTGGGTCAGGCTAATTGCCGCCGGTTGAACGCTATGGACATCACCGCGTGGTGCATTTTGTAGGACGGCAGCCAGGTCTGCCGCCGCAAGTTTGCCATTGGCTCCTGGCAGGGTCACCAGCTTAGCCCCACCTGTATAGAATTCTGGCGCGCCACACTCATCCACATGGATGTGAGCCGCCGCATGACAGTAAATAGCCCCATACACCGGAGTCATGACTGACAGTGCCAGAGAATTTGCGGCGGTTCCCGTTGCGACTGGAAAGACTGTCACTTCAGTTTCAAATAGCTCTGAAAAGTGGGTCGTTAGCCGCTGGCTAATCTCATCATCGCCATACGGCATAGCCGTCCCTTCATTGGCTGCTAGCAGAGCCGCCATGATATCCGGGGCGATGCCAGTTACGTTATCGCTAGCAAAGTTCATTTAGGAAAGGCAGGTGGCAGAGGGCGGAAGGTAGGAGGTAGGAATCAGGAGTCAGGAGTCAGGAGTCAGGAGTCAGAAGTCAGGAGAAGGCAGGAAGCAGGGGGGGAGGCAGGAGGGAGTGCCTTTTCATGTTTGGCGGCGATCGCGATCCATGAATTTCACCTTCTGCCTTTTGCCTTCTGCCTTTTAGTCTGTTCCCGAACTTGGTTTAGCGGCTGGTACAGGAGCCGCAGGTGTGGGACTGCCAGCCGGAACGGGTGCGGCAGGTGCCGGAGATGCGGGTGCACCCGATGCAATTTGGTTAATCTGGTCTTTGTATTGGGCTGGAGCTAAGGCGGCTGCGCTGGTAAACAGGGGTTTGGCGTCTTCCGTCTTGCCCTGGCTTTGCAGTACCATTGCTTTGCCTAACACAGGTCGAAAGTCTTCCTGATTTCCTTGAATCGCCTGATCGTAAACGGCGATCGCCTCTTCATATCGTTTCTGTTCGGCATACACCCGGCCCAACAGCAGTTGTACCGAGGTGACATCCACGCTCCCAGCCTGAATCCGGTTGGCTTCCCCTGCTGTTTTCAGCGTGTCTTGCAACAGTCCGACTGCTGCTTGCGGACGGTCTTGCTCTAGCAATAAATCGACTAACCCCTGTAGGGCACCCAGATCACCTGGACGCGAGGATAGAATGCTGCGATAGGCTTGGGCTGCTCCTTCGCGATCGCCAATGCGTTGCTTCGCTTGAGCCAGCAGCACGGTATATTCCGGCTGATTGGGGTTCAGTTTTGCTAATTTTTCCAGCGGCTCAATCACCGCCTGGATATTTCCCTGCTGAATGCGGGTGTCGATCAAGCCCCGCAGCGCCGTTTGATTATTCGGTTCTCGCTGCAACACCAGCTCGTAGCCTTTTGCCTGCGCTTCTAAATCTGCTTGAGGTGAGGCTGAAGCGGTGGTCGCGCTGGGCGATGCCGCAGGGCTGGAGAGCTGTGCTCCAGCGATGAACATATTAATGACAGGCAGGATTAAAAAGCCCGAAAAGGCGATGGTTGCGATCGCCATAATGGTGACGGTAATCCAGCGATTGCGTTTATCAAACACAGCAATTGCCCCAAACTCTATTTGCTCATTATTAACCACGAACTGTCATTCAGGCAGAAGAATTCGGGGGCAGGAAGCAGGAGCCAGGAGCCAGGAGCCAGAAGGCAACTGTAAAACCGCCATCTCGGCGATTGGTTAACCTATTTGTGAATAGAATCTGTAGCTACTCAATCAAAATCGCCTCCGCAGCTTTAAAGTAGCGCCAATTTAGACCGCTACTGTTGCTGCCTCTGACCCCCAATTTGTAAACTCTGACTTCCTAAACTTCCTCCTGACTCCTGACTTCTGACTTCTGATTCCTGACTCCTGACCCTGACTTCTCCCAACCCATTTTGTAGTATATGTATTATGCTTGTAGTAATTCCTGTCTCCTGCGCAATTCTTTAATTCCTTCTGACGAATAAAACCAGAATTGGTTGCAAGGGCGATCGCGTTAGCAAGCTTCAGGACAACCGACTTTAGAATAGGAATGACTGGAGAAACTTGAGTCAACTTGAAGCTCAGGGATCTTCTGACTGATAATAATTCGATACGATTCTTAGAACACTAGCAAAATCCCCGGCCATCGTGACAGAACTAGGAAGCTACAAAGATACCGTCAATTTGCCCAAAACCAAGTTTGACATGCGGGCAAATGCTGTGAAGCGCGAACCTGAACTGCAAGCATTTTGGGCAGAGCACCAGATTTACGAGAAGCTTTCCCAAACCAATCCGGGCGAGTTGTTTATTTTGCATGATGGCCCCCCCTATGCCAATGGTGCGCTACACATTGGCCACGCCATGAACAAAACCCTGAAGGATATCATCAACAAATTTCAGTTGCTTCAGGGCCGCAAAGTTCGCTATGTGCCCGGTTGGGATTGTCATGGGCTGCCGATCGAGCTAAAAGTGCTGCAAGCCATGAAACCCGCTGAGCGCGAATCGCTCACTCCGTTGGAATTGCGTCGTCGCGCTAGAGCCTGGGCGCTAGAGCAGGTGGAGCAACAGCGTCAGAGTTTTAAGCGGTACGGCGTTTGGGGCAACTGGGATGATCCCTACATGACGCTGACGCCCGACTATGAAGCGGCGCAAATTGGCGTGTTTGGTCAGATGGTGCTGAAGGGCTACATCTATCGAGGGCTGAAGGCGGTTCACTGGAGTCCCAGTTCTAAAACTGCGTTGGCCGAAGCGGAACTGGAATATCCAGAAGGGCACACCTCGCGCAGTATCTATGTGGCGTTTCCGATGGTGAGCCTGTCAAACGCGGCGAAAGCGGCATTTGAACCATACCTGCCGGAACTCGGTGTTGCGATCTGGACGACGACTCCCTGGACGATCCCGGCGAATTTGGCAGTTGCCGTTAATCCCGACCTGAAATACTCCGTCGTGGAAGCGGCTTCTGGTGCGCTACCCTTCCGCTACCTGATCGTGGCGACTGAACTGGTGGAGCGACTATCAAAGCTGTTTGACGCTGAGTTAACGGTGAAAGCAACCGTCACCGGGAAAGACCTGGAACATTCCACCTATCGCCATCCGCTGTTCGAGCGGGAAAGTCCAGTGGTGATCGGTGGCGACTACGTGACAACGGAATCCGGTACAGGATTGGTACACACGGCTCCTGGTCATGGCGAAGATGACTTTAATGTGGGCCAGCGCTATGGCCTGCCCATTCTGTCTCCTGTGGATGACGAAGGCAACTTCACGGAGGAAGCTGGCCCTTTCAAAGGGCTGAACGTGCTGAAGAATGCCAACCCTGCTGTGATTGAAGCGCTGAGTGAAGCCAAATCACTGCTAAAAGAAGAGGACTATGTTCACCGCTATCCCTACGATTGGCGAACGAAACAGCCGACCATTTTCCGCGCCACCGAACAGTGGTTTGCCTCAGTTAAGGGATTTCGGGATGAGGCGTTGAAGGCGATCGCCGAGGTTGAGTGGATTCCGGCTCAGGGTGAGAACCGCATCACCTCAATGGTGGCCGAGCGGTCTGACTGGTGTATCTCGCGTCAGCGTAGTTGGGGCGTTCCCATTCCCGTCTTTTATGACGAAGAGACGAATGAACCGCTGCTGAACGCCGAAACCATCGATTACGTGCAAAAGCTGTTTGCCGAAAAAGGTTCGGATGCGTGGTGGGAGTTACCCATTGAGGAACTGCTGCCCGAAGCGTATCGCAACAACGGTCGCCGCTATCGTAGGGGCACCGACACGATGGATGTGTGGTTTGACTCTGGATCATCGTGGGCAGCGGTAGCCCAACAGCGCGAGGGATTGCGCTACCCGGTTGATATGTATCTGGAAGGCTCAGATCAGCACCGGGGCTGGTTCCAATCCAGTTTGCTGACCAGCGTAGCCACCAACGGTCATGCGCCTTACAAAACGGTGCTGACTCACGGATTTGCGCTGGATGAGCAGGGCCGCAAAATGAGTAAATCGCTGGGGAATGTGGTCGATCCAGCCGTCGTGATTGAAGGTGGCAAGAATCAGCAGCAAGACCCACCCTATGGGGCGGATGTGCTGCGGCTGTGGGTATCGTCGGTGGATTACTCGTCTGACGTGCCGCTCGGTAAGAACATCCTGAAGCAGTTGTCGGATGTGTATCGCAAGATCCGCAACACGGCTCGCTTCTTGCTAGGCAACCTGCATGATTTTGATCCGGCCAAAGATGCCGTTCCCTATGAGCAACTGCCAGAACTCGATCGCTACATGCTGCACCGCATGACGGAAGTGTTTGCAGAAGTGACGGAAGCGTTTAAGACCTATCAATTCTTCCGCTTCTTCCAGACGATCCAAAACTTCTGTGTGGTTGATCTCTCCAACTTCTATCTGGATATTGCGAAAGATCGGCTATACATCAGTGCGGCTGATTCTCCTCGTCGTCGCAGTTGTCAGACCGTGTTGGCGATCGCCATCGAAAACCTGGCACGGGCGATCGCTCCCGTTCTCTCCCACTTAGCCGAAGACATCTGGCAATATCTCCCTTATCAAACGCCGTATCAGTCGGTATTTGAGTCGGGCTGGGTAAAACTAGACGATCAGTGGAAACAGCCGGAATTAGCGACGACCTGGCAAAAACTGCGAGATATTCGCACCGAAACCAACAAGGTTTTGGAAGACGCCAGAGCCAAGAAAACGATCGGTTCCTCGCTCGAAGCAAAGGCATTAATCTACGTTGCCGATGCAGCCCTGCGCCAAAAGTTAGACGCTCTCAATCCTAGCGATAGCTTGAGTGGCAACCGGGTGGATGAACTGCGCTATCTTTTCCTCACCTCTCAGGTTGAACTACTGGATGCTTCAGCGGCTCTTTCGAGCCTGGACTACAAAACAGAATCCGAAACGCTGGGAATCGGCATCACCAAAGCCGATGGTGAAAAGTGCGATCGCTGCTGGAACTATTCCACCCATGTGGGCGAATCGAAAGAGCATCCACTGCTGTGTGAGCGATGCGTTCCGGCGATCGCGGGTGATTTTTAGAGTCGGTTCGAAACGATGTAGGGTGGGCATTGCCTACCCTACGATTCTCAATTTGGCGATCGCTGATTAAGGCGCAAGACCTGTTTCATCCCCTCTACTCGCTATGACCAGTCTAGGTTATCGTCCTTCTGACACTGAAGAACAACGAGTCATCTTACCGGGGGTAACATGGCAACAGTATGACAGTCTGCTAGCCACGCTAGGGGATTATCCTGGCCTCCGCCTAATCTATTTAGAGGGAACCCTAGAAATTTTTATGCCCTCGCTTGAGCATGAAATGATCAAAACGATCATTGCACGACTCTTAGAACGTTATGCGGAGGAAGTTGATATTCCGCTGCACGGGTATGGTTCCACAACGTTTCGACGAGAAGCCAAAGCGCGAGGACTGGAGCCAGATGAGTGTTATTGCGTCGGTACCCTAAAAGACCTTCCTGATCTAGCAATTGAAGTTAATTTGACCAGTGGAGGCGTAGATAAACTAGCGGTCTATCAGGGATTGGGAATTCCTGAAGTGCTCATCTGGCAAGGCGATCGCCTCACGCTGTACGACCTGCGCGAAACCAACTACCGAGCAAGTTTGAATAGCCAGTTTTTCCCAAAGTTAGACCTAAAACTGATAGAGCAATACGTGCGTCCTCAAGAGCAACCGCAAGCAGTTAAAGCATTCTTGCAGGCTATTCGATTACAAAGAAATTAGTTGAAAATGCTGATCACGTTAATATGAACTCGATTTCCTGGAAGGCAGGATGGCAAAATAAAAGAGTTTGCTTGCGGTTACGGCTTGGAGTATGGTCTACGCGATTGATTTTGGCACGAGTAATACGGTCATCACCCGCTGGAATAAAGCGACTCAGCAACCCGAAACGCTGACCTTACCTGGATTTTCACTCCGATTGGCAGACAATCCGCCCCTGATTCCCAGTTTGCTGTACGTAGAGGATGGCGTGTCTGGACGGGTTGCGATCGGTCAGGATGTGCGCGATCGCGGCTTAGACCTGACCACCAATCCCCGGTTTTTCCGTAACTTTAAACGCGGAATTGGTACCGATATTCAGGGCTTTCTGCCCGAACTGGACGGTCGCACGATTACCTTTGAGCAGGTCGGGCAATGGTTTCTCACCCAAATCATTCAGCAGCTTCAGGCGGCTGATCCGACCTTCGACTCGGTGGTATTTACCGTTCCGGTCGATAGTTTTGAAGCGTATCGCAACTGGCTATCCAAAGTTTCCCAATCCCTTAACGTCGAGCAAGTGCGGATGCTAGACGAACCGACAGCCGCCGCATTGGGATATGGGTTGACCACAGAACGTAATTTGCTGGTAGTTGACTTTGGTGGCGGTACGCTTGATTTGTCCCTGGTGCAGCTAGAGAAAAGCGCTCAGTCTGGTGTGAAACCGTTGGGCTATCTGCTCAAATGGGGAAACAAGACGATGGAGCAATCGTCTCAGCGGCCTAAAATTGCTCGCGTCTTGGCAAAAGCGGGGCAAAATCTGGGCGGTTCTGATATCGACCACTGGGTATTGGATTACTTCGCCGCCGCGCAAGGCTTAGCCTCAACGCCCCTCACGCTGCGATTGGCAGAACGGCTGAAAATTCAGCTTTCCCAGCAAACCGAGGCCACAGAAGCGTATTTCAACGACGAAACGCTGGAAAGCTACGAGCTACAGATGGATCGCGATCGCTTCACCACCCTCCTTCGAGAGCATCAGTTCTTTGAGCGACTCGACGAATCGATGACTCAAGTGCTTCGCCAAGCCCGACGGCAGGGGCTAGAACCTCCCGATATTGACGCTGTTTTGCTGGTCGGTGGAACTGCTCAAATTCCAGCCGTGAAAGCCTGGGTAGAACAGTATTTTGAACCGGGAAAAATTCGCTCAGAGCGACCGTTTGAAGCGATCGCCCAGGGTGCCCTGCAACTGCATCAGGGCATTGAAATCAAAGATTTCCTGTATCACAGCTACGGCATTCGCTTTTGGGATCGCAAAAACGACCGTCACGGTTGGCATCCCATCATCAAAGAAGGCCAACCCTATCCCATGCCCGAACCCGTAGACCTCCTGCTAGGAGCCTCCGTAGACAACCAGCCCAGCATTGAACTGATCATTGGTGAACTCGGCTCCGAAACAGGCGGCACCGAAGTTTATTTTGAAGGCGATCGCCTCGTCACCCGCAGCATCACCAGCGGCAAAACCCAGGTGCAACCCCTAAACGACAACGCCGAAGCCCGCAGCATCGCCAAACTCATGCCACCCGGCTATCCAGGCAGCGATCGCATTCGCGTCTCCTTCTGGGTCGATCAAGAGCGATTTCTGCGCATCACCGTTGAAGATTTGCTGACGAATGAAACGCTTTTGGACAGTAAGGCTGTCGTGCAGTTGAGTTAGGTGTTGGGTGTTGGGTGTTGGGTGTTGGGGTGTGAGGTATGGGGTGTTGGGGAAAACCGACGAGTGAACACCCGCATAGAGGCAATGCGAAGCGCGCTGTACAGCTAACCGTGAACACCTTGCGGAAGGGGTTTGGGGAGCGCCGCTCGCTCCCCAATGGGGGTCTGGGGGCAAGCCCCCAGAAAGGGTTTAGATTGAGCGGTGAAGCTTCAGGTGAGGGCAGGGGGAAGGTAGGAGTCAGGAGTCAGAATTTAAGAATCAGGAGCCAGGAGCCAGGAGTCAGGAGTCAGAATTTAAGAGAATCAGGAGTCAGGAGCCAGGAGTCAGAATTTAAGAGAATCAGGAGTCAGCTAAGGCCCCAAAGACGATACAGCCGATCGCAATACAAACTACCAGCGGTAGCTTTTTCAAACTGGCTAACACCACAGCCGCACTGGCAGCGATCGCTGCCACCATTCCTCTCGGCGTCTCCCCCAGACTGTAAATTCCACCCACCGTCATCACCAAAATTACCGCCAGCGGCAAATGAGCCAGCCAACGATGAGGCACGAATCGAGGGGCAACCCAAATGCCAGTCGATCGCATCAGATAGGTACCCAGACCCGATAGCGCAATGATCAGCCAAATCATTATGATCCTTCCTCCGTTGCAGTTTGTGTGCCTAACAGCAGCGTAGCCGCCACAGCAACCCCAACAATGGCAAGCAACGTGCCTGTAGAACCCCACGCCTGAGTCGCCACAACCAGCGCAATACCAATACCTAACACAACCAACACCTGCCGTCCCCACCGTTGGCTGACGCTAGACGTGAGCAGACACAGAAATAGCCCCGGTAGCGCAAACTGAAGCCAACGC
>DATNPS010000125.1:0-13659 GCA_036703095.1 Crinalium sp. | reverse complement strand
ACCATTCCTGCTTTGTGAACTTCAACGCTGACGGCGGCAGCTTTGCGAAGTTCAGCGATCGCCCCTGCATCATGGCTCAGCCGCAGATTAATAATGGCCTTAGCTAATTCCAGATCATTGCCCTGGGGTTGGTTAGAAGGTGAGACTGGACGATTCAGAAGTTGAGCTTGGAGCGATCGCGTCGCGTCATCTTGAACCGCTACGGTTGCGGCACCATCGGTGTAGGCTGACAGTTCGGCCAGTGGGTAAGCGGCATCTGCTCCAATCTGCTCTGCCACTTGCGATCGCCGCAATGTTTCCCCATGCCAGAGAATATCGGCAGGGGTTGGATCATCCATAAACAGCTCTAACCGTCCCTCTTCCAGACGAATAGCTGCATTATTCAACGGCAAGCCACCGAAGTACAAAAAATGACTGCTGGCGCGGAATGGATAGACGTTGGCCGGATAGTTGCGAGAACTACTTTGCCCTGACCAAAGGATGACCGGGAAGTTAATTTGGATTGCTAAGCGCTGTCGGCGTTGTCGCAGTGCATCGGCCAGGCATGGTGATAAGACAGAAGGGCGATCGAGGGAATTCTCGGAAGCGGTGTTTTGAGTCTGCATAGGTAGGGAGAAGAATTTAGAAGTCGCACCTGTGGGACTAGCGGTTTTCCTGGAGGCAGAGTAGTATAAAAAAGTATGTTTACATAAGTTTACGTTGTTCTAAAGCCATGCTTCCAATGCTTGTCAGTGAAGACCTGGTTCGGCCCTTTAATTATTATCACGCTGGTCAATTGTGTAAGGGTATGTCGTTGCAGAACAGGCTTTACCGGCTGGTGTCCTCATTTCGCACGGAAGAGCGAGCCAAAGCCTATGCTGTGGGCTGTAAGCTAAACAAAAATGATTCGAGTGCGGTAATTACGAAGACGATCGATGCTTACAATATCTGGCTGGATTTGCGATCGCCCTTCCACCCTGAAATGCTGTCTGAAACTCGGCTGGCGTCTTGAACCATATATGATTCAGCACCATGACAGAAAAAAGCCCTGCTTGGCAGGGCTTTTTTCTGTTGAGTTAAATTCACATTAACTTTGGGCCAGAACCCCGTTCAAGAAAATATCCGCAATTCCTTCAGCCATCTCTTGCATCTCTTGCGGCGACGACCCTTCGGCCATTACCGTATCGCGGCTAAATCCGGCGACGGTGAACATCCCCAGAAATACCTGAGCGACGATCCGGGGATTGGTGCGACGGTAGATGCCCTGATCCATGGCTGTTTGAAAGAAAGCTTCGGCTACATCCGTCATTTTGGCAATTACTTCAGCCTGAATGCGATCGCGCAACTCAGGATGAAACTGAGCTTCCATAAAGCATACGCGCAGCATGTCTGCATTTTCGTGGAGGTGCAGCATTCGCTTACGCATCACCTGGGCGATCGCCTTATAGCTCCCCATTTCGCTCAACTCGGTCAGCAGGTCAGTGAGAATTTCGACCCAGCCCTGCGTCGCCACCTCAATTAAAATTGATTTCTTATTCTCAAAGTGACGAAAAATGGTACCCTCTGCAACATTAGCGGCTTCCGCCAGATCGCGAGTCGTTGTACCGTCATATCCCTTTCGAGCAAAGAGCCGTTGGGCAGCTTGCAAGATGCGAGTCCGAGTTTCTACCTCAGTTTGAGGCGGGCGGCGAAAAATTTGCATAGGATATCGCCCGGAGGCTAAAAATTGGCTATGTCGATATATTGTGTCTTGCTGGAGTAGATAATCAACAAAACGTTCACACAACATTACGTTTGAATGTCAGGTTAATGGCTGGCATTGAGATAGGGATTCTATCCCTGCACCCCGTTCAAATTTCAGTTTCGATTGCTATAGATTAGCTACAGTTGGGCGGATGCCGTCAGGAACCCCCTACGGGTTAAAGCTTGAATGATACAGATGATGAAAGGAAACCTGTCACATGTTTGAATTGCTCACTCGCGTCTTACTCTGGGTTCTGATCGGTGGCATCATCTGGTACATCTTCAGCAATTTTATTAATAAAACCTATTTAACCTGGCTGGGTGGATTAATCGTTTTTGCCTTTATTATCCTGGCGTTTTTTAACCCCACCGATCGCACGGTTGGAACGGTTTGGAGCATTCTATCGCTACCGCTAAAACCGTTAGGATTATCGATTTTTCTATTGCTAAATGCCCTCAAAGGTGGAACTAAAAATATTATTGGCAATCAGGTTGTTGCAGCATTACTGATTTTATTTTTCTCCAGTACGCCTATCGTGGCCTACTGGTTAACCTCCCAAACAGAGCAAACGGCGGTGACAACGGTGCAATTGGCGGGCGATCGCGCTCCTGTGGCTACCGATGTCAAGGCGATCGTTGTCTTAGGCGACGGCACCTCGGTATCTGATCCGGGCTATGGCGTGCGAACGCAATTAAACAATGCTGACGATGGCTTTGGCACCGGATTGATTTCTCGCCTTTATTTTGCGGCTCGCCTGTATCGAGAACAGGTCGCGCAGGGCAGCAATCCTCTGGTCGTCATTAGCGCTGGCCCTCAGCCTGCCGTCAATCCCCAGGATGCCGGGGAAGCCCAATCGGTGACGAATTTGCTGATCGGGGCGGGAGTCCCTCAAGACCGGATTTTAATCGATTCCAGCGGGTTAGATATCCATACCAGCGCTGTCGCTGTAGACGAACTGTTAACTGAACGGGGATTCCAGCGGCAAAGCGATGTCATTTTGTTGATTTCTCCGGCGCTGAATATCCGCCGTACCCAGTCTGTGTTTGCCCAGTTGGGCATTCGATCGTTTCCCAGACCAACCGACTTTTTTGCCTTTCAGCTCGACAGCAACCGCAGACTGGCCTTACTGTCTGACCTGGTTCCCAATGTAGAAGCCCTGGCGCTTACCACTCGCGTTGTGGATGAATACCTGGCCTCGGTCTATTACTTCTTACGAGGCTGGATGATTAATCAGTTCTGACCTACCCCTCGAACTCGCGCTAAAGTGAGAATTGCTGACTTCAGGCAGACTGTGCTCTGAAATACAGATGGTAGGCTAGGAAAGAGCCTTTGGCGAGGGATGCAAGGACTTTAAATACCAAGAATGGCGAAGTTGCAACTGAAAAAACTGGGTACTTACCTGCGTCCTCATCGACGTCAGGCCGTTTTGGGTATTTTGTCACTCTTTGTGGTGAATGCTGTTGGTGCTTATATTCCACTGCTCATTCGAAACGGAATTGATGAATTACAGGTTACGTTTAGCTTTCAGCGCGTTTTATCGTATGGCGGTCTGATCTTGCTGTTGGCCTCTGTGATGTGGGTCGTGCGCATGTCATCGCGCATCCTGCTCTTTGGCGTCGGTCGGCAAGTTGAGTTTGATCTAAAGCAGAAAATCTTTAATCATCTGCTCACGCTAGAACCTGCTTATTTTGTTAATAACACGGTTGGCGATCTCATTAGCCGCGCCACCAGCGATGTCGATAACATTCGACGGTTGCTGGGATTCGCGATCTTAAGCCTGGCCAACACCATCTTTGCCTATGGGTTGACGCTGCCCGTCATGCTCTCGATTAACGTGCGGCTCACGCTAGCAGCGATCGCCATTTATCCGTTCATGTTTTTTCTGGTGCATCTCTTTAGCAATCGCCTTCGGAATGAACAGCTTGGTGTGCAGGAAGAAACTTCCAGCCTGAGTGACCTGATTCAGGAAGACGTCAGCGGGATTTCTTTAATCAAAATCTATGCCCAGGAAGAAAACGAACGGCAAGCGTTTCGGGATTTAAACCAGCAGTTGCTGACGGCCAATCTTAAGTTAGCGAAAACGCGCAACACGCTATTTCCACTGATGGGAGGACTGGCCAGCCTTAGTTTGCTGATCATTCTGGCGTTGGGTTCAGGTACGATCGCCGATGGCACGATCACCATTGGAGACTTCATTGCGCTGCTGCTGTATGTCGAACGTCTGGTCTTCCCAACCGCCATTATGGGCTTTACGATCACAGCCTATCAGCGGGGAGAAGTCAGCATTGACCGGGTGGAATATATGCTGAGTGAGGAACCGCGCATCAAGGATCAGCCCCATGCGATCGCCCTACCTCTAGATCGGGTGAAAGGCTGGTTGTCAGCCCGTCACCTTACCTACACCTATCCCGGTGCAAAAACTCCTGCTCTGGATGATGTCAGTTTTACGATTCAGGCGGGTGAAACGGTGGCGATCGTTGGCCCGATTGGAGCAGGAAAATCTACCCTGGCTAATGCAATTCCGCTGCTGCTGGAAATTGACCACGGTCAGCTATTTCTGGATGGTTACGATATTACTGAAGTGCGGCTGAAGGATCTGCGGTCGGCGATCGCCTATGTCCCGCAAGAAAGCTTTTTGTTCAGCACCACCATCAAGAACAACATTCGCTATGGCAACCCGCTCAACGAACAGCCAGAGGTGGAATACGCGGCTAAACAGGCCCAAATCCATCCCGAAATTCTCAACTTCCCGCAGCAATACAAAACCATCGTTGGGGAACGAGGGATCACCCTGTCGGGCGGACAGCGTCAGCGTACTGCCCTGTCGAGAGCGCTGCTGGTCGATGCACCTGTGCTGATTTTGGATGATGCGCTGTCGAGTGTGGATAATCAAACCGCGACAGAAATTTTGAAAAACCTGTCAGAAGGTACGCAGCGCAAAACGGTGATCTTCATTTCACATCAACTTTCTGCTGCCGCAATGGCCGATCGCATTCTGGTTATGGATCGCGGCAAGATCGTCCAGTCCGGCACCCATAGCGAACTGATCACCCAATCCGGACTCTATCAAACCCTTTGGGATCAGCATCGCTTAGAGGAAATCCTCAGCTAACCTGACGTGAATTCGACGAACGGGCTTTTGACGGCGAATCTACTTACGAAGGCAATGCGAAGCGCCCTTTACTACCAATCATAGGTTCCTTGCGGAAGGGGTTTGGGGAGCGCGCCCGCTCCCCAATGGGGGTCTGGGGGCAAGCCCCCAGAAAAGCCTTCCACTCAGCACCATGAGTTCAGATCACGACCGATAAACGGGCTATCGAATTCACGTTAACCTGACTTGAGTTCAATCTGAATGCGACGATCGGGATTTTGGGAGAGTGGCGCGACGCACCACTCTCCCAAAATCGGGCTATCAAATTCACGTCGTTATAACGTCGATACCCTCATAAAGGTCTGCAATTTGGATAGGCGTCTCAAACACACCGAGTAACAGCGTCACATTGGGATCATCATATTCTGAGAACAACCACTGATGGGCGGCGGTTTTAACGAAATGCTCGACGTGGATCGTGTACTGATCAATCAGAAGGTATTCGCAAAAGTTAGGAATGGTGCGATATGCGGCAAACTTTTCACCGCGATCGTAGTTTTGTGTCGATTTAGATAAAACCTCCGCTATGAAGCAAGGATTCACCACCGTATCTGTGCGTCCATCTTGCAGTTCTAACGGCTTCGGAAGAACCATCACATCGGGATAGGTGTAAAGATTAGCGGCTGGAATCCACAGTCGTTGGTCTGCGTAAAAAATCCGATAGTTTTTTCCTTTTAGGGCAGCTTTGAGCAGAATGTAGAGATTCCCAGAAATTTCATTGTGTTCGGGCGTGCCGCCTGTCATCGGGATGATCTCTCCGTTGCGGTATTCGCTGCGCGTTTCTGCGGCCAGTTCAAGCTCCAGATACTCCTGAGCGGTATAGGTTTTTTGCTCAGTTTTGGCCATCATGACAAGCTAAACTCCTAATGGCTACGGCAATAACTGTTGTTTTAATGGTATGCGGGATTGCGCAGAACGGGAGCCGTCACGATCCCATACCCTAACCAACCCGCTCCATAGCTGATAGCCGTAGCCAGCACTGCTGCAAAGCTGCCGGGAAACGCTCCCATTATCGGTTGACAAACTACCGCACAGAGACCAGATGCGAAAAGGGCATGCACTCCTCCTCCCGCTGCGCTGATTAACAACCACATCGGCCAGGGTCGAATCGGGAAAGCAAGGGTTTGAGCGATCGCCATCACCAGGGTCGGAATCATGGCATAGAACGGTTGAGAATACAGCAATGGCAGCGCATCCCGAATGGCGATATTTAAATACTGGCCTGCAATCCAACCCAAAGCGGTGGCGATCGCCCACCATTTCACCCGATATCTATATTGACGCAATAGCAGCCACTGAGAGATACCGACCAATACACCTGTCAACAAAAACGTTGCCACAAACTGGAATCCACCTGCTTCTAATGCTCCAGCTATGGCTCCTGCAACTGTGTTAGCAAGCACCCACCATAGCGATATTGAAAGGAAGCGATTGCGGTTTATCATTTACGTTAACGTTGAGGAGCACAGCTCTCGAAAATGATCGCCCCGTCGTTCAAAATTGGGATACTGGTCAAAACTGGCGCAGGCAGGTGACAGTAACACCACCTTCGCATTGTGCTGTTCTGCTAATTCTGCCCCTCGTGTAACCGCTCGATCCATGGTTTCCACGATTTCAGAGTGAGTATAGCCCGTTTCTGCCAATCGTTCGGCAAACGCAGGTGCAGCATTACCAATCAGCAGGACGGATGACGCTTTGGCGTGAATCGCTTTAATCCACTGGCTGTCATCCCCCGCTTTCGCCTCTCCTCCTGCAATCAGGATCGCAGGGCTGTCTACAGAAGATAGGCCGACTTCAGCCGCGTCATAGTTTGTGGCTTTGCTGTCGTTAATAAAATCAATTCCGTGCCAGGTACAGATGTGTTCTAACCGATGCGGAACACCTGGGAAAGTGCGAATGGCGTGGGCGATCGCCTCTTTTTCAATCCCCGCCAATCGAGCTACCGCTACAGCTATCAGCAAATTTTGCTGGTTGTGCGCTCCCACCATGCGCAGATCCGATACCGCCACGATCGGTTCACCCTGAAACACAGCCCAGCCATCCTGGATATAGGTGCCCTGTTCTGGATTCGCGACTAAATTCTCGTTTCCGGTCACGCTAGTCCAATAGGCGTTGGGCCAAAGGCTAGCTCCCACCTGCCGCAGATACGGATCGTCGCCATTCAACACCTGATACTGTGCCCGATTGAGGAGAGACGCTTTGATGTTGAAGTAATTGTCCAGCGTATAGTGACGGCTCAGATGGTCGGGAGTAAAGGTTGTCCAAACGGCAATCTGAGGGGCGATCGTGGAGGACGCTTCAATCTGATAACTGCTGAGTTCGGCGATGACGTAGTCGAGGGTGTGGGGTGTGGGGTGTCGGGTGTCGGGGTAGAGGGTTTCTAGGGCGAGTTCACAGGTGGCATAGCCGATGTTGCCACAGGCAGGGGCGTTATAACCTGCGGATTGGAAGATGGCGGCAATCAGAGCAGTGGTGGTGGTTTTGCCGTTGGTTCCGGTGATGCCGATCCAGGGGTAAGACTGGAGCGATCGCCATGCTAATTCGACTTCGCCAATTGTTTCAATTCCCAATTCTCGTGCAGTAACCAGTGCGGGTAAATCCCAGCGAACACCGGGGCTGACGACAATCTGCTGCATTTGGGTGATATCGGGGGTGAGGGTATCTCCCAGTTTTACGGCGATGCCTTCTGATTCAAGCGATCGCGCGATTTCTTGAAGGGAGTCTGATGAGTTGGAGTCACTCAGGGTAACGTGCCATCCCTGGCGATGCAGCAGACGAGCCGCGGCAATACCCGATTTCCCTAAACCAATAACGTAGGCAGATTGCATGACGATGAGGACTGCGAAGCAAAGCAGTCCCCATCTTACCAGCAATTTTCACGTTGAAACCGATGGTGGATTTTGCGCGCCTGACGGACGTACAAAACCCACCATCGGTAGAGTGCAATCTTGCCGCAGGCGAGGTTGCACTCTACCGATTTTTATAGTGAGAATTGCTGCCAGCTTACTGGACAATGAGCGACTTAGGATTTAACGATCGCCCCAAAATCCGCCAGCACTCGCGCGTGATTCCGCAATAAACCCAACAAATTCAGACGATTGCGTTTGATATCCGGGTTGGAATCCATCACCAGAACGCTTTGCGGGCCATCAAAGAAGTTGCTGACGACAGGGGCAATTTGAGTCAGCCCATCGACCAGCTTTTGATAGTCGCGTTCTGCCCGTGCTGCTTGCGTTTGCGGAACCAACTGCACCAGCGCATCATAAAACGCCTGTTCTGATGGCTGCTGGAATAGCGCAGGTTTGACCAGCGACGTGGGATCAAGCTGTACTGTATCCAGGTCACCCTGTGCTCCCAGTCGCGTCGAACGGTTGACCGTTTCGTAAATCGCATCCAGGCCACCGTTATGACGAATGGCCTGAAGGAAGATGGCGCGATCGCGCACATCCAGCAAATCCTTTAGCGCTCGTTCGGTATATTCAGGATCGTTTTCGCCCAGAACAGCATTCACCAGGTCATAGTCTACGTGCCGATCTTCCTGTAAAAGCGTGCGAACCCGTTGCAGGAAGAAGTCTTGCAGTTGCGATCGCAGATTGGGCGTATGTTCGTTTTCACCAAACGTCGAGAGATGGTCGGCAATCACCTGTTCCAGCAGTTGGTACAGATTAATGGGCAGATCCGCCGCCCAGGTAATGTTAACGATCGCATTCGCGGCCCGACGCAATGCAAAGGGATCGGACGATCCGGTAGGCAGCATTCCGACGCTAAAGATGCCAACCAGCGTATCCAGACGATCGGCAATGCCGACAACCTGACCCGCCAGCCTTTTGGGCAGTTGATCCCCGGCTCCGCGCGGCAGATAGTGTTCAAAAATGGCGTTGGCGATCGCCTCCGATTCGCCGCTGGCCAGGGCATACTTTTGGCCCATCACCCCTTGCAGTTCCGGAAACTCACCCACCATTTGAGTCACCAAATCCGCCTTGCAGAGCAGAGCAGAGGATTGGATGGTGGCGCGATCGCCCTCACTCACCTGAAGCTGATTGGCAATTCGATGGGCGATGCCAACAATGCGATCGACCTTATCGCGTACTGATCCCAGCTTTTCCTGGAAAGTGACTTTCTCCAGTTTGGGCAGGTAGCTTTCTAGTGGGGTCGTGCGATCGGCATCAAAGAAGAACTTTCCGTCTGAGAGTCGGGCGCGAATCACCCGCTCATTTCCTGCCGCAATAATTGCCGATTTCTGGGGATCGCCATTCGAAATAGTAATGAAGTTAGGCAACAAGTCTGTTGACCCTTCTGCTTTCAGCACCGGGAAATAGCGCTGATGGCTTTCCATCTCGGTCACGATGACTTCAGTCGGCAATTCCAGGAAATCAGCGTCAAACTTACCGACTACCGCCGTTGGAAACTCGACTAGGTGGGTCACCTCATCCAACAAATCGGGGGAGACTACCGCTACACCACCCAGCGACTCAGCCGCTTCCTGGATTTGTGCTCGAATCTGCGTTTGTCGCTGAGCTGGATCAACCTGTACGGATGCTGCCCGCAGCGCGTTCACATAATTAGCCGCTGTTGGAATGGAAACCGGGTCAGGATGGAGCACCCGATGTCCTCTTGACAGGCGATCGCTCTCACACACGTCCAAGCCATTCTCCAGGCGAATCGGCAGTACTTCATCGTTGAGCAGTGTGACCAACCAGCGCACCGGACGCGGAAAGCGCAAATCGCCATCGGCCCAGCGCATAAACCGCTTACCTTCCAGGCCAAAAATCCATTCGGGGATCAGCTTGGTCAAAATCTCAGCCGTAGGATGACCGGGGATCTTTTGCTGAACGAATACGAAATCCCCTTTGTCGGTACTGCGAATCTCAAAATCCTCAATCGAAACGTTGCGCGATCGCGCAAACCCTTCTGCCGCTTTGGTGGGCTTACCGTCCTTAAATGCGGCTTGAGCCGCTGGCCCTTTTACCTCTTCTTCCCGATCCGGCTGTTTCGTCGGCAATCCTTGAATTAAGACAGCCAACCGACGGGGGGTTCCATACACATCGATGGCCTCTGGGGTCAGGAAATGCTCATCTAGACTGGCAGGAATGCGCGATCGCCACTGTTCCAGCGCATCCGCCACAAAGCTGGCGGGTAATTCCTCCGTCCCTACTTCTAACAAGAACGTCACCATATATTGCCTGTCCCTAACCCTCTTAAAGCCCAAGATAAACTAGCTTTTTCGTAGCGGCTCAATTTTACAGCCAATTTCTCAGTTTACCGTGCTGCGGGTAATTCTCATGTTGAAACGGTTGCGGATTTAGCGCACCCGAGGGGCGCGCTAAATCCGCAATATGGCTTGTTGACACCTGCATTAAGACATTGAAAAGCCAAAGGGGGGGTGGGGGCTTCGCCCCCAGCCAGGGGTTCCACCCCTGCACCCCGTCCTAATAAGGTTGGTTATGGATATCCATTTGCCTACTGAGAATGGCTGGAAACGAGTAGTTTTTAACTGGTAAGGATTGGGTTATGCTGCATCAACAGTTCATCATTGGTTAGTTTCGAACTCAATGCACCACCGCTCATTCACCTTACGTGTACTTCAAGGCTCATTAGCGGCAGCAATCGCCCTTCTCTCCCCTCTTCCCCCCTCATCCTTATCTTCCCCACCTCCCCCCTCTTCCCCATCTCCCGCCTCTCCTACCACCACTCCCCACCTCCTCCGCACCCTCACCGGACACACAAGCTGGATTTACACGATCGCCTTCAGTCCTAACGGTCAGGCGATCGCCACTACAAGCTATGACCGTACCGTTAGAATTACCAACTGGCGCACGGGTGAGTCCGTCTTGACAGTACCGCAGGATAACGACAACGACTGGTTTACAGCCGCGACCTTTTCACCCGATGGTCAAACCCTGCTGACCAGTCGCTCAGATGGCACACTGCAACTGCGAAACATTCAGATGGGCACCGTGCAGTCAGAGGCTCCCTGGCGATTTAGCGGCTATGGCATTCTGGCCTTTACCGCCGATGGGCAAGCGTTGATTGACGCATCTGGTCAGGGTGGCGATTTTCGGATTTATCTATGGGATTTCCAGCGTCGTCAGGCTCCTCGCAATATCGGCGGAACCTGGGTGACGTCTCCCGCCATGATGGCTGTTACACCAGATGGTTACACCTTGGCGGCGGGGAGTAACAACGGCACGACCAGGATTTGGAATATCCGCACCGGACAAGTGCTCAGTACACTACCTGCGGGAGCCACGATTGCAGCCTCTTCGATCGCGCTAACCCCAGATGGGCAAACCTTACTCGTGAGCTATGGTGACGGTTCTGTCAAACAGTGGAGTACCCGAACTGGACGGCTAAACCGAGTTTTATTTCCAGCAGGACGTTACGGAGAGCAGGCGATCGCCATTAGCCCAAACGGACAAATTTTAGCCATGAATTTTGGCAACTCCATTCGGCTCTGGAATCTGCAAACCAACCGTCTCATTGCTAACCTACCCGCCAACGTGGCTACCAACAAACATGTCATGGCCTTCAGCCCAGACAGTCGATTTCTGCTAAACACCGACGGAGATGGTAGCCGGATTCGCGTGTGGCAATTGAATTAACGTGAATTCGATAGCGCCATTTCAGCCGCGCGCCGTGCGGGGTAAGTTTTTGCGCATTCGTCGAATGCACGTTGAATTTAGGTGGGGTGCAGGGGTCGTGCACCCAAAAGCCCGATCGTCAAATTCGCGTTAAAAATTAAAGATGCAAATTTCAAGTTTTAATAGTACAATTGCACTATAAGCTTGAATGGCGAATCTTACCCCTCATTCACCAAAGCTGCAACAGCAGTGTAGCGGTTCATGAGCAGGATTACGGTAGGCCAATTGGTTAAGTAACGCTATATTCAATAGTCAGCGACAGCGGGACGCGCGTCATGGCAATCATTGCTCTTAAAGCCTGGTATCTCCGAGAATATGAACCGATTCGAGATCTGGAGAAACGACCTCACGATCTGCGACTCAGCAAGAACAGCTTGCTGAAATCGGGATTGCGGGCCGATTTTCTCGAAGACAGCAGTGATGTTAAACAATCCGAATGGTTTCAGCGCTATCTGGAAGGCGAGCCAGTCGAGTTTTACATCGAAGGCAGTGGTGGCTATGTCATCGCCAATATTGACCTGATTAGCCACGAAATGTACTTTACGAAACAGGATGTCATGGCGTCGCTGGATCCGACCATCTTCCTGTGCTATCAGACTGACTATGCCGAGTCGGGTGATTTGCTGCGTGAAGAGCTAACCACCATTTTGGACAAAATCAACTTCCGATCGCGCATCCCCATTACGCTGGAAGAATCGCACCGCCTGACCGATGGGCCAGCCCGCCTCAGCAGTTCCTTAACCCGCAAAATCCGTAAATCGCTGCTCTTCATTGCCGATACGACTCCCATCCTGCACATGGATGGCACTCCACCTCGCCTGGTGCCCAATCCCAACGTCTGTGTCGAAGTAGGCTATGCTCTACAGGCCAAACGATCTGAGCAAATTCTGCTGGCCCAGATGGAGCGATCAGACATGACCGGGCAATTTCCCTTTGATATTCCTGTTCGCAACCGATTGCAGTTTCGCAATAAAACGGAGTTGCGTAAAATTTTACCTCAAGCGATCGAAGCACAACTTCAACGGTTTAATCTGGTATCTTAGCGCTTAGGATCATGAACGCATTAAAACCTTGGTTTTAATTTTTGAAAGCGCGGCTCAGCCGCGCTTTCAAAAATTAAATTTGGAGGTTTATTAAATTCGTGATCCTTAAATTTCAGACGTTTGTTTCTCTTAGGCTTTTGGGGAATATTTACCTCAGTGCCCTAAGGGGTAAACCGTGTTGTTAAGGCTTTAGGAAGATCATCACTATGCCCAGAACTCCGAGTGAATTTAATGTGCATCTCATGTTGGAGGGAGGCCACCGCGAAGAAATCCGATTTCCCACTATCCAGGATTTTCAAAAATGGTATAGCGGTGAACTGGTGCCCAAATCCACAACAAATGACTTCATCAGCGTGCCCATTAAGAATGTGCAGCATGAGTACATGGTGGTTCGCCCCTCGAAGATTATTGCCATTCGGGTAGAACCCGTTTTTTATGGCAGTAATGACCGCGATCTCTAATGGCTAAGGCGATCGCCACTCTTACTCTCAGTCTCAGCTTGGCACTTGGTATAGCCATTCCGGCTGTTTCTGTTGCGGTGCCATTGCAGCGCCGAGATCTGACCGAGATACCGTCAGATTCCCAGATCACGGATTTGCTGGGACTGGACGATCAGCTCTGGAATAGGGCCGATGGGCAGCGACAGCGGCAGGCGTTACTACGGGCGATCGCTTATTCTCTCCGCTATTTGCGCACCTCAGCTGCCGCAGAAGCGTATCGCCAGTATCCAGTTCCGGGGATCACTCGCGCCCGCGTCCGTCGTAGCTTGCAGCGGTTTCGGGAATTGGTGTTGGACTCCAATTCTCCAGCCGAACTTCAGGCAGCGGTATTGCGTGAGTTTGATTTATATCAATCCGTTGGCAATGATGGTGCGGGTACGGTTGCCTTCACGGGTTACTTTGAGCCGACCTATGCGGCCAGTCGAATGCCAACGGCAGAATTTCGCTATCCCCTGTACCGCACGCCCCCCGGTTTGGGTCAGTGGCCCCACCCCCATCCCACTCGTCTTCAGCTTGAGGGGGCAGATGGTCTGCAAGCGTCACAGGGGCCACTGCGGGGATTGGAGTTAGTCTGGTTGCGCGATCGCCTGGAAGCCTTTCT
>DATNPS010000118.1:0-13383 GCA_036703095.1 Crinalium sp. | reverse complement strand
CCACGGCCACCGATAACGGATTTGGGCGTCGCGACTCGATGCCCAAATCCGCCTATTTGCAGATGCGTCACGTGTCTGCAAATGGGGCAAAACTCCAGATAGTCCACAAAGAAAAAATCACATTGTAATGTAACGAACTATTTCAAATTGCAATATCAGGTTACGCTACGCCTAGCGCATCATACCCTTGCTCTCTCCAGGTATGTAAGAGGGAGTAGATGTACCTATCCACCCCTAGGTAGTTTCCCGCTCTGTTAAAAGAAGGGTATGTTCTGTGTCAGTGAAGAGGTGCGATTGTTTAGCTTCTAGGAATCCATCATGTTTCCAACTGATAAGAAACGTATAGCTCTAATCTCCGTTCACGGTGATCCTGCCGTTGAAACTGGACGTGAAGAGGCAGGCGGACAAAACGTTTACGTGCTTCAAGTCGGTGAAGCATTAGCACGGCAAGGCTGGCAGGTTGATATGTTCACCCGCCGCAGCAATCCGGATCAGCCTGGAATTGTGGAACATGCCGAAAATTGTCGGACGATTCGCCTGACCGCAGGCCCAGCAGAATTTATTGGGCGAGATCACCTCTTTGGGTATCTACCAGAGTTTGTTCAGGCATTTCAAGATTTTCAACAGCAAGAAAAAATTCAATATTCTCTCATTCATACCAATTATTGGCTGTCGTCCTGGGTAGGGATGCAGCTTCGTAAATTACAACCCACGATTCAAGTTCATACCTATCACTCGCTTGGTGCTGTGAAGTACCAGGCGGTTAGCGATGTTCCGGCGATCGCCACCAAGCGGCTATCGATCGAAAAACAATGTTTAGAGACCGTTGATCGGGTCGTTGCCACCAGTCCTCAAGAAGAAGAGCACATGCGGAAGTATGTGTCTTCTCTGGGGCGGATTGACATGATTCCCTGCGGTACGGATATTAAGCGATTTGGCAACCTCCTGCGACCCGAAGCCCGTCAGCAGTTGGGCATTGCACCCGATACCAAAGTGGTGCTGTATGCCGGACGGTTTGACAAACGCAAAGGGATTGAAACGCTGGTTCGCGCGGTGGCGCAGTCTACTCTGCGGGGTCAAGCGGATCTGAAGCTGATCATCGCTGGAGGTAGCACTCCCGGTAAGAGCGATGGCATTGAGCGCGATCGCATTGGACGCATCGTGTCCGAACTGGGCATCAGCGATATCACGGTATTCCCAGGTCGTTTAGATGAAGAACTGCCTGCCTACTACGCGGCGGCGGATGTTTGTGTGGTGCCCAGCCACTACGAACCGTTTGGTCTGGTTCCCATTGAGGCGATGGCCTGCCGTACTCCCACCGTCGCCAGTGATGTCGGCGGGTTGCAGTTCACTGTGGTTCCAGAAGTCACCGGATTGCTGGTGCCTCCCAAGGATGTGGATGGCTTTACGCAGGCGATCGATCGGATTCTGGCAAACCCGGCCTGGCGAGATGAGTTAGGGCAAACGGGCCGTCATCGGGTTGAGATTGCCTTTAGCTGGGACAGCGTTGCCGCTCGACTCAGCAATCTGTATAGCCGTCTGATGGCGGAAGCAATTGAACCGATTCCGGTAACTGCTGCTAAGACACCAGTTGCAAGCAAAGCACAAGTCGCCGCTTAATCCTACAGTGATTTTCAATCGCTTAAAACCTAGTTATTTTTGTGAGAGCCGCGCTCCGCGCGGCTCTCACAAAAATAATTGTGGCTTACTGAATTAAAAACTGCTGTAATAACCTTAACCGTGCCGCGCCATGCTTTCCGTGAGAGCATGGCGCGGTGCCGTTTATTGCTAGTGCTAAGCTCCGGCTTAGCAGTGCATTATCGGAATCTCATGCTTCCTGTTGCGATCGCAGCACTCGTCTACGGTTGATCGCTCTGTGCCAGTGTTGAACGTTTACGTCGGCACCGGAAGCAGGAAATTCCAGATGTCGTTACCAAGCTGAAGCTTGGTAACTAGAAAAAATTAAAGTCTCAGTCCTCAATCCTCAGCTTTCATGAATGTCCGGTTTAGATGAAGATTCAGGAGAAGATATCTGTGTAATTTCCTGGGAGGAGATAATATGTGGAAAATACCCGTCCTCTGGGAAGGGAAAGCATTTATCCTGAAAGCTATAAGCAACTTTTATATTAATACACCGCAGGACGGAAAATGGAGCCTGTGAATTATATGGACTCAGCCAATGATATACCGATCGCCATTCCCGGATATCTTGTGCTTGAACGACTCTATTGTGGCCCCCGATCAACCATCTATCGCGCCAAACGAGAGGTAGATCAAACCGCCGTTATTTTAAAGTTACCCAGCCTTTCGAATTCTAACTTTAACAGACTTTTGCAGTTTCGCAATCACTACGCGATCGCCAAAGATCTCAAAATTCCCGGCATTGTTCAGCCGTATCGATTGGAACCCCACCGCAATAGCTGCGTGCTGATCATGGAAGACTTTGGCGGGATCTCATTGCAAGAGTATGCCAACACGCATTCGCTTTGCTTAATGGAGATTTTAGCGATCGCCCTGCAACTCTGCGACATTCTCCATTCGCTCTATCAGCATCGCATCATTCACAAAGATATTAATCCCACTAATATTCTGATTCATCCACATACAAAACAAATAAAACTAACTGATTTTAGCCTCGCCTCACGGTTATCCAAAGAAACTCAGGAAATCAAAAGCCCCAATATTTTAGAAGGATCACTGGCTTATCTATCCCCCGAACAAACGGGACGAATGAATCGCGGCATCGACTATCGCAGCGATTTCTATTCGCTGGGAGTCACGCTGTATGAGCTACTGACGGGACGATTGCCCTTTCAAGTCAGCGATCCGATTGAATTTGTTCATTGTCACATCGCTAAATATCCACCACCGATCTGCCAACTCAATCCTGACGTTCCAGAGGCATTAGAAGCGATCGCCACCAAATTGATGGCAAAAAATGCCGAAAATCGCTATCAGAGCGCATTAGGGCTGAAGCACGATCTAGATCGCTGCGGCCAGCAGATGATCCGCACAGGAACGGTTACCACGTTTGAACTGGGATTGCGAGACATTAGCGATCGCTTCCTGATTCCTGAAAAACTGTACGGTCGTGAAGCTGAAGTTCAAACCTTACTGGATGCCTTTGAACAAGCTGCCAGCGGTGCCTCTGAATTGGTACTGGTCACCGGATTTTCTGGCATCGGCAAAACCGCTGTGGTGAATGAAGTCCACAAACCGATCATGCTGCGCCGGGGATACTTCATTTCAGGAAAGTTTGACCAATTAACGCACAACGTTCCCTTCTCAGCCTTCGTGCAAGCCTTTCGCGACCTGATGGGGCAGCTCTTGAGCGAAAGCGATGTCGATTTGCAACGGTGGAGTACCAAAATCCTCAGCGTGCTGGGCGACAACAGTCAGGTCTTGGTTGACGTCATTCCTGAATTAGTAGGAATCATCGGTCAGCCACCCCCTGCTCCAGAGCTATCGGGGAAGGCGGTACAACATCGCTTTAATCTCTTATTTCAGCACTTCATTCAGATCTTCGCCACTCCAGAACATCCCCTGGTTATCTTTCTGGACGACTTGCAGTGGGCTGACTCAGCTTCACTTAAGTTATTGCAGCTCTTAATTCGCGAAGGTCACTGTGGCTATCTGTTGCTGATTGGAGCGTATCGAGATAACGAAGTGTCACCAGTTCATCCACTGAGGCTCACATTGAAAGAACTGGTTGAAGCTGGAGTTGCTCTCAACACCATTACATTAGCTCCCTTAAAACAAAATCACGTCAATCAATTGGTCGCCGATACGCTTCACTGTGTGTCTGAATTAGCGCAGCCGCTGACAGATCTGGTGTATCACAAAACTCAGGGCAATCCATTCTTCGCTACTCAATTTCTCAAAGCGCTGCATCACGATCAATTGATCGTATTTGATTCACATGCTCGATATTGGCTGTGTGACATCACTAAAGTTCGTCAAGCCCTATTGACGGATGAAGTTGTGGTGTTTATGGCAGAGCAGCTACAGAAGCTTCCAGAAAAGACACAGGAACTCTTGAAACTAGCGGCTTGTATCGGTAATCAATTTAATTTGACGACACTGGCGATCGTTTCTCAACAGTCTGAAATGGCAACGGCGATCGCGCTATGGCCAGCCTTAAAGGAAGGATTGGTTTTGCCAAAGAGTGAAGTCTACAAGTTTTATATGGATGAATGCAGCACGGCTCCCTGTTCTACCGAAAAAGACTGCAACAAACAGCATCCAGACTTAAATTACAAGTTTTTACACGATCAGGTTCAGCAAGCCGCTTATTCGTTAATTCCTGAAGGCGAAAAACAAACTGCTCATTACAACATTGGGCAACTGTTACTGCGCAACACATCAACGACCGATCTAGAGGAAAAGATTTTTGATATTGTCAATCAGTTAAACTATGGCATTGCGCTCGTTACGGAAGCACAAGAACGAGAACAACTGGCGCAGTTAAATTTAATGGCGGGTCGTAAAGCTCAAAGTGCAACGGCTTATATTGCGTCTGTTGAATATTTAACAGCAGGAATGCAATGTCTCTCGCATCGAAGTTGGGAAACGCACTATCACTTAACGGTAGACCTGTATCAGAAAGCGATCGAGTCGGCTTACCTGTGCGGCGACTTCATGCGAATGGAGTGCTGGTCAGCAATTCTGCTGTCAGTCGTCACCGATATTTTGGATAAAGTTAAAACCTATGAAGTACAAATTGCAGCCTGTATTGCGCAAAACAAACTGCGAAAGGCGATCGATCTGGCTCTTACAGTTCTCGACCAATTAGGCATCACCTTTCCCAAACAGCCCAGCCCAGCAGACTGGCAGCAGGGAATTCAGGAGGTAACTGCCAATTTAGCCGGACGGCCTGTTGCCAGTGCGCTTGATTTGCCGCGCATGACTGATCCCATTAGTCATGCAGCACTGCGAATTCTACTCAGCATTGATGCACCTGCGTATCTGTCGTTTCCTGAGATTCTGCCGCTAACCATCTGTAAACAGGTCAATTTATCACTGGCCTTTGGCAATGCGATCGAATCCGCCAAAGCCTATGCTAACTATGGATTAATTCTATGTTCTGGCCTGGGTGATTTGGAAACGGGCTATCAGTTTGGTCAGTTGGCGCTCAAGGTGCTAGACAAACTGGATGCCAAAGAAATTCATGCGCGGACGTCTTTTTTAGTCAGCTTTCTCATCCGGCATTGGAAAGAACCGCTGCGTCATACGTTGCCGTCTTTACGAGAAGCCTATGCGATCGCCCTGGAGACGGGGGATTTAATGCACGCGGCGATCGCTGCTGAAAAGTACTGCTATCACGCTTTTTATGCGGGTGAAGCACTGCCTAAAGTAGTGCAAGAGATGGAGGAATATGCCAAAAAGATAGCGCAGATTAAGCAAGATGTAGCGCTATGTACCCATGAAATCCACTGGCAATCTGTATTGAATTTAATTGGGAAATCCCAAAATCCATGTTATTTGATTGGCGAGGTTTGTGATGAAACGGCTATTCTGCCAATTTTTCTAGAAAAAAATGCAAGAACGGCTCTTTACTATCTCTATTTCAATAAACTATTTCTGTGCTATTTATTCAACGATTATTCTCAGGCAGTCATTCATGCAAAGTTGACTGAAACTTACTTAGATGGTGCTCACGGACAATTTATTTTCCCACTGTTTTACTTCTACGATTCTTTAACTCAACTATCTATTTTTTCAATTAGTTCACCTGAGCAGCAAAGCAGAATCTTAGACAGAGTAACTGCCAATCAGGAAAAAATGCATCAGTGGATGCGTCATGCGCCCATGAATTTTTTGCATAAATATGATCTGGTCGAGGCTGAGCGATATCGCGTATTAGGAAAAAAGCAAGACGCAATGGAATGGTATGACACCGCCATTGTGTTAGCCAGAGAAAACGAATTTCTGCAAGATGAAGCGCTTGCGAATGAGCTGGCAGCCAAATTCTACCTGAGTTGGGGTAAGGAGAAAGTCGCTCAGGTCTACATGCAAGACGCTTACAATTGCTACAAACGGTGGGGTGCGATCGCTAAAATAAAACAGCTTGAAGGATTCTATTCCTATCTACTCACGTCTATTGATCCTCCTCACCTTCCAGCTTTGTCTCCGGTTCAACTCATGGCTAGCGCAAATGTTACGCCAGGGTTGAATCGGTCAGATTCACTCGATCTGAAAGCGATTCTCAAAGCCTCTCAAACGATTTCCACCGCGATCGAACGAGAACAACTGCTCAGTACTTTATTACAGGTCGTTGTCGAGAATGCAGGTGCAGACCGCGTTTGTCTGCTGCTCAACCCTGCAAATCAGTGGGAATTAACCGCCGAGTGGTTTAACGGATCGATTTGTATTCACGATCATGAATTGCTAGAACTCAGCAGCCTCTTACCATTGAGCGTGATTCACTGGACACAGCGCGCGCTGCAAGTCGTCATTATTAATAACCTGACGTATAACCTATCTTTTGTTGCAGATGCTTACTTTAAGCATCATTTTCCTAAAAGTTTGCTATGTTTACCGATTTTAAATCAGGGCAAGGCGATCGCTCTACTTTATCTGGAAAACCATGTCACAGTTGATGCGTTTACTCGCGATCGCATCGAAGTATTGCATCTGTTAGCCGCTCAGGTAGCAATTTCCTTACACAATGCTCAACTCTATCAGCAGTTGCAAGATTACTCGCACACTTTAGAACTAAAAGTTTCAGAAAGAACATCCGCCTTAGAAAAAGTAAATCAAGAATTGCATCGACTGGCGATGCTGGATGGTTTAACGCGAGTTAGCAACCGACGACGATTTGACGAATATTTGCAGCACGAATGGCGACGCCTGAGACGAGAGCAACAGCCGCTGTCGCTGATTATGTGTGACGTTGATTTCTTTAAGCGCTACAACGATTACTACGGCCATCAGGCAGGCGATGAATGCTTAAAGCAAATTGCTCAGGCGATTAACAAAGGGGTCAAACGCCCAGGCGATCTGGTGGCTCGCTATGGGGGTGAGGAGTTTGCCGTTATTCTACCCAATACCGATGTAGAGGGTGCCGTGAGGGTAGCGATCGCGGTTTGTGCTGAAGTGGCTAACCTGCAATTGCCGCACGCCCAGTCCAGCGTCAGTTCCTATGTGACGCTCAGTGTCGGAATCGCAAACCTTGTGCCCGACCCAGACAATTCACTGGAGACTCTGATTAAAATGACCGATCGGGCGTTATACCAGGCCAAAGCCGAAGGCAGACATCGCTACTGCATTTATGGGAAACGCGCTGTACCGCTGTAATAAACGTAATACGTTAGGATTGGACAAAGACATGGCGATCGACCTATGGCAAAACAGGACGAGCCCCTTACGGGAGAAGCACTGATTAAGGAAGTCTGTCGGCGGATTCGAGTGGCCCGCAGCTATTGGGATGCGCACAATAACGCCGCCTGTCGCGGTGAACGAGAGCGGGCTTTAGCGCTTTACAATACACTGACGAAGGAACAGAAAGACCAGATTCCGCAGCAGTTGCGAGTGTGGTTGCGCTATCGCAGTGAGAAATACTTTGGCGCACATCGCACACCCCCCAAATCCAAACGCAAGCCCAAATAGGGAGATGGGTTTGCGGGGATGGCGATCGCCCTAACGCTTACCATCAAATCGCTGATACCAAATGATGTTACCCAACACCGTAACGATCAAAATAATGCCTCCGCCAATCCCAATCAAACCGGGATTGTAGCCACCACGGCCAAGGGTCTTCATCCAAGTGTGGGTGATATCAGAGGCCACTAATAAATCTGCAACAAGGGGAAAAAGATAGATTAATGTGGCACCCACAATAAGCCAACCCACCATTGAGGCGAGAAGAAAAATCGTTTTGGCGGTTGATTGGCTACCCATGAGCGATCGCAGTAAAGAACCCACGTTGAGCTTATCATAAGCGGTGCATCATGAGGTCATCTCGGTGAGCCTGCACAAGAGCTAATACATCATCCCGCTTCATGGCAGATCTCAGCAATACTCTGTTTTTAAGTCTAGCATTGGGGCGACCAACCATATCAGAAGTTGAGTTTGGTAGAATAATTTGAAGCCTGGGTTAGGGATAGGGAGAAGAGATAGGATGAAGGCAGTCTGCGCTTCTATCTTTGTAGAGTGACGAGATTGAATTGTGAACAGACACAGCAAGCAGGTTGTTTTCGTAATATTCAGTACCCTCATCGTTGGGGTATCAGAACATCTCACTTCAAGTAGCGTTCAAGCATCCCAAACCTTCAACAAACATCTTATTTTCCTGCAAGCTACGCAATCAAGCCCTATATCCCAAGCAACTCCCTCCTTTAGTTCTTCATCGAATAAACTGCTTAAACTTGAACCTCAGCAGGCCATTGAATGGATTAAACAACAACCATTCTTAGGGGGAATAACCACTGCTATTTTGCTTTACCTTGGAGTTCTAGGGCTGTGCCCAACATGGTTATTGGTACTGCCATTAGATAAGATACCGAAAACAGGAATCACTCCAGAAATTCCGATTCCTCCTGCTATTGGTTCCTTTCTTAAATATCGTCCTAGAGTGCTGGATGCATGGGTCAGTCAAAGAATTGCTCAAGCACAGGATACTTTTGAGAACCGACCAACCGTTCAAGATCGTAGAGTTCATATTCCTATTCCAGTTGAAATGAATGGGAACAAGCTAACGATCGCTAACTTCAGTGCTAGTGATTTGAAGGGCATCTTCTCCAGACGAGGTACTCGCATACTAATTGTGGGTGAGGGAGGCGTTGGTAAGACTAGCCTTGCCTGTCAGATCGCAAAATGGGCAATGGCAGAGAATAAGAATGAACGCTTATGCAAGCATCGAATGCTACCTATACTGATTGAGGAAGAACTGGAATCAGTTGATGGTAAATCACCGCTGTTGGAGGCGATCGCCCATCAAATCAAGAATCTACGAGATGATGAAAAGCCGGTTTCAGAAGAACTGTTGAAACAACTACTGGAAAAGCGACGAATTCTAGTCATTGTGGATCACCTCTCAGAAATGAGCGAGACAACACGGAAAGCAACTCGTTTACGAGATCCAAGTTCTCCAGTAAATGCACTAATTATTACTTCTCGAACCGAAGACATTTTGGGGAAAGAAGTTACTTATGCAGCGATTAAGCCGCAAAGAGTTTCAGGTAAGCAGTTATCTATTTTTATGGACGCTTATCTAACCCAACGAGGAAAGCGTGACTTGTTTGATGATTTAGAATACTTGGATGCCCTCCGTCGTTTGTTGCAGATTGTGGCTCATGAGCGAGATGTCACTGCTTTGTTCGCAAAGCTCTATGCTGATCAGATGATTGCTGTTGCAGAAGGTTTAGTTGCAGAGGATTTACCGGACAACGTACCAGATTTGATGCTGAATTATATCAATGAGGTAAATCGAGAGAGAGATGGTAAGATAGACGACCACATTATTCAACGAGATCTAAAAATAATTGCTTGGGAGTGTCTCAAGCAAACATTCCAGCCAGAAACAGCTGAACGAGAACACTTTATTAATTATCTGGCAGCATTAGAAGGTGAAGGCAAAGCAGCAAAGGAATGTGCTAAAAAGCGACTGAACTATTTGGAAGAACGCCTTGCCCTAATTCGTACTGTTCCCCCGACTAAAAACAAAATCCGTTTCGCTCTTGATCCTTTAGCTGAATATTTAGCAGGTTTATACCTAGTGGAACTTTATGGTGCAGATGAGAAAGCATGGCAAGCGTTCTTGTGTGAAGTGAGGAATAAACCAGGCACAATAGAAGAACTCAGAGGTTTTTTACTGGCCGTAAGAGACTGCTGTATTGCTAGAGCAACTGAAGCAGAAATTCTTAATTTTGTAAGTGAAGAACTAGGTGCATTAGCAGATCTAGATTTAGAAGCTCTTCAACATGAACAGTTTAAACGGCGTGTTCATTTACTGATTTCAGAGCTTGTTGCCCCAGAACCTGAATATCGTGCTCGTGCTGCAAGAGATTTAGGAAGATTTGGAACAGTGCCACAGAAAGCTATTCCTGCTCTAATCAGAGCTTTAAGGGATGGTGATGAATCTGTTCGGTCAGAAGTGATTTCTGCCTTGGGACTACTTGCATCACAAGCTAAATCTGCTATTCCCATCCTTATTGAATTGTTGAAATTTGAAACTAGAAATAATTCATATATCCGTCTTCAAGTTATCTTTGCTTTAGGAAAAATTGCTCTAGGTGAGAAAACAGTTTTCCATGAGCTTGCTCAAATGCTTATTAAAGTTCTCCAAAATGAAGATGAAGATAGAGAAGTACATTTCATTGTTTTTTGGGCATTTAGTAATTTGGGTTTGAAAACACAAACCTTTGACCAAATTTTTCTCGAATCATTGCAGAGTGATGATCAATTAATACGACTAGGTTCTACTTGGGCCGTAGGAAAAACCGAGTCTACATCAAAAGAAATTTCTCAAGCTCTTGTTGAATTATTTGAAAATCGAAACGAGGATGAGCGAATTCGCTCATGTGCTGCTTGGGCCATCGGGAAAATTCATCCAAATGAACCAAGGATAGTTCAATCCTTAATTCAGGCAGTTGATGATGAACGTGAACAATATAAGATTAGATATTCTGCTTCTTGGGCTTTGGGAAAATTCGGATTGATAGCAAAAAGTGCGATACCTACGCTTACTAAAGTTTTAAAGGAGCAGGATAATATGGACATCGGGCATGCAAGAGCAGCCACCATAATTTCTGATCGGTCTAGACATTCTTATGAAATAGAAAGGCAAGAATCACTTTTTGTTCTTCAGGAAATTGACAGGCATCCAACAGATGAGCTACAAGGATCTAACAATGAACTTTGGCAAGCGGCAGAGATTTCTCTTCAACTCATCTCTCAGAAACTCAATCAATCCAATGATAAAAACACAAAATACTGAACTACCAATCATTCAAATTCAAGAATTCTGTCAACGCTGGCAGATTGTCGAATTTGCCCTCTTTGGTTCTGTGTTACGAGATGACTTTCGTCCGGATAGCGATATTGACGTACTAGTTACCTTCTCATCAGAAGCGCATCATACCTTGTTTGATCTAGTGCATATGGAAAATGAACTCAAAGAGATTTTTCAGCGAGATGTTGATTTAGTCAGCCGACGGGGAATTGAGCAAAGCCGTAACTACCTGCGTCGTCATGCAATTCTCTCCTCAGCTCAGGTGATTTATGCAGCGTGATTTCCAATATTTGTTGGATATGTTGGAATCTGCCAAGCTTGCAGTCCGCTACGTTGCAGAGGTATCTAAAACAAATTTTTTCTCTGATACTCAATTGCAAGATGCTGTCATCAGACGACTTGCAATTATCGGGGAAGCCGCTCGTCGTGTCTCAGATTCAACTCGTCAGATTTTACCTACAGTCCCGTGGGTCGAGATCAGTGGAATGCGAAATCGCTTGATTCATGAATATGATGATCTTGATTTAGAGATCATTTGGGATACTGTAAATCGTGGTCTTCCTCCCTTAATTGCGGAACTGGAAAAGACAATATCTTCTAGCTCCTAATCAATGGAATCTCGATATACCCAGGAACAAGGGCAATACCTTGCCTTAATTTACTATTACACCAAGCTCAACGGCCATCCACCTGCTGAACGTGATATGCAGCACTACTTCAAAGTAACGCCACCAACTGTTCATCAAATGGTCATTACCCTAGAAGATCGAGGACTGATTTCACGGGAACCCGGACAACCGCGCAGCATCCAGGTATTATTACCTCGTGATCAGCTACCCGATCTGGAGTGAATATCGTCTTACCACGGCAATACCTCTCCATTTGCGTGCCAAAACGTACCTGTATTCTCCAGCGTTAGCTCGTCAATTCGGGCCAGTAATCCTTTCACGGATTCCTCTGGTGTGATGCCACCCGATGTAAAGCCTGTCATGCGGGTTTGCACCAGACCGGGATGCAAAATAGCGACGGCAATACCGCGCAGTTTGAGGTCGTGCGCCAGGGATTTTCCAGCCATTGATAGCGCTACCTTTGACATGCGGTAGCCGTAGGAACTGCCAGAGGTATTATCTGCGATCGAACCCATTCGGCTCGTCATCAATACCAGTTTGGAACCTGCGTTGAGATTGGGCAAAAATGCATGAGTGATTCGCAGGGCACCCAGAGCATTCACTTCGAACTGTTCGCGGATGCTGTCAAAGTCCAGATTCTCTAGCGTGACTCGTTTGATAATGCCTGCATTGTTGATCAGAACGGCGATCGCCACATCTCCTAGACGCTCTTTCAACGCAGTGACCGACGCATCGGAGGTAATATCAACGCCTTCTTCAACCTGGACGCCGAGTTGCTTCAATTCGTCAGAGGCTGTGCGACAAACCGCAATAACGGTATCTCCTCGTGCTTGCAGTTGACGGCAGTATTCGTAGCCAATTCCCCGATTTGCACCCGTAATTAGATAGGTTGCCATATACGCTCCAATCGCTTATTAATCCAATGAGGTCGTCCCAGAAACTACTCATAGGTTAACGCGAATTCGACGAACGAACTTTTGGGAGAGTTGCGTGTCGCGCAACTCTCCCAAAAACCCAATTTTGCGTGTGCGTCGCGCACGCAAAATTGGGCGATCGAATTCCTAAGAAAACGTGTTCTCTTTTCGTTTTCCCAAGGGGGGTAGTAGTGCAGCGCACTACCCCCCTTGTTGGAGACTCACGTTAAAATTAGGGTGAGTTCGACCAGCGGACTTCAGCGGAATGGACATTATCGGACAAATTGGAGGAGACAATTTAGCAGAATTATGGAAATGGGTTGAGTCCCTTTCCCTGTCTCCTAATGCCGTTCGCAGTCGCTATGCTCCCAATCGACTGGTGAAATGCTTTGGCATCGCGTCAAACATCCAATCGATCGCCAAAGGGCGCGCCAGACTATTTCGAGCCGATGATCCAGGCGTGCGCGTTCGAGCGTTGGGCGATCGCTTACTGCCTGGTTGGCACAGCTTGTTGGTTTGTGGTGGGGATACGACGATTCACTGGCACCGAGATCACGGGCACTTTGAAGGCATTGCGGTGATGGTAAATCTGGGCGAAGCGTTTTATTTAGAGCATGATTATGAGCAGGGAGAATTACAGCATCATCTCACCGATGGTTTAGTTATTCGGATTAACACTAAACTGCTGCATAAAGCCGTTCCAATCTCTGCACCCCGCTATAGCCTCACGTTTCGCCACATTAAACCTGAGTTTTTACCGCACATCGAAGAACCCGTTACAACTCAATTAACGTTGTACTAAAGTGCATTCGACGAATGCGCAAAAACGTATCCCGCGCGACGCGCGGGATACGTTTTTGCGCCATTGCAGCCGCGCGGCTGCAATGGC
>DATNPS010000089.1:0-4944 GCA_036703095.1 Crinalium sp. | reverse complement strand
GCTAAGGCATTGTGGTCTACAGCGCAATCGCTGGGTGTGGATATTCAAGAAGGAGTATCGGTTACAGGCATTCAGCAGCAGCAGGGGCGGGTGATTGGGGTCAGAACGGCGATCGCAGATTGGCAGGCGGATCATTACATCCTGGCGGCGGGAGCCTGGTCACAGGAACTATTGCCAATCCCAGTGCAGCCACGCAAGGGACAGATGCTTTCCGTCAGTGTGCCCCCGGGCTATCCGACTGGTCTGCCGCTTCAGCGCATTTTGTTTGGCTCAAAGAGCTATATCGTGCCGCGTCAGGATGGCCGCATTATTATCGGCGCGACCAGCGAAGCGGTAGGCTTTACGCCCTACAACACACCCGCCGGAATTCATACACTGCTGCATGAGGCGATTCGCCTGTATCCACCGCTTCAGGATTTTCCGATTCAGGAATGCTGGTGGGGCTTTCGCCCAGCCACACCGGATGAATTGCCGATTTTAGGTCGTAGCCTATGCGAAAATCTAACTCTGGCAACGGGACATTACCGCAACGGTATTTTGCTGGCACCGATCACAGCGCACCTGATCACTGATTTAGTGTGGCAACAGCAGCCCGATCCACTGCTCTCCCATTTTTCCTGGCAGCGCTTCTACAGTCCCTCTTCCTCATCTTCCCCACCTTCCCCTTCTCCCCTCTCTCTCCCTTCTCCACAACTCGCATCTCCTTCGGATATCACTGTGCAAACTTTAGAACCCCAAACCCAACACTCTCAAGACAAACCGCTTGTCATCGCTGGACGTTCGTTTCAGTCGCGCCTGATGACGGGAACGGGCAAATATCGCAATTTTGACGACATGCGTCAGAGCATTGCCGCTAGCGGTAGCGAGATCGTTACTGTGGCTGTGCGACGGGTGCAGACCAACGCTCCCGGTCATGAAGGCTTAGCCGAAGCGCTGGACTGGACAAAAATCTGGATGCTGCCTAACACCGCAGGCTGTCAAACCGCTGAGGATGCCATTCGCGTGGCGCGATTGGGTCGAGAAATGGCGAAATTGCTGGGTCAGGAAGACAATAACTTCGTCAAGCTAGAGGTCATTCCCGACAGCAAATATCTCTTACCCGATCCAATTGGTACGTTGGAAGCGGCTGAAAAGCTGGTGAAGGAAGGGTTTGCTGTGCTGCCCTACATCAATGCCGATCCGCTGTTAGCGAAACGATTGGAAGACGTGGGCTGTGCAACAGTGATGCCGCTCGGTTCGCCCATCGGGTCAGGACAGGGATTAAAGAACCTGGCGAATATCCAGATCATCATTGAAAATGCTGGCATTCCAGTTGTAGTCGATGCCGGAATTGGCACGCCCAGCGAAGCTGCCCAGGCGATGGAACTGGGAGCCGATGCGCTGCTGATTAATACAGCGATCGCCCAGGCTCAAAATCCCGTCATGATGGGTCGTGCCATGGGCATGGCCGCGCAAGCTGGCCGCATGGCGTTTCTGGCCGGACGGATTCCCGTTAAAGTCTATGCCAGCGCCAGCTCACCCTTAACCGGAACGATCGTGTAACACCCCTGTCCCTGCGGTGTTGCGACCGTCGGGACGACGGCGTTACGTGAGTGATTTCAATCCTCGCACCAGTCGCCCAATTCCCTCAGCAGCGGTGTTGTACTGCAACGCGCCATAGGCGACGCGCAGATAGCAGCCTGACTCGATGCCAAAGGTATCGCCTGGAATAACCGCGACCCGATACTCACGGATCAGACGTTCTACCAGGTCGATCGCCTTCAAATTCGTCTGCACTCGCAGCAGAACGTAAAAGGCTCCGTTTGCTGAAGGAATGGTGCAAATATCGCGAATGGCATCCAGCTCTTGCAACACGATTTGACGGACGTGGGCGATCGCATTCAACTTTTCTTTGCAATAGCTCGATCCAATCTGTAACGCTCCCAGTGCCGCATATTGAGAGACAACGGGAGCACAAATCAGATTTGTATCCTGAATTTTCTTCACCGCCGTTAGCAGATGCGATGGGAGCACCATGTATCCAATTCGCCAACTGGCAAATCCATATGCTTTCGAAAGGCTGTAGAGCGAAATCGTGTGAGCTTGACTGTCTGGAAATGATCCCGGTGAAACGTGGGATGCGCCATCGTAAGTGAAGTATTCGTAAGCCTCATCACTGATGTGATAAATGCCGCGATCGCGACACAGGTCATTCACCTCGCGCAACGCCGCTTCTGAATACACCGCTCCGGTCGGATTATTGGGCGAGATCGTAACTACCGCACGCGTTCGGGGCGTGATAGCCGCACGAATGGCCTCGGGCCGAAGCTGATACTGCTCATCGGTCGGAACTAGAACAGGATGACAGTTCGCAATGCGAATCGCCATCTCGTGATTAAAGTAATACGGTACCTGAAGAATAATTTCATCATCGGGATCAGCGATCGCCAGCACCGCATTCATAAACGCCATATTGCTGCCTGCGGTTACGATGACGCAGTTTCGTGCATCAACCGTAATGCCATTATCGGTTTGCAGCTTGGACTCAATTTCCTTGACCAGTACTGTAATCCCCTGAACGGGTTTGTATTTATGGTTTTCAGGGTCAGCGAGGCATTCTGAGAGTTGGGCGATCGCCTCTGGAGGTGGCCCATAGTATGCAACGCCCTGACCTAGCGAAATGGTGCCGGGATGCTGACGGATTAGCTCTCCCACGACTGGGATAATGGGCGACTGCACGGCCTGCATTCGAGCCGATTCAACATAATTCATGAATTGAGATGACAAGGGTTAAACCGTAAATTGAGTTACGAAACCCAACGTCCGCTGGTCAACACTCCAGTTCAACGGCGTCGGGGGCTTAAAATTAGAATAGGCTTCAATCTGGCTGAATATAGCATTGTTTATTGATCCTAAGGATTATGGATAAAGTAAAACCAAATTTTTGATGTTTGGAACGTGCGGCACTGCCGCACGTTCCAAACATCAGATTTCGGGTTTTATTAAATCCACGCTTCTCAGTAGCCAGGTCGGGGGCTTTTGTGTCACAAGAGGTGAACATGCTATATCGCACCGTCCCTGAAGGCCGGATTTGCATTACACAGCCCACTCACGCTTGGGTTTCGGGTCAACTGGCGCGAGCCTGGGGAAATGAAGCATTTGGCTATTTTGCACCGTGGGAAGAAGTTTGTCTGGGGGCAGAGCAGCACGATATCGGTTGGCTACCGTGGGATGTTGCGCCCACCTGGAACTCTAAAACAGGCTATCCTCACGGCTTTACCGAAATTTCTACCAACCAGCATGTGAAAATTTGGTCGGGTGCCAGTCGGCTAGCCAGCCCGTTAGGACGCTACGCGGCACTGCTGATTTCGCTGCACGGAACTCGGCTCTACGAACGGCACACGGGCTGGAAAACGTCACCTACAAACTGTTCCCTTGTGGAACATTTTCTAAATACAGAAGCGATCGTCCAACAGCACCTCATAAATAATCTGAAAGCCGATCCGCACTATGCGGATTACATCACACCAGAGGCGATCGCCCACAACCGCAAACTCATCGCCATCTGGGATGCCATTTCCCTGATGGTCTGCATGGGCTTAGATCACGACCAAACCCTTGGCGAGGTACCCACCGCGTCTGAAGACACATCGCTCAACCTCAGTCCCACGGATTCCACATCGCTGCGCATCACCGTAAAACCCTGGCCATTTCAACGTCAGGATGTGACGTTAACCTACGAAGGCCGCATACTCTACACTCCATTCCCCGACGAAGACATCATGTACCGCGAATTGCCCCACGCGCCTTGGGTGACGATGACAACGATGTTAGTCCCGGCTTGAGGAAGGTGTTGGGTGTTGGGGAATGAGGGGATGGGGGCGATGGGGAGGATAAGGGGATGGGGGATAAGTAAGTCTACCGTCCCTATCCTCCCTACCTTCCCCACCTCCTCCACCTCTTCTGTCCTCTGGCCCCTAACACCCAACACCCAACTGCCTTCACTGCGGTGTGCCGCTATATGCATTCGTCAAGGGTTCCTGGGCGATCGCTCCCAGATCAATCGATTCCAGTAGTTCCTCCCAGCGTTGAGCGATCGCGGGATCATTGGCTCGGTTGCGGCGCAGGCCTGCTAGAGCGGTTAGGGCTTCGTTCCAGATGCCAGCTTCGCGGTAAAGGGCCGCCTGTTCTAGGGGATTAGCCGCTCTTAAGCGAGTGGCCAAAGCAGAGGGCAGATCAACGCGTCTGATCCAGCCGTCCACCACAATATCGCCGGAGCGATCGCGGTTGTCACAGATGATGGAGAAATACCAGTGGTAATCCTGGTTGACTGACAAGGCGGCAGAACTGGGGAGGCTTAAGCTGATGATTCCAGGGCGGTTCGGTAAGGTTAATGCAGTGGCATAGAATGAGTTTTCATCCTGATCGCGCAGCACAAACTCAACTTGCTTTGAGGTCAGTTCGTCTGGAATGTAGTAAAAAAAGCTGGGGGAAGCGGCAGCCGTTACGCTTAACATATTGTCCGGTACGAGGGCCGTCAGCTTCTTGTCACTGACCCCGCAATCGCCCCGTGTGCCGCCACCAATGCGCCGTCCCGGAAATCCCTGGCGTAAGGTGCTACCTTGTTGAGCCAATACGGTTAGTGGTGCAACCACCTGAGGTAGATTGACGAGCAGGGCTGTCCCCACCAGAATGACCAATTGCCCTAATTTCACATGCCGCATAATGAATAATCGGTTATTTGACAAGCACGATGTAGGGTAGAGCACTCGTTAGGAGATTAACATGTGCAATCCTCCTAGACATCAGCAGTGAGCGGTAAACGTCGCTTACAAATGTAACCAATGGTGCGATCGCCCTCTACCCAGGATGGCTAGGAAGCAGTTTTCCCTTTTTAAAAGGGAAAATAACATTTGGGTTTTGCCATCCCGTTATTCCAATACAGCGATTCCAGACCCAGACCCG
>DATNPS010000057.1:0-11683 GCA_036703095.1 Crinalium sp. | reverse complement strand
CGGGTGCTCAAAACCCAAAATCGGTAGCAGAATGAGAAGCAATTCTATGGTGAAATCGGCCCTCGGACTAAGATCACCGTGCGGTTGCTGGTGCGGGCGATCGCCTCTGGAATGTTGCCCTTAATCACCTGTTGCAACAGTCCTTCTCGACTAGCTCCCAGCACAATCACATCACACCCCTCTCGCTGCACGAGTTCTTTAATCGCCTCGGCTACCGACTCTCCCCAGATGGGGCGAGACCAGATGGGACAATCAATTTGCTCTTTTAGCGTCACGACAGCTTGCTGAAGCAGGGCAGTACTAACGGTGGTCAGGGGTTCAAACACCTGACAGATGCGCACGTCCGGTGAGTCGCTCAGCGTGGTTAGCGCCGGGAGTAATCGCAACGCTTCCTGCGAATTTGGGCCTCCGGCGATCGGTAATAACCAGTGGTCAAACTGATCTAAATTGCTGAGCTTGACCAATACCACCTCACAGGCAGCCTGCCGAATCAGCGTATCGACGGTGCGGCCAAATACGCGTCCTGGTGTGGCGGTGTTTCCCTGCCAGCCCATTAACACCAGGTCAATGTGTCGTTCTTCGATGGTTTCTAACATTGCCTGGGCGGCATCGTGAGCTACCCGTATTTGCGTATGAATGGGAACCTGCCAGTCTTGCTCTAGATGCCTGGCCAAAAGCTCAACCTGTCGTAACAAACGGCGGCTAGAGGTTGTTCTTACGGTGGCTTCCGATGGCGATGTTCCGCGAGGGATGGTGATCACCTGTAAGCACTCCAGTTCATAATGACGTACCTGGGCGATCGCCATGGCCAGTTTCATTAACATCGGGGCGGTTTGAGGATTGCTGAAAGGAACCAGTAACCGCCCTTTGCCCAACGCTGGCGATCGCGTTTGATACACCACATATGACGGTTCGGGTTGGGGGCCAAACTGCCGCGTCTCGCCACTCAGCCGATCCGATTCAGCACGAATAATATCGGCACGGGTAATGATGCCCACCAGTTTGTGCCCATCTGTAACGGGCAATCGACTCAGCTTGAAGCGATTTAGCAGATACAGCACCTGATCCAGTGAATCAGAGGGTGAAACGGTAACGGGTTGGGGCGTCATGATATCGGCCAGGATAGCCTCATCAGTATTAGCAGGGCGACGACTGGGATCGGCCAAATCAGTTTGAGTGACAATGCCCACCAGTTTGCCGTCATCCACGACCGGGAAGCCTCGATGGTGCGATCGCGAAAAGGCTTCTGTGGCTTCCCGTAGCGTCATATGTTTGGAAAGGGTTTCTACCCGTCGCTGCATTAAGGTTGCGGCGGTGAGTTCCGCCCAGGGGCCTTTAGTGACCAGCGAGTCTTTATTCAGATCAATGCCGCTCCAGGCCAGAAGCTGGGTATAGAGTGATTCCCCGGCAATCTTATCGGCGATCAGATAAGCCACGACCGACCCAATCATTAAGGGCAAGACCAGGTTAAAGTCTGTCGTGATTTCAAATACGATTACGATCGCTGTAATTGGCCCACGCGTCACCGCGCTGAAGAAGGCACCCATGCCCGCCAGCGCATACGTGTTTACGGCACCCATTCCAGAGGTGATCCCAAACGGCGATTCCATCCAGGTTTCCAGGCTTTCAGCCGCAAACCCAACGACATACCCTAACGAGGCACCCAGAATAAGGGATGGTGCAAAAATGCCTCCCGGTGCTCCAGATCCATAGGCAATGAGTGTTAAAACAAACTTGACGGCAAACGCTAGGAGCGTAAACCGCCAGCCCGCCTCACCTGAACTGACAAACTCCTGTAATCGAGTGCTATCTCGAAAATCGGGTGGTAGTAGTGTTACCACCAGTCCAGAGATCAAGCCTGCTAGGGCAATTCGCCAGGGCAATCCAACCTTCAGCACATAGCGGTTGAAGGCCAACCCAGCAAAAATTCCTCGACAAAACAGTGCTCCCAGCAGCCCTGCCAGAACCCCCAGCACCAGGAAAAATGGCACATCATCCAGAGAGAAGCTAGACCGTGTGGTGGTTAGCTGCAAATCCAGGCTGAGTCCCCGTCCTCCTAAAAGACGCGACACGACGGCACCGATAAAAGACGCGAGGATGGCTGTGCCCAACGTCAGGCCAGAAAAATCGCGCAAAAACTCTTCGACTACGAATAAAACGCCTGCAATGGGTGCATTAAACCCGGCGGCTAATCCCGCCGCCGCTCCTGCGGCGATTAATTGCCGACGATATTCAGGCGATGTTGGAATCCACTGGCTCAATTGAGACGCTAAGGCCGCTCCCACCTGTACAGTTGGGCCTTGGCGTCCCAAATTTAAGCCCGACCCCAAGGACAGGATGACGCTGACCAGCTTGATCGTCGCGACTCGTAGATTGAGGGGGATGGGAACATTAGCCAGGGCTGCTTTGACCTGAGGAATGCCGCTACCAGCGGCTTCTGGCGCAAATCGTTCAATCAACCATCCCGATAGCCATCCGCCGACTAATCCCAGGACAGGCAATACCAACCATGCCGGGAACTGAGACGCGGCCTGTACTCGCCAGCCTCCCAGCCAGCCTACGCCCTGTTTTAGTAGAACAGCCGCCAGACCTGATACGACTCCAATGACACAGGCTTCGACAATGGCAAACCGTCTTGAACCGAGCAGTAATTGTCGAAACAGCTTATCGAACGCGGGAAATCGCATGGGGGTTAAGCAAAAAGGGCCGCACAAAAAATAGGGCGTTTGTGGCTTCACCCTATCTCATACGATATTGCCCTAACTCGGATAAAGACGTGCAGCGTATCTTGATTTAAAGAATTTAGCAGTACTCACAAAGATTAGGACGGGGTGCAGGGGTGGAACCTCGGGCTGAGGCGAACCCCCCAATCTCCCTTGTCCTAACGTAATTGCGTAGCGCTATAAAACGGAATAAAGCCAAGCATGTTTGAAGGGAGGTACAGCTAGCTATACCTCCCTTCAAACATGCTTAGGCTTTAATTTTAGTCTTCTAAATGGCAGGCGTCTGACTCACGACTCCAGGGGTAACGCTTGCGTTTCTTCGGAGACGACAGCCCGTGGATGCTGTGAAAATCGTCCTGCACTTTGCGGGTGAGCCGACGAGAGACTTGACGCACGATTTGGTTGAGCAGGCGATCGCCCGTGCTTTGAATCAACGGTTTCGGCAGGGCATGAATAAAGCGGGGAAATAGAACGGCCACTTTCAGGTTCAGCTCCCACTCGACTCGCGTCATCTTGGCGGGAAGGTCGAATTCGCTACCTGATTGGGTTGAGTGAGATGAAGAATGGTTTTCTGTCTCCACCAGGTACATGGCCGCCTGGAAATCAACGTCATAGCCAGCGCTCTCATAGTCTGGAATGGAGATGGTTTGAATCCGGTAAACGCCCTGATCTTGTGGCAGTAGATCCAGGCCGATTTTGGGTTCGATTTCATACCCAAAGGAACCAAATTTCCCGACGGTTAACTCGTAACCGTTTTCTCCTAGCGGGGTTGCGGTCATGGGATGCGCACAGCGCTTAAACCACTCATGATGGCTATCTAAATAGTTAGCCACCGTTTTAGAGTCGGCATACATTTCCATGCAGCTCGTGTAATACCCGTGAAAATAGGTAGGTTCGGCTGCGTGATGAATGGACTCTTCAACAGTAAGATGACTACCATCCATGAAACCGGGTGTGATGCCCAGAATAGAACTAGAGCTTTCTAGAGGCTGCTGTTCTGCGGAGTTTGCCTGCATAAACACATTCCTGCGAGATTGGCTTGCTTGTTTATGTCTAGGGTTTTCACCCGATAGTGCGCTCAGAGCTTAAATCTGTGAATGCTCTGACACTCGACTCTGTCACCAGAATACAAGCTCCCTTAATTCAATCAGCATATCTTGTCGATTCAAGGTATAACCATGCTTGATTTACGGAAAACTTGTGCATCTATCGCAGGTTAGGGAGACGGCTCCCGGTTAATCTACGGATAGAGCAGGTTAAAGGCGCTTGAAATAGCTACACTCAGTAATGTTAGATTTCCCAAGAGCTGCGCTGAAGATGGCGATTAATTCATAAAACCTCCTTAAAGCTCAGCCTGTTAAAGTTTAAATCGTCTAAATTTTTACCCCCTGACTTACGGTTAAAAAACCTAGGTGTATTTCTTAAATTTTTAATCAGGAGTCATTTGCAGCGCAAATGTTCCTTGATTGAAGATTCATCAGCCATTGAACACAACTACTTAATCTATTCGTTTAATTTATTAAAGAGAGGGCGCATGAAAGCATTTGTAGCAGGAGCTACCGGGAACACCGGACGCCGAATCGTTGAGGAATTAGTACAGCGGAATATTCCCGTGCGGGCGTTGGTTAGAGATCTGGAAGCGGCTAAATCTGTTTTACCTTCAACCGTAGAATTAGTCGTTGGAGATGTGTTGCAGCCTGATAGTTTGAGAATGGCGATCGCCGACTGTACGGTTTTACTGAGTGCAACGGGAGCCTCTCCCAGTTTTGATCCGACTGGCCCTTATAAGGTTGATTTTGAGGGCAATAAGAATCTGGTGGATGTAGCGAAAGAGAAGGGAATTGAACAGTTTGTCATGGTGTCTTCTCTGTGCACCTCTAAATTGTTTCATCCACTGAATTTGTTTTGGCTCATTCTGGTGTGGAAGAAACGGGCAGAAGAGTACATACAAGCCAGCGGATTGACCTATACAATCGTGCGGCCCGGTGGTCTTAAAAATGAAGACAATACCGATTCGGTGGTGATGTCTGATGCGGATACTTTATTTGAGGGGAGTATTCCCCGGACTAAGGTAGCTCAAGTCTGTGTAGAAGCACTGTTTTCGTCAGAGTCACGCAACAAAATTGTCGAAATCGTAGCAAAGCCCGATGCGGCGGCAAGACCTATACAGGAACTTTTTGCGGCGGTAAGCTAACTTGAGTTTGTAGCAAACCCTTTTTGCCGTATTTGATGTCTAGTGAACCTCGCGATCGGGTACCTCCCAGTTCGGCTAAATCTGGCTCGCCTAAATCGAACAAAACGCCTGGAGCGTTTGATTGGTTGATTGCGGCCAGCGGACTCACGGCAGTTGCCATGATTGCAATGGGGCAACCGTTTGGATTTCTAACTGGGCGATCGCCCTACAACCCAGATTGGAATTACACGCCAGCACCACTGGTGATGAACGGTGGCGATCCGTATATTCGAGCCTTGATGCGAACGATCTCGGCCAGCGAGTCCAGTGACGCTCAACCTTATTCGGTTTTGTACGGGGGCGAGCATGTTCAGGACTTGAGCCATCATCCCGATCGCTGTGTACCGATCCAGACAGGCCCGAATTTAGGCGATTGCACAACTGCCGCAGGTCGATATCAGTTCATTACGTCTACCTGGTTAGAGAAAGCCCGACTGTACCATCCCAAGCCAGAGCGATTGCTCTTTTGGGAAGCGTATAGTTTTAAGCCTGAATTCCAGGATGAGGTGGTTTATGCCTGGTTAGATGATCCCAATGCCTGGGGCGTTGATCTGGCAGAGCTACTGCGGGATGGGCAGGTGACAGAAGTACTGCAAATTCTATCGCCTGTTTGGACAAGCTTGAGCAGTGATGCCCTGGAACCGAACAGCGTGACGAATGATTTACCTGCCATCTATCAGCAAATGCTGGATGAAGAGTTGAAATTGTCGAATTAACGTGAATCTTCAACAAGGGGGGTAGTAGTGCGCTGCACTACTACCCCCCTTGGGAAAACGAAAAGAGAACATGTTTTCTTAGGAATTCGACGAACGGGCTTTTGGGAGAGTGGCGCGACGCGCCACTCTCCCAAAAGCCCAATTTTGAGTTCGCGACGCCAACGCAAAAGTAGGCTATCGACCTTCGGCAACTTTGGGGAGTGGACGACTGGGAACTTTACGGTGGTTGACGTGCTGGTTCGATGAAGTGTTCGAATTGACAATATCAACGTTAAAGCGATAGCCGACATTACGAACCGTTTGAATAATACTTGGCTGCCGGGGGTCTACTTCGATTTTTTTACGTAGAGATAAAATATGGGTGTCTACCGTCCGGTGATTGTCAATTTCATCAGGCCAAGCTTTGCGGAGCAGTTCCGAGCGGCTTAAGGGAAGCCCGCCCGCCTGAGCCAGAACGTAGAGCAGACTAAATTCCTGGGGGGTGAGTTCTATCAGTTCATCCTTGAGGCGAACTCGACGCTGCACGAGATCTACTTTTAAGTCACCATAGTCCAGCGTGGCGGGTGCGGCGGTCGAGCGACTGCGCCGAATTAAGGCTTCGACACGGGCTAAAAACTCTTGCATTCCAAACGGTTTGGTGAGATAGTCATCCGCTCCCGCTTTTAATCCAGCCACAATGTCTGCCTCACTGTTACGGGCAGACAAGATCAGAATGAGTGCTTGCTGCTGTTGCTGGAGCCATCGGCAAAATTCAATACCGTCACCATCGGGCAGCTCTGAATCTAAAATGACCAACTGGGGTTGGCGAGCCTGGAAGACTTCCCTGGCTTGCTGGAGATCGGCTGATTGATGGACCCAATATCCAACTTGCTGCAAGTGCCAGCCCAGCAGCGATCGCAAATGAGGATTTCCCTCGACAATTTGGATGCAAACAGATCCCACAGCTCACGGTTCTCTCAGGTTAGTGACTCCAAGGTTAACAGAGCATTTGTCATGGTTTTGTAACCACTGCTACGTCACCTGTGTAGTACGTCTAATGTCAGAGAAAATCGACAGCCGTTTAGCCTTGTTTGTAGGATATTTATGTCGTAAAAAGCGCTTTTCATCGGAAACGCCTTTCAAAGACCATCTGGAATTCCCTACGGGGGGTGCTTAAAGATACTTCGACGGGACGAAGAACGATAAGGAGTTCAGGGTACAATGGATATGTGTAATAGATATAGCGATGTGAACTTTCTGACGATAATTCTTCACCCATTGTGAAGTTTCGAGACACAAAGTTTAAGTCGTGTGATGATCTCTAAGATTCGTTCTCCCTTTGTAGTTAATCCTAGTCGAGTTCTATTTGCCACCTATGCTTCTCGATGCTCAGGCAATTCGCTACTACCAGAAAGTCACTGATGCTCTCACCGAGCAGTGGAATCGAGGTTATCGGTTTGACGAACTGCGGCTATATCTGGATGGTTATTTAGCGGCATTACGCCATAGTAATGCTCTAGAACCTTTTCTCATTCATCGTTTGGAAGAAGAAGCTACTCGCTATCTCTATGATCCATCGAGCTTTGAAACGCCTCAGTCGGAACCAGACTATCACTAAGATACCTAGAGTGTAGTAACACTCCAACGGAAAAAGCACGGCAGTTGCCGTGCTTTTTCCAAAGGGACAGGGTACGTGTTTAGGTAGAACCGCTATATCCACTCGGCAAAGTCTTGGGCAAATTCCGCTAGTGACAAGAGCGTAATGCGTTCGTCTTGTTGAGCAGCCTCGCGATCGGCAGACGTGTTATAGCCCCAGTCGCCTAAAAACAAGCGGACGGTCTGAAGATCGGGCTGCGCATAGATCGATTGCAGTGTTTTAAGTCGATCTTCGACAAACCAAATTTGCGGATCGCGCTCACCATCTCTTCCCAATTTCTGCTGCAAGTCGCGGAGAGTTTGTGATTTAGGCTGACGAACCTCTTTACCAAAAATTTGAGACTCCGCCAGGTCTACCTGCTGTTGCTGTAAAAGCTGGCGCACAAATCGCCCTTCTTTCGTCGTGATGATGACGGTCTGCACCGGACTAGCTAGCGTTTGACGCAATCGCTCAATGATTCCCGGATAAAAGCGATGTTGCGAGAGCCAATCCTCTAAATCAGCCGCGATCCACTCGTCACGAATGCGATCGACTGTTGCGCTCAGTTCTGCCGGAACCAGATGTTCATCTGCAACTAATGCCTGGGCGATCGCCCCCCAATTCACTAATATCTCAGCTTCGGATTGACCTAATAGGAGCGATCGCAGCACCAGCGGCATCTCCCACCCGGATTCCACTACAGGTCGCAATCGATAAAATTGCTCGGCTAATCCAGGCGGGGGTATTTCGTCATGTGGCTTCCAGAGCTGACAATAGGCTCGCCATGCGGTTTTGAAGTATTCGATTAATCCATCACAAATGACTCCATCAAAGTCCAATGCTAAAAGAGTGGGCTTTGGTTCGGGCATAGTGCTCCTCGCGATGATGCTGATTGAATTTCGGTAGGAACGTGGATTTATTAAAACCCAATTTTAGGAGGGAGTGCGCGGCTGAGCCGCGCACTCCCTTCTAAAATTGGGTCTTGTAATCCTTAAGTTTGTCTACAGTGCTTAAGGATTGGACTTACGGAATAGGTGCGAATGGTCTGGATTATAAAGGCGCGATCGCCCTTCTGACGCTGCCAACGCTGGACTAATCACATAGAGCGTAGTCCGAATTAAGTTTTCCTGCTGTGTGATAGCTGCCATCTCGTGAAGGGGGACAACCCAAATTTTTTCATCTGACCATCCCAACCGAAAACAAACCGCAACCGGAGTATCAGCCGCATAATGACGCAACAATTTCTCTTGTGCGTCTTCAACATGACGAGCGCTGAGATACAGGCAGAGACTTGCTTTGTGAGCCGCCAGTGACTCAAGTTCTTCCGCTTCGGGAACCTGCGTCCGTCCGCTAATGCGCGTGAGAATAATCGTTTGCACCAGTCCAGGAACGGTCAATTCGACCTTCAATTTGGCCGCCGCCGCTTGAAATGCGCTGATCCCAGGAATTACCTCAAACGGAACCTCGGCGGCGGCAAGCGCTTGCATTTGTTCGTGTACGGCTCCATATAGGCTAGGATCACCAGAGTGCAGACGGATGACTGATTTCCCAGCCTGTACCCGCTCAATCATCAGCGGCAGGATATCTTCCAGCGTTTTGTTTGCGGTTCCGATAACCTCAGCATCAGGCCGTGTCATTTGCAGCAGGGGTTTAGGAACGAGGGAGTCAGCAAACAAAATGACATCAGCTTTTGCCAACAATTTTTGAGCTTTAATCGTCAATAAATCTGGATCTCCTGGCCCTGCTCCTACAATGTAAACGCCTGCGGCCAAAGGTTGCTGCGCTGAGTTGTGGGATAGCGATGAGTTTAGGACAATAGAATCGGTCTGTTCGATGACGGTCATTGGGGTATAAATCCCTAAATCGGATTGATCTTGGTAGTCTCTGGCATTAGTTTACCTGGGAATACTGTCCGTCATGTTTTGGGCATCTTAAGTCACAGAGGAGACCTGACCGCGCTTCGAATCAAAAGGTCAGCAATTCTTATGATGCAAATCGGTGGCAGTGCAACTTCGCCTGCGGCAAAGTTGCACTGCCAATAATTGCGGGTTTTAAGCGCCCGTTGGGTGCGCAAAACCCACAATTCCCGCAACTATAGCTGTAGCCATCTGAATTAGGGCGGGGTGCAGGAGTGGAACCCCTGGTTGGGGGCGAAGTCCCCACACCCCCTTTGGTTTTTGGTGTCCTAACCAAGGCGGCCACAGCTATAGTTTCTAAATGAGAATGATGTCAAAATGTCCAGCAAGAAATTTTAGGGAAGCTTTAAAGAATTCTAATTTTTACAAAGAATGGATAAACTCCAATCTGTCTTCCGGATAAGTGCTTGTGTACTCGTAGAGGGGAATGGTAGATGCACCCTGATTCAGACCCCGGAGCTACGCTCTGGGGTTTTTCTTTTGAGCTAATACTCCAACAGAATTCTTAAAATCACAATAATTTGAGGCGAGCTAGGCTAGCCTCAAATTATGCTTAAGTACCACTCCCATTGAATGGGACTCCTCGCAGTGGTTAATCTTGATACATTACGAATTGAGGCAGGATCTCTGCTGGATCGCTATTGAGTTCAAAGTCAGTTACGGCTGAGATTCCTTGAGTATTAGAAACAATAAATCTCCAGAAGAACGTACCATGCTGATGCTGTGACTCAAGGTAAATTACTTGCGTATTTTCAGTAACAGAATGGGAATAAATGACTGAATACCCCAAATAATCTCCAGCGCTTTGTAACAATTCTTCCATTGAGCCAATGAAAACCGGAGACTGATTCTGCAAGTAGCCAGGGCTATTTCGCGACCAGATGGCGATCGCCCCTCGTAAATCGCCTGTTCGGTAAGCCGCAAAGCCTTGGTCAATAATAGAAGGAACTCTGAATGGGTCAGAATTTGTTGCAACCTGAGCAATCGTATCGTTTGTCTTTACATTCCACGCGAGCGATCGCGCTTCACTGAGAGGAGCAGATCCTAATAAGAGAATCGCAGTAGCAAAACTAATTGAAAGCGAGTAAAGTTTCATTTATCATCACCCCCTCTGTATCGTTCTGGGGTTGACTAGATTGTTGAAATGCTTTGAACATTAAAGTATCTCTACTTCTATGGTCGCATTTTTAATCTGCAATCAAGCGTAAATCACGTCAAACTTTACTATCAGCTTCGCACTGTAACTTATTCGTGCCATCGCCGTTTCAGCAATCAAGTCAGCCCTAAAGCGATGATGTTATTGCATCAAGGCTAATCTGAAGCTGTATCCACCTGTAGCTCAGCTTTAATTACATCTGGCAAAGTGCGATTTATTCTGTAAAGCCAAATAAGACCCGCTAAACCTAATCCAATCTCAATTAGACTAACCACCTGAGCAATGCGTAATGGGCCGAGCATTAAACTATCGGTTCGCAAACCTTCAATCCAAAAGCGACCCATGCTATACAGCACCATATACGTAAGGATGAGGGTGCCTGTCTTCAACGGAGGGTTACTCTGTAAGCCACGAAAGAACAGAATGAGTAGAATGGTCAATACTCCCAGGTTCCACAGCGACTCATACAGAAAGGTGGGATGAAAGTAGTCGAACTGTTCGTACCCTTCAGGACGCTGAATCAGCGGAATAAAAAGCTTCCACGGTAAATCGGTAGGACGACCAAACGCTTCTGAGTTGAAGAAATTACCCCAACGCCCGATCGCCTGTCCTAAAATCAGCGATGGAGCGATCAGATCAGCGAGTTGCCAAAAGGAAATTTTTTGGAGTCGGGCAAAGATGAGGGCAGCCGTTAGCCCCCCCAGAATGGCTCCATGAATGGCGATTCCGCCGTGCCAGATGGCAATGATTTCAGCAGGCCGCTGCGCGTAATTTTCCCACTCAAACAAAACGTAGTAGAGACGGGCTGCCGGAATCGCACCGACGACCAGCCAGATCGCCAGATCGCCAATTTTTTCAGGATCAACATTCCGCCGCTTGGCTAGATATTGCGAGAGCGTGACGCCTAATAATACAGCTGAGGCAATCAAAAAACCGTACCAGCGGACAGTGAAGGTGCCGATCTGAATCATAATCGGCCCCGGAGAGGCGAACTCAGCTAGCACAGATGGAATTGGCAAATCCATAAATCTTCACAGCAGTCGTGCTCTGTCAGTGTACCAAGCCGTGTAACAAACGTAGTCGTGAGCGATCGCCCTGCATCGCCCTTCATAATGGAAACCATGAAGAGACTTATTCGACTCTGTGCGATATCGGTTGGTTTATGGTTGCTGTGGGGGCAGCCTGTGCTGGCTCAAGAGATGGTGGAGCCTGGTTCGGCTCATCCAAATCGCCTGTCATCTGTTTTCACCGATCTATCGCAAGCGAATGTCGTGTATTTAGGGGAAACCCACGACAATGAGGCTGACCATCTCGCCCAACTTCA
>DATNPS010000048.1:0-26807 GCA_036703095.1 Crinalium sp. | reverse complement strand
CATACCGCCTTCAGATCCGGTATAACGGCACCAGCCAAAGCTAGACCCTGCTTCCACAACCAAGCGCTTCGTAACCGCTTTGGGCAGCACAGATTCCTTGTAAGCGGCATCTTGCTCTTCAAACAGTTCCCAAGAGGGCATCGAAACCACTCGGACTTTCTTGCCTTCGGTGCCCAGCTGCTCAGCCGCTTTCACACAAAGTCCAACTTCAGCCCCCGTACCGATCAAAATCAGGTCTGGAGTACCTTCGCTATCAGAGAGAGTGTAAGCTCCCTTAGAAACTCCTTCAATCGAACTGGTGGGCAGGTTGGGTACATTCTGGCGAGACAGAGCCAGCAGAGTTGGGCGATGACGGTTTTCGATCGCCACTTTGTAAGCACCGGAGGTTTCAGTTCCGTCAGCCGGACGCAGCACCAGCAGATTCGGAATCGCGCGCAGCGACGCTACCGTTTCAACAGGCTGGTGGGTGGGGCCATCTTCACCCAACGCGATCGAGTCGTGCGTCATAACATAGATGACACCTGCTTCAGACAGTGCCGAAAGACGAATGGCTGCCCGCATGTAGTCTGCAAAGACCAGGAAGGTTGCACCGTAAGGAATTAACCCGGAACCGTGCAGGGCAATCCCATTACAAATCGCACCCATGCCATGTTCACGAACGCCAAAGCGCAGGTTGCGGTTCTGATATTGGCCTTTCTGGAAGTCACCAAAGCCCTTCAGCAACGTGTAGTTGGAGTGAGTCAGGTCAGCCGAGCCGCCGATGAGTTCGGGCAATACTTTGGCGAGCGCATTCAAGCAAATCTCAGAGTGCTTCCGGGTCGCCAGTTCTTTATCAGTGGGAGCATATGTTGGCAACACTTTATCCCAACCGTCGGGTAGCTTGCCGCTAATCTGCCGCTCAAACTCAGTCGCTTCCTCGGGATACTTGGCTTTGTAGTCAGTCCAGGTTTGGTTCCACTCAGATTCGTAGGTAGCCCCCCGAGCGACCGCTTTGCGGAAACGGTTCAGCGCATCTTCAGGAATTACGAAGGGTTCATATTCCCAACCCAGGTTTTCGCGGGTTGCTTTTACTTCGTCGCCACCCAGAGCCGCACCGTGCACATCTGCCGTGTTGGACTTATTGGGAGAACCGTAGCCGATGGTGGTCGTGACTTTGATTAGCGAAGGCTTGTCCGTCACCGCTTTAGCCGCTTCGATGGCTTTGGCGATCGCACCCAGATCCGTATTGCCATCTTCTACGTGCTGAACGTGCCAGCCATACGCTTCAAACCGCTTGCTCACATCTTCGGTGAACGACACATCGGTAGAACCGTCGATGGAAATGTGGTTGTCGTCGTACAGCGCAATCAGTTTGCCGAGGCCCAGGTGTCCTGCCAGAGAGCACGCTTCACCCGAAACGCCTTCCATGTTGCAGCCGTCGCCCAAAATCACATAGGTGTAGTGGTCAACCAGGGTGCTGTCGGGCTTGTTGAATTTGGCAGCCATGTGAGCTTCAGCGATCGCCAAACCCACTCCATTACAAATACCCTGCCCCAGAGGCCCGGTGGTCACTTCAACACCAAGAGTCTCAAAGTTTTCGGGGTGGCCAGGAGTCTTGGAACCCCACTGACGGAATTGCTTGATGTCGTCGATCGTTACACTGTCGTAACCCGTGAGATACAGCAGAGCGTATTGCAGCATACAGCCGTGACCTGCTGACAATACAAAGCGATCGCGGTTAAACCATTTGGGATTCTTGGGGTTAAACCGCATGAACTGATCCCACAGGACAAACGCCATTGGGGCAGCACCCATCGGCAATCCAGGGTGACCTGACTTGGCTTTTTCTACAGCATCGATCGCCAGGAAGCGAATCGAATTAATACAGAGCTCTTCGAGGGATTGGGTTACGACAGCCATGATTTCTCTTAACTCAACGACGGTTATGACAGTTGCTCAACGTGGACTTGATTTGGTTCAGGACCGTTGGATCGCCTTAAGGCTGTAAATCCATCATCCCACTGGCCGGATCAGGGGGCAAACAAGAAAATTTGCTCGACATTGATTGCTGCAAGACAGATTGCCGCAAGGCAACAACCAAACCCTTCCATATTTTCTTGTATGGCTCTACGCTTTAGCGTTAGGACGGGGTGCAGGGGTAAAACCCCTGGCTGGGAGCGAAGCTCCCACACCCCTTGTCCTAACCTGAATGCGTAAGGCTATATGAGTAGCAATCAGACAATAAAAATTTGGAACTTTTGTAGGTAAGTATACCTACCATCTATAGCTTATAGGTTATGGCTCAACTTGCCAATAATCTATAGCGCATCTCGACGGCATAGCCTCGATAAGACTATGTCATCCAGGCGTTTTGCTAGCCTCGATACTTTCTAAACGCCAGCGTTACGTTGTGCCCACCAAACCCAAATGAATTTGAGAGGGCTGCTTCTACAGCCGCTTCACGGCTTTGGTTGGGGATGTAATCTAAATCGCAAGCGGGGTCAGGATGCTCTAAATTAATCGTGGGAGGAACGCGATCGTTTGCCACCGCCATTACCGCTGCAACCGCTTCAATACCGCCAGACCCACCCAGCAGGTGCCCAGTCATTGACTTAGTAGAGCTAATTGCAACCTTGTAGGCATGATCTCCCAAGGCTGTTTTAATAGCAGCGGTTTCCGTAGAGTCATTGGCCGGGGTGCTCGTGCCGTGGGCGTTGATGTAGCTCACCTCGTTTGGGTTCAACCGAGCATCTTTCAATGCTAGCTGCATGGCCCGCGAGGCTCCTTCTCCACCGGGAACCGGAGAGGTGATGTGGTAAGCATCACAAGTCATCCCATAGCCAATGATTTCAGCGTAAATTTTGGCACCGCGACTGAGCGCATGTTCCAACTCTTCAAGCACCAAAATTCCGGCTCCTTCACCCATCACGAAACCGTCGCGATCGCGATCAAAGGGACGGCACGCGTGAGCCGGATCATCATTGCGAGTGGATAAGGCGCGCGCGGAGGCGAACCCGGCAAACGATAGCGGTGTAACAGCGGCCTCGGCCCCTCCACAGATCATGGCTTGAGCATAGCCACGCTGCACCAACCGAAACGCATCGCCGACGGCATTTGAACCTGCTGCACAGGCTGTCACGGGGCATGAGTTTGGCCCTTTTGCGCCGATGTGAATTGCTGTCAGACCTGCCGCCATGTTGGCGATCATCATGGGCACCATAAATGGGCTACAGCGATCAGGGCCGCGTGTGAGATAGACCTCTTGCTGGTCTTCCATCACTTTTAGGCCACCGATTCCGGTGCCGATCATGACGCCAACCTGCTCTGCATTGAGGTCATTGATGACAAACCCCGCGTCGGCGATCGCTTGTTTACTGGCAGAGACGGCAAACTGAGCAAACCGATCCATCCGCTTAGCTTCTTTGCGATCCATGTAAATGTGAGGATCGTAGCCCTTCACTTCCCCAGCAATCCGGGAGTCGTGACGCGATGCATCAAACAAGGTAATGGGACCAATGCCGTTACGTCCGGCCATCAATCCGTCCCAGTATTCGGCTAGGGTGTTGCCAATCGGGGTGATTGCACCCATCCCCGTAACAACAACACGCTTATATTCAGAATCAGAACTTGTCATGACAACAGTTTCAAGGGTTTAATGACCCAGAATGCAAAACACACAGGCAACAGAAAGTTTGAAGGGCAGGAATCGGGAGTGGGTCACGAGTAAAATACAGGTACGCCCTATCTCCAGGATAGCGAGGGAAAGGGGTAGCGATCGCCACCCCCGACTCCTGACGCTTTAGTTAGGCAGCGCCTTTTTCCGTGATGTAATCTACAGCCGCTTGAACAGTGGCAATGCCTTCGGCAGCTTCGTCTGGAATTTCAATATCAAATTCTTCTTCTAAAGCCATCACCAGTTCAACGGTATCCAAAGAGTCAGCCCCAAGATCATTGGCAAAGCTGGCTTCTGGCTTGACTTCGCTTTGGTCAACCCCTAGCTGTTCGGACACAATCTTTTGAACTTTCTGAAGAATTTCCTCGCGGCTCATAGCTTTCCTTTCCTGCTTGGATGCAGAATCTCTCTAAATTACTGAACTAGTATCCACCGTAAAGATCCCCTTTCGCTACGGGGTGAGTGAATAACACATCACATCCCAAAAGGTTCCGGGAATTTAGGCATTTCTCAATCTTATCTGAAAGAGTGACGGGATTGAGAATTGGGTATTGAACATTACCATGCTGCGGCTGAGGGCTTGAAAGCTCAGCTTTCTACGCCCTCAGCCGCAGCATAATTCATCCTTTTTAATTCAGTTCTGAGAGCTTAATGCGCGGGTCTACTGCTGTGAGGACAAGGTCAGCTAGCAAATTGCCGATAATGAGCATGACAGCTCCCATCATCAAGCTGGCCATAACGAGATACAAATCTTGAGCGGTAACGGCTTGCAAAATGAGGCGTCCCAAACCAGGCCAGTTAAAGAAGTTTTCGGTGATGAAGGCTCCGCTCAGCAATCCGGCGAACTCGAATCCCAGTAGCGTAATCAGAGGATTGACGGCATTGCGAAGGGCGTGAACATAGATCACCCGATTTTCGGGCAAGCCTTTGGCCCGAGCGGTTTGGATATAGTCTTGCCGCAGCACGTCTAACAGTTCACCCCGCATAATCCGCTGAAGTCCGGCAAAGCTGGTAATACTCAGCGCTAAGGTCGGCAAGATCATGTGCCATGCGATATCAATCACTTTCCCAAACGGTGTCAGGTCAGCATGGTCAATGCTGGTCATTCCACCAACGGGAAACAGCGGCGACGTGTTTTGGGCAAGGCTGAGAAACAGCAACCCTGTAATTAGGGTGGGAAATCCCTGGCCCACATAGCTCAACACCCGCAAAATGCGATCGAGCATGCGGTTTTGCTGAACTGCGCCAATAATGCCGAGAGGAATGGCGATCGCCCACGTCACCACCATCGACGAAATCGACAGCAGCAGGGTAGCCGGAATCCGCTCCCACAGCAGCGACGCCACCGATCGCTGATAGGCGAAGCTGCGACCAAAATTACCTTCTGTAACGATTTGTTTAAGCCAGAGAAAGTATTGCTCAATAGGCGGTTTATCCAGGCCAAACTGGGCTTCCAGCGCTTTCAGCGTCGCTTCGTCAATCTGGGGATTCTGCCGTAGGGTATCCAGATAATTTCCCGGAGCCAACTGCATGATAAAAAAGCTGAGGGCAGACGCCAGCAGCAGCGTTAGTAATGCTTGTAGCAGCCGTTTCACCACATAGATGGCTGTCTCACTGGTCACAAAACCAACCAGACGATCAAGCCCTTGTTTGAGGCGTTGCTGGGGCGAAGACGCTTTTGAAGAAGTCATGCTGGGTTGAATTCGGTAGACGGGAAACGGGGAGATGAGTAACGGGTATAGTCCATAGTCTATACCGTTCGACTCAAAGGCGGGGCGATCGCTAAGGATCATGGATTTAGTAAAACCCAAAATTTAATTTTGGAACGTTTAGCTTTGCTGCACGTTCCAAAATTAAAAATCTGGTTTTAATTGATAACGCTCCTAAGGCTACAACTTAACCAACGCCAAGTTTTTGGAGGAAGCGTAGCGTGCGGCGGTTCTTCCTCCAAAAATTGAGTTAGTATTCCAAGAGCGCCACAACGGGTACACCGTCTGGGAGGACTTTTCGCCCTTCCAACGCCGTTAGTTCAATCACAAAAGCAAACCCTGCCAGTTCACATCCCGTTTGCTGCACCAGTTGAGCTGTCGCAGCAGCAGTGCCGCCTGTAGCGATCAGGTCATCCACAATCAAAACGCGGCTGCCGGGATGAAAGGCATCCTGGTGCATCTCTAGCTTGTCAGTCCCATACTCCAGCGCATATTCAACCGCATGAACGGCTGCCGGAAGCTTACCGGGTTTGCGGACGGGAATGAACCCGGCTCCCAGCTTGTAGGCCAGAGGCGTACCAAAGATAAACCCCCGCGATTCCATGCCGACGATGTAATCGACTCCAACGTCCGACACCTTTTCGGCCAGACAATCCACGGTGTAGCGCAACCCATCAGGATCACGCAGAAGAGTGGTGATATCCCGGAACATGATGCCTGGTTTTGGGAAATCTGGGATATCGCGAATTAAAGCCTTGAGATCCATACGAGCAGTAAGTGGGTAGAGAATGCAGCGGTCGTAGAAATACTAGCACTCCCTACGCGTCCTTAACGTAACATCGGGCTTTGAGGGGAGTTGCGCGTCGTGCAACTCCCCTCAAAGCCCATCTGTCGAATTCACGTGTCCTTAATACCTGAGAAATTTTGAAACCAGCCGCGTTTCCAGAAATAGTAAACCAGGGCACCTGCGATCGCCACCATGATGGCAATGCATAGGGGATAGCCAAAGTACCAGTTCAACTCCGGCATATTCAAGGGCGACTTTTCAGTATTAAAGTTCATCCCATAAATTCCAGCGATGAACGTCAGGGGAATAAAGATAGTAGAAATAATGGTTAGCAGCTTCATGACTTCGTTCATCTTGTTGCCGACGGCAGACAAATAAACATCCATTAAGCTAGAAGCCAGTTCTCGATAGGTTTCTACCATATCCAAAACCTGCACCGCATGGTCATAGCAGTCGCGCAAATACAGGCGCACTTCATCGCTGATCAGGCTGCAATCGCGAATTAAGATATTAATGGCATCGCGCTGAGGCCAAATGGCGCGACGGATGGCTAGCAGTTCTCGCTTAATCGTATAAATGCGCTCTAAGGTTTGATGCGTAGGACTCATGACGACTTCATCTTCCAGGTCTTCAATTTGCTCACCATAAACCTCCAGCACCGGGAAAAAACCGTCAATGATGGTATCCAGCAGCGTATAGGCCAGGTAATCGGACTGGTTTTTGCGGATATTGCCCCGACCTGTGCGAATGCGATCGCGCACGGGGTTGAATGTATCCAGTTCAGGTTCCTCCTGCACCGTCAGCAAATAGTGTTTGCCCAAAATAATGCTGACCTGTTCGCTCACAAACCCACGGCCAGACTCTTTCGGCATCACCATCCGGGCAATGATTAGCACCTGGTCGTCATACTCTTCCACTTTGGGGCGTTGAGGCACGTTCACCACGTCTTCCAACACAAGAGGATGCAATTTAAAGACGTCGCCTAAGCGCAGTAAAACATCCTCACTGCCCAAACCCTGCACATCTACCCAGGAAACGGACTCAGTATCCAAATAGGGAGCGATCGCCTCTGGAGTCGGCAGGTGAATGCGGGTTGCCTTCTCTTCGTTGTAATCAATTAAAACAATATTGGGGGTGGGAGCATCCTCTTCAATGTTGAGCGCACCAGGGAGACTTCCAGGCTCATCATAGAAATAGTCCAGATACGACTCGTCTTCATCAGAGTCGTCTACCTCAAAGTTTTGATTCACTCCAGACGATAGGTTTCCTTGCTTTTTGAGTAATCGGGGCGATCGATTGGTCATACGTGGCGCAAAATTAAGGGTTCTGTGAGCAAGATCTTATGACGCGATTGTATGCAATTGTGCCCAATACCTACCACTCACGCATATCCTGCCAGCAACTCTCATTTTGAAACGGACTGCGGTTTTTGTGCGCCCGACCGCCCCTCCACCTCCTCCTCAATTCACCGCATCTTCATATATAGCCGTAGCCAACGTTGTTAAGACAAAGGGGGTGTGGGGGCTTCGCCCCCAGCCAGGGGTTCCACCCCTGCACCCCGTCCCAATCCAAATGGCGCTATTGAATTCAGGTTCAAGTGGTTTGGCTTAATTCCGTTAGGAAGCGGAGTGCCTTACTCACATACACCGCGCAATCGTAGGGCGATGTTTCATAGAAGGCGCGCCAGGCCGTTGCTTTGTATTCGTCATACCGAACTGCATCCTGAGGATGACGATCGAGCCATGCTAACCGCACAGCGTGACCAATCAACACATCCAGCACGATATACTCTTCGATTTGCAGATCGGGGTTTTGTTCTGCGATCGCCGCCACTTCTATCAGTGCTTCAATGTTGACCTGTCGGTATTCGGGAGCCTGAATCTTGTTCAGCAGATGCTCAACCCGCAGCGCAAAGTTTTTCTCTCCAGGAGTCATCTCGGCCAGGATAGGTTCGCTGTCCAATCGATTCCGGCGTTCTAACTTATCCCCAATCACCAATCCCTTACAGTGCTGCATCACCCGCCACACGCTGGGATAGAAGTCTTTGGGAACCCGGTTGAGTGCACCATCCCGCTGCCGTTTCTGCCACCAGTTCACCGAGGGTTCTGCTTCCACCTGTTCCGGTAAAACATTCCACTGAATATCTTGCTGGTTGATTTTAAGAGATTCCTGCTGGAATAGCGTTTGATTGAGATCCGCATAGCCCGCCAGCACTCGATACAGTCGCGTCTTGACCTCAAACGGACTCAGATTCATCAGATATTCGTAGGCTTCATCTTGCGTCACCTGCCGTTCTCTAGCCACTTCACTAGTGATCAGCAGGATCAAATACCCGACTCGCAGAGTCAGCAGTCCGTTAAACAGGTGAGGATCAGTTTTGATCAAAATGCTGAGGTAGATCAGGATTTCCTGGGTGAGGGGGCGATCGCGAATATCTTGCCGCACAAACTCACTGATCGTTTCCATAATCTCGGTGTGAGACATGGGGCTGGTAATCAGCGACGCTTCACTATACGCCTTTCCAACAGCAATCTGCTTTTGGCGCACCAGAATATCCGTCACCGCATCCGACAGACCCACATCAACCTTATTCAACAACCCGGCAGCCCGCCGAATCACGGCCCAAAGCTGGATCTGTCCGGCCTTTTCGTATACCTCGTTCAGCAAATCTGCGACGGTCACAGACTGCCCTGGCCCTCCCAATCCGGTTTCGAAGTTCAGATCTTTGAGGCGGAGCAGCGTTTCCAGTAGTTCAATTTGCTCGTACAGGTTTTCCGACTGCCGCAAACTGTTAATCAACAATCCAGTATTGGTTTCACACTCCAACATAAATTCCTGAGTGCTGCTCAATACCCAGTTGCGATCGGGGTAGAAAGTCAGGTAATAGGGCTTGGGCTGGGCATTGTGAACCGGAGCCTGCGTGAACTGGAAATCATGAATGAAATCCACTCGCTCCACGCCAGCCGTTAGCATTAACTGCTGCAAATGCCCCAGCTTCACGGATACACCATTGCACTGGCCGTCACGCAAGTCTTTCATCAACTCCAGCAGGGGCGATTCATGCTGAAACATATCGTGGGTTAACAGCAGCGTCATCGTAGGTCGGCCTAGCTGCGACCAGTGGCGCTTGATATAGGCCAATTCTCCCTTGATCTGAGCCACTAAAAAGTGTTTGTCGAGCGTCAGGTAAAACTGCTGTTGATCCAGAAACGACGGAAGAAATGCGATCGTTTCTCCGCGAATGCGAAAGATTCTGGACGTGGTAAGGCTGCGGAGACGCCGCTTTGGTCGTCCGGTTAAGGCCAACTTGTCGTTGCGGCCAATTTGAGTGTAGATATCTGTCAGTTCGCTAGCCTGACGCACCTGGATCGGAGCGACCTGATCCGGCGTTTGAGAGGCAATTCCGTAGGCGGCCAGTTCTGCCTGCAAGGCTTCATCTTCTGCCAGGAGAACAATTTGCACCAGTGGTTCAGACGGATAACCAATGTGCAGATGACGACCCAGCGGATCTAAATCGCCCAAAGCCAGCAGACCATCTTGCAGCATTCTCCCCAACAAATACAGGCTTTGTGCCCAGACCAGAGGAACGTTCTCATTTGGCAAACGCGTTTGACTGCGAGGATTGGCCTTCTCGGCCTCCATGCCGTCTTTCGGGACGTAATACAGTTCTGGCAGCAGACGACTACCGTTCTGCTCTACCAGCAGGGCTTCTAACCGCTGTTGATAATGCTCAATTTGAGGGCGATCGCCCCGAAACAGCGCATCCAGCAGCAGATACGTAAAGAACAGCGGCCACTCGCACTCGATATGCTCAAACTGCTTCAGTTCATACGGTTCATAGTGCAGTCGGCTGACATCTTCAATCACCGTCTGATGACCATCTCGCAGGAATCGTTTGCAGCCGTAATTCCCCTCCAGTTTGGAAACAATGTTGTTACGCGTCCGTTCGACCAGAGCCGCATCATCCACTGCGAACGCCGGAAAGCCAATGATGCTCAGCAGTGCGGCATCTACTTCCTTAGAAGCAGACTCTCTCGGCAGCAGAGATTCCAGCGTAATGCGAGTCCGGGCAATCTCATCTGGCAGAACGTGCACGACCGACGCCTGACTGCCCCGCACGCCAAACAAATTCAGGCCGTTGATCGCTTCCAGCGCCGCCTTGGCCATGCCGATCGAACTGGCATTTAGCTCTGGCTTCCCGTGATTAATCTTGTTGCCCCGCTCCCAAATGCCATAATCGGGCGTCCGATAGGCCCGACCGATGTAATAGACCAGGTTTTGAACGAAGTTCACCTCGTCCAGCGTGAAGACAATCTGGAGTCCAGATGCCGTCATTTGCGCCAGCATCAGCAAATACAGCGAGGTTGCATCTAGCTGTAAATGGCCCCATTCGCCATCCCCAACGACGGTATCAGCCGTGCAGAGGTCATATTTGGCGTGGAGCGCATCCAGCGGATCTTGCGTTTCTTTGAACTGCTCTACCTTATGCGCCTGCCGCATCATGGCAAATAGCAGACCGCGCATCAGCTTAATAACGCTGTGTTCCAGTTCATACGCCTGCCCCTGGTCATCATCAATCTTGCGATAGGCCAGTGCCAGTCCCCACACCGCCAGAATGCTGTAGACGTTATCGCGTACCCAGGCATCGGTGTAGTTTCCGTGGGTGTTGACGGCTGTGCTGGCGGGCAGTAGACCTGTTAGCGGATTTTGCCGCGCCAAAATGACGGCCTTGACCTCTTGATAATAGGTATTGAGCAGCGCTCGGAGACTCATGTTAGAAGCCTGCACGCCACTCTGACTCACGCTGGCGTTTGTTGTACTGACAGGATTACGATTTGAAGCCAAGGTAGACATACCGTTTGTAGACATACCGCTTTATCGAGTAGAAAACGGACAAGGCATTCCGGAACTTAGCTTGCTTAACGCGAAGTCAAGGGTGTCTATAGCGCTATTTGAAAATTCGGCAGAAAAACAGGTTTTAAGACTGAAATTAATAGAGTATCCGGCAAGTTACTAATATCAGACCCAAGGCAATGCTCGTTCTGATTCTCGATTATCGCTTGTTTAAGGCAAATTTATGACTTTAGAGAGTCTCTAGACTACGTCTTTTATGTCCTGAGTTTGAAGAGGATGGTTGCGATCGCCCCGTAATTTCATTGGATCTTCATTCTGAAGCGTTGGAATTATCGGTGCCTTCACGCAACTCTTGATAGATTGATGATCTCTAAGATCACGATATGACTAAGGTATAGAGCACCATTCCACCTCTACACGCAATGGCCAATCGACCGTAGTCATCACCGATTGCTCACACCTCATTCGCAATTTGTCCAGGTAAGTCTTATGTCTCGACGTCACAATCAAAACCAATCCCCTTTAGTTAAAATCGTATATTCCAAAGTTACGGTGAATGGCAAAGTCGAGCTAGTGCCCATGGAACTCTATGCAGACGGCACATTGCAGCCCAGTCATTGATCGCTTTTTTGAAACAACAGCATGGCAATGCCATGCTGTTGTTTCAAAAAATAGTACCTGTCAGCCGGATTTCAATCAAAACTCGTGCAGAAATGAAGGGAAGCTGCATAATTGGTTTGGCGCGAGGATGAATTGAAAACGGGATATGCCTAACTTAAATCAGCCCACATCTAGTCAATGGAACGTTTTTGGCCTTCCCATCCATTTGTTAGAAGACTATCCAGGTTGGCTGATACGTCAACTTCAGCAGCGGCGCGGGGTTCATGTTGTAACGCTGAATGCCGAGATGTCGATGCAAGCAGAGCAAAACCGAGCGTTGGCTAACATCATCCGCCACGCTGAACTCGTCATTCCAGATGGCGCAGGAATTATTTTCTATCTGCGATTGCAAGGTAAACGGGCACAGCGCTGTCCGGGTATTGAACTAGCAGAGGCGCTATTGCGACAATCGGCTAAAGCTTCTCAAGAATTGTCATTGGTGACTGGCAAGCCAAGTTCATCTTCTCCTTACTCCGTCTTTTTCTACGGAGGTGCACCGGGCGTCGGCCAAGCCGCAGCGGATGTGTGGCAACAGCGAGTACCAGGATTGGCGATCGCTGGCACGCAACACGGCTATATCTCTGCTGAAGAACAGCTTGAGTTGCAACAAACTCTCAAAGACCTGCAACCCAACATTATTTTGGTCGGTCTGGGCGTTCCCCGTCAGGAGTTGTGGATTGCGGAGCACCGCCACCTCTGCCCTCATGCGATCTGGATTGGCGTGGGGGGCAGTTTTGACATTTGGGCAGGTACCAAAACTCGCGCTCCCGGATGGCTGCGCAACAACAACCTGGAATGGGTTTATCGCCTCTATCAGGAACCGTGGCGCTGGCGACGCATGTTAGCCCTGCCTCAGTTTGCCTGGAGAGCGCTGGTTTATTCAATGAGTCGGTGGGGCAAACCGTCTATTGAAAAATAGAGTTTTATTAAATCCATGATCCTGAGTGCCCCATCCTTTGGTTGTATTACTCAAATGGGTTGAGTGATCGTTGGGGATTGGGATAGAGCCAATCGAAGGGCGATCGCAAAATCCATTTTTCGAAGCAAAATCTGGATAAGTCCCAGAAAAGTAGTGACTCTATCGCGAACTCCTATTACAATATGCGCTCATGAAACTGTTTAGGATCTGTGACAGTTTCCATCAGGGTATTCTTAGGTTTTGCATTTAATTTACGTTGTTCAGTCCCTTTCGTTGAAATGGTTCCATGACCTCAGTTACCGAAAGACCTCCAAGCACTCATTTCAATTACTCAGTTGGTGCTGTCTACCCGCCTACCTCTAGTGTTGAAGAGACTGCACAGAGATCAGACGCGACTAACCCTGCTGCAAACATTGTCGTCAGGCTTCAGCAGGTGACAAAGATTTACTCCAATAACAGTAAAGCCCTCCTGGATGTGAATTTGCAAATCAGAAAGGGCGACTTTTTATTCGTAACGGGGCCATCTGGCTCTGGAAAATCAACCCTATTAAAGCTGCTATACGGTGCTGAACGCCCAACGAAAGGGGATGTTTTTGTTAACGATAAAAACATTGCGCGGCTGCGAGGTAACGACCTTTCTCTGCTACGCCGCCGGATTGGGGTTGTGTTCCAAGACTACAAGCTGATCCCCAGACGCACCGTGGCTGAAAATGTGGCCTTCGTACTGTGGGCGCAAGGGTTTACCCGCAAAGAAATTCATCGTCGTCTGTTACCCACGCTGAAGATGGTGGGCTTGCAAGAAAAGGCCGACTGCTTCCCCGATGAGCTGTCGGGTGGTGAACAGCAGCGCGTCAGCATTGCTCGTGCGATCGTCAGCACGCCGCCCGTTTTGCTGGCAGATGAGCCGACCGGAAACTTAGATTCCGAGAACTCCTGGCAGGTAATCAAAATTCTCAAGAAGCTAAACTCGATTGGGATTACGGTGATTGTCACCACCCACGACGAGCATCTGGTGAGAATGTCGAACCATCCCGTCATGCAGATCCGCAATGGGCGACTCTATCACCAGTGGAAATAAGCCATTCAGGAAACGTGAGTTGACAGACGTGTAAAAAAGTTCCCCACGCGACGCGTGGGGAACTTTTTTACACCATTTCAGCCGCGCGGCTGAAATGGTGCTATCGAATTCACGTTATTAAGTATCTGTGTTGGATGGAGTTTTGGCGCGTTGGCCTGCATTCAGGAGGCGATCGCGAATTTGCACAAGCTGGTTATAGCTGCTGACTGGCCCACGCGGTTGCGGACGCTCCGAATCCGGCCAAAAGGACAGATCCGAGCAGGGACAGGCCGCCTCCATCGCACCAATATCTAAAATCGGAACGGGCATTTCACACCGAGCACAGGGATGAATCGCCCAAAGGGGGTCGAGCAACTGCGCGATGGTTTGATCTGTCCCTTCCAGGTGGCAAACTTCAGCGTTTTCGAGAATGTATTGCCAGCAAGACTCAAACTCTGGGCTATAGCGATCGCGCTGAAGCACAGGACGGGGCAGGAAGGTCTCACGCCCATTCTTTACACTCACACTCTTGCCCAACTGAAACCAGTAAGCAAGATATCGTCTAACTTCATCTTGGGATGCCATAGCTTTTATTGAATCTGGAACAGATTCCGAATGAGCCGTTTATCGCCGAACAATGAGAAAATGTAAATTATCTCAATTCTGCTACACAGTTCTTAAACACGTCCTGTGTCTTGAGTCTGACGTTCACGTCAACCATTAAGCCGATATTGGAACGTGTTGAAGCAAGTCTAAAGATCATGGATAAATTAAAACCAAATTTTTAATTTTGGAAAGTGCGGCTGAGCCGCACTTTCCAAAATTAAGTTTCAGGTTTTATTAAATCCACGATCCTAAGTATTTAGAAACTAAAAGGGGTTATAAGAAAACCCCCTTGTTCCCAAATTCTCGTTCCCAAAAACGTCAGCATCATGAATGTCTGGCTTATCTTCATCCTAGCGGGTGCAAGCAGATTGTAATTGATGGGAATCCGCACAAAGGGTTAAGGTTTACCGAGATTTGGTTCCAGGGGAGGTAATGGCTGACCCAGTCGGCTGAGATCCAGCACATGCCCACCCGTGACCAGATAAACCGGATTGGCGATGCGCCCAATGTGGCGGGTTAACGTACCGAGGCGATCGCGAAACAGCCGTCCGATGGGATAGGCAGGCACCACCCCCCATCCCGTTTCTTCTGCCACAAAGATGACATCTGCTGCCGTTTCCTGAAGAGCATTCAACAGATCCTGTAGCGTTTGCTCCCAGGCCGATGCATCTTGCTCCAGCAGATTTGCCAACCAGGTTCCCAGCGAATCGACGAGCAAACATTCGTCTGTCTTACCATTCCGGATACAGCTCGATAGATCAACGGGAACGCTGACCGTTTGCCAATGAGCAGGGCGACGACGCTGATGTTGCGCAATCCGCTCTTGCCACTCCAAATCAGTAGGATCAACTTGCGCTGTTGCTACATAAATTACCGCCTTGCCCGATTGGTCGGCTAACCGTTCGGCCCATTCACTCTTGCCAGAGCGAGCAGGCCCAATTACTAACATTAGTGTCTTAGCGCTTGACAAATGAATGCTCATGAAAAATCATGCGTTAATGTTGGTATAGCGATCGCAACTGAGATTTAAACGGGGTACAGAGGTGAAATTCCTGACCGGGGGCAAAGCTTTCGTACCCGTAATCGCAATCTATTGGGGAGCGCTATATAACGTTTCAAGTTTTGATTTTGTCTTAGGATCATGGATAAATTAAAACCAAATTTTTAATTTTGGAACGTGCAGCTCAATCGCACGTTTCAAAACTAAGTTTCGGGTTTTATTAAATCCCCAATTCTGATCAGGGCTACCATACGTTTACGGAGTTTGAGCGGTTAGAATACACACATTCTGCACTAACTTTAAGAGTGGCGAAGGAGTATAGGAGATTATGAAACAAGGGCTGAAACGGATTGAAGCGACTCTAAATCAGCTTCATGCCCAACCTGTGACTCCTACTTCGGCTCCCAAAACCAATAGCCAGATCGTTTTAAGCCGTCTAGAATCGCTGACGGAGCCATCCACCCCGCAAGACTCCAGCAACCTGTCTTTTACGGTTTCAGGAAAAAATCTGTCTACTTCAATCTTGCAAAAAAAACTGTCGGGTAGCGAGACGGTACAGCCGTTCCCCGTGCAAGAAAGCTGCCCGGACATTCCTGCTTTACCCAAGTACAAGTCTCCTACCTTCAGCAGCCATCGTCATGCCGCAAATCCAGCTCTGGCCATGAATTTGCTGAAGGAAATGGAAACTGTGGTTGGCGCATGGCAGATCGAGCTTCAGCAGATTTTGATGCAAATTCAGGAGCTTTACTTAGAAGGCCCGATTGTAGACGGTTGGCTAGAATCTGACACGCGTGAGCCTCGTCCTCGCACCAGTGCCGAACGGGATGCCCTGGCGACTGCTACTCTACGCCATGCTGATGTCGATCGCCTGATGGACTATGTGCAAGAAATCTGTAATGCTCAGCAACCTGCCACCCCGGGTAAACCCGCCTCTCGTACCGGATATCGCCTGTGTGGACTGGATGCGGATGGTCAACTGTGGTTTCGTCCTTGCCCACCGGAACAGGTACCCCATGTGAGTCTGGCGATCGCGCGTTACCAAAAGCTGCGTCAACTCCTGGTGCGTAAACAAGACCTCGAATCACGGCTGACACAATTTTCTCAAGACTTGATTGCGCTACACACGAAGCTTCAGTGATTGGGTGTTGGGTATTAGGTATTTGTAGACGGTTAGCTCTGATCATCCAGGTAAAGACGTCCCAGTGGGACGTCTCTATGCGATCTTGGTAGGTACTATGACATGGTCTTGGCAGGATGTTGTATAACGACTCCCAGATGCCCAGGTAAAGACGTCCCTGTGGGACGTCTCTACGTGATATTGGCGAGGTGGCGTGTTTCAATTGTTGCAAATACCCCAACACCCAACACCCAATACCCGGCACTCCGCACGCTGCAAAGATCCTAAACTCCTCCACAAATTTATCTACTCGTCTCGCTTCTTTATCAAAAATTGATGAGCCTTTACGGGTTTTCTTGGCTAAATAGAGAGTAGCTAATAGGAACTCTTGCTCAAACCCCTATGCCTGACCCGCAGATTTCAGCCATTATCTGCACACACAACCGGGACAGCTATCTTGGTGCAGCGATCGATAGCCTGCTCGAGCAGGATTTTCCGGGTGAATTTGAAGTGATTGTGGTAGACAATGCCTCAACCGATCGCACTCGCGAGGTCGTAGAAGCACGTCTCCCGCATCCCCGTTTGCAATATGTGTATGAGCCAGTTACGGGTCTGTCTGTTGCACGCAACTGCGGTGCAAAAGCTGCCAATAGCCCGATTCTGGCGTATCTCGACGATGATGCGGTAGCCACTCCTCAGTGGTTACGCATTCTGTATGCGGCATATCAGAATAATGAGAAATTAGCGGTAGCCGGAGGAAAAGTGACCCTCTTGTGGGCTACCGGAATGGAGCCTCCCCAATGGCTTTCTGACAGTTTGGCCGGAAATCTGGGAGCGTATGACCTGGGTGAAAACGTGGTGTATATCGATCGCCCAGGGTTAACGCCCAGAGGCTTAAATTACTCCATCCGTCGCACCTTCCTCGATCAAATCGGTGGCTTTGACCCAAATTTGGGACGGGTTGGAAAAAATCTTTTGTCGAATGAAGAATTAATGATGACCGAACTGGCGCTAGAAATGGGCTGGCAAGTCGCCTACCTGCCCGAAGCGCTAGTCGCTCATAACGTTGCTCCAGAGCGAATGTATCGCTCCTGGTTCCTCAGCCGCAGTTGGTGGCAGGGCATTAGCGAATGCTACCGCGAACAGGTGGCAGGGCGGGCTGGCCTGAAACAATTAGGCCGGGGTAGCGAACGGTTCCTGCGTGGGATATATCGGTCGATCAAACATTTCAGCGATCCGGCTCAATCGTTTGATAATTTCGTCTATGCTTATGGGCAAATTGGCTATCTTAAGACAGCTTTGCAAGGCGTGCTATTTCCCACGAAACGATTAACTCGCTCGTAGCGTGATTTTGGACTGATTTCGTAACTCTGATTTCGTTTTGCACATTCACAAGCTCCTGAATTTATGACATCTATTCCCTCTAAGCTCCCGGTATCTGTCCTCATTCCTGCCAAAAATGAAGAGGAGAACCTGCCTGCTTGCCTCGCTAGCGTATCCAGAGCAGATGAGGTGTTTGTTGTCGATTCTCAAAGTAGCGATCGCTCCATTGAAATTTCTGAGAGCAATGGTGCTCATGTGGTACAGTTCCACTTCAACGGACGCTGGCCCAAGAAGAAAAACTGGTCTCTGGAAAACCTCCCCTTTAGAAATGAGTGGGTGTTGATTGTGGATTGCGACGAGCGCATCACCCCCGAACTGTGGGACGAAATCGCAGAGGCGATTCAAAACCCCGAATTCAACGGCTATTACTTGAACCGTCGAGTATTCTTCCTGGGCAAATGGATTCGTCACGGTGGCAAATATCCGGACTGGAACCTCCGCCTCTTCCGCCATCAAAAAGGCCGCTACGAAAACTTGAATACCGAAGAGATTCGCAACACAGGTGACAACGAAGTGCATGAACACGTTGTCCTGGAAGGAAAGGTGGGCTATCTGAAGAACGATATGCTGCACATTGATTTCCGTGATCTGTTTCACTGGCTGGAACGTCACAACCGCTACTCCAACTGGGAAGCGCGAGTGTATTACAACCTGCTGACGGGCATGGGTGAAGGTGGCACAATCGGTGCAAATCTATTTGGTGACTCGGTGCAGCGCAAGCGATTCCTCAAAAAGATCTGGGTTCGCCTGCCGTTCAAGCCTTTCCTGCGGTTCATCCTGTTCTACTTTATTCGCTTAGGCTTCCTGGATGGAAAGGCTGGCTATGTCTATGGTCGCTTGCTCAGCCAGTATGAATATCAGATTGGCGTGAAGCTGTACGAATTGCAGCAGTTTGGCGGTCGGCTCAATACAACCCCGGTTGCGTCTCAGTCTGCATCTGTGGAAACCACAACCGCTCCTCAACCTGATCCAGTTCAATCCGTGTAAGTCTTCTTAATCCTTAGAGGGGAGAATGCGGCAAAGCCGCTTCTCCCCTCCTTAATCTTTAAGTGGTCAATATTATGACATCCTCTGCATCTAATCCTGGATTTAACGTTGATGCTAAGGCTGACTTACCGCCATTGGAGGAACTAGCACAGGAGCTAGAGGCGATCGCCCCTCCCCTCCCTCCAGATAACGCAACACCTAACCTGAAGGAATCATCCTGGGTTGACCTGCGGCGCTATGATCAATCCTGGTTTGACCGGGGGCGTCCAGGGTGGTTTGTGTTGCTGTGGTGGCTGGTACAGGCGATCGCGTTTCCATTAACACCCCATTTTGCAAATGGTGCCCGCCGCTTTTTGTTGCAGCTCTTTGGCGCACGGATCGGTCGAGATGTTTTAATTCGGCCGACAGCCCGATTCACCTACCCCTGGAAGGTCGAAATTGGCGACTATAGCTGGATTGGCGATGACGTGGTGTTTTACAGCCTTGACTTCATTCACGTTGGGCAGCACTGCGTGATCTCTCAGAAAACCTATCTCTGCACTGGCAGTCACAACATTCAAGATCCAGCCTTTGGGCTGCAAACCGCTCCGATTAAAATTGGCAATGGCGTTTGGATCACGGCTGACTGTTTCGTCGCTCCGGGGGTTCAGATTGGCTCAAATACAGTTGTGGCGGCACGCAGTAGCGTATTTGGAAATTTACCTGCCGGGTATGTCTGTAAAGGAACTCCCTGTCGGCCCCGCTATCCCAGACAGATGAAGCAATCCTAAACGTAAATTTGCAACTTTGTCTCAAAAAGAAGCCCCGTTCGTGACACGGGGCTTCTTTTGGGTTAAAGACTTTCTAGGTACTTTAGCAAATCTGCCATCTCTTGCGGGGTTGGTTGAAACTGAGGCATTGGAGGTGTCTTGCCGCTAATCACCTGTTGAATTAAACCAACCCGAGACTTACGGGTTGAGACATGACGCAGGCTCGGCCCTACCTGGCCATCACCATAAGGCCCATGACAGCTAGAACAATTCATTTGAAATATAAATCGCCCTTGAGTAGCACTCCCCTCAAGCGAAAGGACACTCTGAACATATGGATCAGAATGTCGGAACTGATAAACGCCAAATCCAGCCAGAACGACCGCTAGCAAAACCGCCAGGATTGCCAGAGCAAATCTCTGAATGGAGACGTCAGGTTTAGTGATCTGATTATCCAAAACTCTGGTCAAAGCGGGATGTATAAATAGCTCTTCAATTTATAACTTACCTTAAGATTTTTTGCGCAGGTTAGACAAGATAAAATTCTTTTCTCTAGATTCTCTCAATCTTTGTGCAGATGGAGCATTCTAGCTTTTGGGTAGTGAGTTCATATGTATGGCCCCAAACTCCCTACAACCACAGTCCTAGTGGCGAATTCTAATGTAAAGGTATTAGCTAGACTAGCATCACGGCTGACGAACCGAAATTCAGGGTTCGTCTGAATTATGAGAGAAATATAAAAAAAGAAACATCGTCTGTTTCATACCTTAGTTTTTCAGACAGCAATCAGCACTGCCCCAATTGGTTTCATAACGCGAATTTAGCAATTCTCATTTTGAAACCAATTGTGAGTTTTGCACGCCCCGACGAGTGCGTAAAACTCACAATCGGTGGCGGTGGACTTGCACCGCCACCGATTTGCATAATGAGACTTGCTAAGCAGCAACAGATTTCAGGTTTTATGCCTTTGATGCAGCAGATTGGCAGCCTAAGTTTGTTAAAATTCTTGTGATGATAAGGAGACTTTAGCTGTGGTAGAGCCTTTGCTTTCTGGGATCGTGTTGGGTCTAATTCCTGTCACGTTGGCAGGTTTGTTTGTAGCTGCATACCTCCAATATCGTCGGGGCAACCAGCTCGGCCTATAATCCATTAACAAAAAGCCCCTCATTCTTCTAGGCGTAGTGTTACTCGCTTCCCTTAGAAGAATGAGGGGTTTATAGTTGCGGTTCTGCTAAGCCAGCAATAGCTGTGGGGATACGGACAGAGTGCCGGGTCGAACCTCTGGTTGGGCGCGGTTCCCACATCCCCTTAGTTTTCAATGTCCTACCCGATATGGCGACAGCGATAAAACGCTAATGCGGTATTGCCGTAGCTCTTGTAGCGACACATCTGAAGCGAAGGAATAGCTGTTGCGATCGCCACCATATCCACTTCTTTCAGATAAGCAGGGCTATGTTCGGCGGCCAGTTCTCCATCAGAGGCTAACAGGTTGTGTTGAGCGATCGCCTCCAGCACAGGTTGATATAGCTCACTGGCATAGGGTGGGTCAAAATAAATGCGATCGAACTGCTGCCCAGCCAGCGTCGGCAGTTTTTTGAGAACATCCCCCCGAATAATTTGAAAGCGCTGATCTGGACGGGCGACCTGCTGCCAATTTTGCTGAATGACAGCACATGCCCGGTTGGACTGTTCTATCCCAATCGCCAAAAATGCACCGCGACAGAGTGCTTCTGCCCCCATCGCGCCGCTTCCCGTACATAAGTCGAGCCAGCGACAGCCTTTCATATCACCTTGCCAGATGTTGAAAAGAGCTTCCCGCACCCGTGCGGGGGTTGGGCGGGTGGCTTGTCCGGGTAAGGTTTTAAGCTGACGATTGCCGTAGATTCGCAGACTCATGTGCGGTGGAGGGGAGGAAGGCTCGCCCCAACGGGGCGAGCTTTCCTCCCTTATGCTTTTAAGCGTTGCTGCCGACTAATTGCTGACTCCGCACGGATTGAACGAAGTTCGCCAGAATTTGTAGCCCTGCGGTTGACGATTTTTCAGGGTGGAATTGAACAGCCGTGACATTGTTGTGGGCGATCGCCGCTGTAATGGTTTGGCTACCGTGTGTAATCGTTGCGGCTGTCCAGTTAGGATCGGTGGGGTCGGCGTAATAGGAGTGCACGAAGTAAACCCACGGATCGACAGGCAGGTTTTGCCAGATGGACAAAGAGGGTTGGGTGAATTGCAATTGGTTCCATCCCATGTGGGGAATCGTAATTCCGGGTTCTGGCTTGAAGCGACGTACCATTCCCGGAACGACACCTAACCCTGGCTCAACGCCTTCCTCACTGCCGTCCAACAAAATTTGTAGTCCCAAACAGATGCCCAAAAAGGGTTTGCCGCTGGCGATGATATCTTTGAGGGGATGAACCAAATCGCGCGATCGCAAATGTTGAATGGCTGGATCAAACGCTCCCACTCCAGGCAATACGATCGCATCGGCCTGCTCTAATTCTTTGCCAGAATCGGTGACAATTGGGGTTGCCCCGGCTTTCTCTAAGCCTTTGCAGGCAGAGTGCAGGTTTCCCATGTCGTAATCCACAACGGCAATCCGTGTCATTTCCGAGTCTCCTGATGAGTGGAAGCTAATCATCATCTTATAGCAATCCCATACGGGTTGTGAGTGCTGCCCCTCCGGAGTCTAGCCCTCACCGTTGATAGTTTCGAGAATTCCAGTGTCTTCTGAAGCGATGAAAAAAACTGTTCTATTAACCTCATTTACAACCTGGGAACCGCATCAACCTTCCAATTCATCGGACGATTTGCTGGTAGAAATTTTGAAAACAAATCCGCCTCCCTCACTGCATGTGCGACGGCAATTGCCAGTGGATTTTGAATTGGCTCCGCAAGAAGCGATCGCCCATTTCACAGAACTCCAGCCGGATGTGATGATCTGCTGCGGCATGGCCGAACGCCGAACTCTCCTTAACTTGGAGTCACGAGCGGTGATTGGCGATCGCATCCTGCAAACATCGCTTGACCTTAACGAACTCCTGACGGGATTACAGGTCACCGAGATTAGCCACGATGCAGGTCAATTTGTCTGCAACGCGCTGTATTACGCCATGCTCAACCATGTGCAAACCTATCGACCCCAGAGCCACTGCCTCTTTGTGCATGTTCCTCGCTTGACTCCCAATAATTCAGAGGCGATCGTTGCCGATTTCCGCTGTATTCTTGAACGGGTGATCCAATCATCCAGAACGCCCGTCTACCCTACATGATTTAAAGCTGCTCCATGTTTGCGCTGTTATCTGCTCTGACTCTGGCTCAAGCCGTGCCTGCTCCCACTCCGACGCCCACCCCCACTCCGACACCCACTCCGCAAGAAGTTGTAGTCCCACAACGGGTGCGGCCTTTGGCGGGACAGCTTGATCAGGTACCCGTATTTAACAGCAATAGTCCTGAATTAGTTGGAACAGAAGGGATTTTGCTGTCTACCTTTCCCCCAGACGGCAAGCAAGTCCCCTCGGCGCATCTCAACTTTCCATTTTCGGGACGGTTTGACCTGTTTGCCCATCATGTGTTTCGGGCGATCGCTCCCGATAATTTAACCACGATGTATCTGGGCGTCATTGTTTACAATCCTGGAACTCAGCCTGTCACGGTCAATATTTTGCAGGCCGCCAGTTATTTGAGTCAGCCCGATGCTCCCTTTGTTCAACTACCGCCTGCGGTTGAGAATCCGCTGGGTGAGGTTTATGCAGGGCCGGGAAGTCGAGTCACAAATGATGTGCTGCGAGGAGAACGGGATGAACAGTTTCCTCCCCAGGTTGTCATTCCACCCAAGAGCTATCAAATGCTGCTGAATGTACCCATTCCGGTCGCTACGCTTGATCCGCCTCTAAATGGGCGATCGACGCTGATGCGATTACGCAGTAGCGGTACGGTGTATGCGGCAAGTTTGGCGCTATTGGCTCGTCAAAATGAGGACGGTACCGAACGCGCTCCCACGCTGGAGGAATGGCAAACATTATTAGAAACAGGCGGATTGTCAGGGCCGCGCGATCGCACCCCCAGCCCACCCGATGCGCCCGGTACGATCGTCTATGGTCGCGTTTCAGGCGTCGCGCTGGGGTCTGAATGGGAAGCGCGGCTCACGGATGCCCCTAACGCCAGCAGTTTATCTATTCCGGCTGCGGGCGAGGCTTTTTCGTATGGCCTGAGTACTTTAGTGGGAGGACGGCTAGGAACGGGGCAGGTGCAAACGGCCCAAATGGTGGTGCGCTATCCGGACACGGCTTATCAGGCGCACGGCAACTATGGCATTCAGTACGATCTGACCCTGCCGCTGCACAACCCAACCGACCAGGCCCAAACCGTCACCCTTACCTTACAAACGCCCATCAAGGAAGACAACCTGAGCCGGGGGGGATTGCGCTTCTTTGAACCGTTGCCCACACCAACCTTCTTCCGGGGGACGGTGCGCGTTCGCTACAGCGACGATCAAGGCTTACCCCGCACCAGCTATATCCATCTGGTTGAGCGACGAGGCGATCAAAGTGAACCCCTGGTAACACTGATGATGCCACCGGGCGATCGCCGCCTGGTCGATTTTTCCTTCCTTTACCCACCGGATTCCACACCACCACAGGTGTTGACGGTGAGAACGCTTTCCGGGGGTTAGGTGTTGGGTGCTGGGTATTGGGAAAGGGTGTGGGGTGTGGGGAAGATGAGCTATGCAAAATCATCCTCACCGTCCTAACACCCAGCACCCAACACCTCTATCCTAGAGAGGGCGGGAAAAATTCCAACCGATACCGATAAAGAGCAACAGGGCGATCGCCTGCTTTAAAGAAATCGGGGTCTTGCGGTGAGAGGTAGATAGCTGTCACCTGGTCAGCGGTGATGACGGGAGCTTCAGGATTGTTTGTCGGTTGACTCAATGCTTGCTGATAGGACGTTGTCGTTTCGACTTCATTAAAGTAAAGCTGAGAGCTACCGCGAAACTCTTGCCGAAAAATTTCGGTGGTAATGAACTGGTTGGGTGCCGGAGCTTCCGTCGAACGAGCAACAATCGTAGACACTAGCTGTCGATTATCGGTGAGCAGTGTAATTTGACGGTTCGGATTTTTGGGGTCAACCCGCACATCGACGACCGTGCGATCGCCCAAATATGCCTTCGCCAGATTCAGCCCATTGAAAGCGCGATCGGAAATAATTTGCCGGGGCATTTCATGAAAAATAACGGGAATCGGAATGGGTAGCGCAATCCCGTTCATTTGTAGATTCTGGGATTCTATAAAGCGCACCTGAAAGGCGATTGACTGATCCAACAGTTCACGATTGCTCTCGAATCCCGGAGTTATCAAGTCTGGAGCCAGGGGAGCCTGCAAATCGACCAGCGTAGTCTTGACCGTCCAATCTCCAGAGAACCAATTGGGGTAAATTAAATCACCCCTGGCTGTCTGCGCCAGGGGTTTCATCTGCCAATTAGGATATTGGTCAAGACGTGCGGCTAATGCACCTGCTAAAGCGGGCGGACTGCACCACAGCCAAAGCAAAAGAACGCCACAAATCCAGACCAAACGCCATTTCATAAAACAATTTTTCAGCGAGTTATTGAATACCGAGCCATATTGCTAAACCCAGCATTCAACGATTAGCAGTCATATCGTGTGGGCAATCCCTGCCACTATCCACAGTTTACTACTCCGATTTGGTTCTTGAGAGGTCGGGCCAAGACTCGCAGCAACTTTCAGTGTACTCCCCCGGAATTCTCACCATTCGGCGTGTTGCCAATTATGCAACCCTGATCCGCGTTGCGAATCACCCATGCCACCTTAGGATCGTACATTTAATAAAACCCGAAATTTAATGTTGGAACGTGCGGTTGAGCTGCTGTTCCAACATTAAAAATTTGGTAGATCGGTGGTGCATCCTGCTGTTAAGGCCCCCAACTATGAACCTCAAATCGTCGCTACACCCTCAAACAACCAGAATCCTTCAATGGTCAGCCTTCGGACTTTCAGCATCCGTACTCCTGTCGTCCTTCATTGGCTACGCTAACCAGGCGATCGCCCAATCGAATAGTTCAGGCGATCGCCCTATGTCCGGCACTGTCCGAAATTTGGTCAGTGGTGACATCATGTGTTACGTCACGCTGGTCGATCGCAACGGCAGAGTCCACGAAAATATCGGCGCTACGTTTGATATTTGCGCTAACAGTGCCAGTTTTCTGAATCAGCCAGTGACGGTCACTTACGGGCAAGAATCCGTAAGCGATTGCCAGAGCGCTGAACCGTGCGGCAGAACCCGCTTAGAAACACTGATTACGCAGATGCAGTTGGTGAATCGTCCGTCGAACTGCTTTCAGGGTGCCTCAGCAGGATATTTGCCCGCGCGATTGCAAGTAAATCAGAGAGGACATTCGATTCACGTGGGCAACCTAAATCTTCGTCAGCGCCCCGGCCTTCAGGGGCGGATTATTGGCACGCTCCCGCCGGGAGGCCGCTTTACGGTTTTGGATGGGCCATTTTGCTCAGATAACTACGTTTGGTGGAAGGTCAATACAGGCCGCACTCAAGGTTGGGTCGCAGAAGGTGAACCCTCCTCTTTCGTGTATTGGCTCACGCCAGATAACATTCGCAATTAAAACATTCGCAACTCAGCAATTCTCATTTTGGAACTGATGGCGGATTTTGTGCATCCGACGAGTGCACAAGACCCGCTATTGTAGCAGCACAAGCTGGCGCTTCTACCAACTTGCATAATCGGAATTTATTGCCCGCAACTAATTAAGTAGCCTAGCAGCTAACGTCGCAGCTACCCAAACGAAGTCTGCCTTCGCGGACTGGGACTCTTAAAACCTGCGATCGAAGGTTGAGTTCGGGTAGCGACGGTTTTACTGCTACTCCCTCTTGAACCGCAAGTTATTGAAACCTGTCCTATGAAATCAACCCCCATTTTTCCACCGATCGCCCTCTCCCTATTAGTGCTTTTGGGTTCTGGTGGTGGCACCCTCAGCGCGATCGCCGCTACTCCATCAAATTCAAATTCAGCCGCAGATGCGTCTCTTCAATCTTCATCCGTTCCACCAGGCGGATTACCTGAGTCCGCCAATCAGTCGATTGAACTGACCCATTTGGCGGTGCAACTGGCCGATGCTACGACGGTGGAGAGCAGCTTACCGCTGTTTGACCGAGCGATCGCCATTGCTGAATCAATTGACGACCCAAGTGCCAAAGTGAAAACGCTAGCTGCGATCGCCATTGAGTTAGCCAAAGCGGGGCAAGCACAGCGATCGCAGCAATTGTTTGACCGAGCTGAACGGTTAGCCCGACAA
>DATNPS010000042.1:0-14180 GCA_036703095.1 Crinalium sp. | reverse complement strand
GGTTTTAAACCCCACGGTAGACCTCCCAGTTTATCTTCCAGTTTGTCTTGAGGTGGGAGATCTGCGCTTAATGTTAGGTTCGGAACAAAATATCTCAATGATTTTCCCTCTTCCGCTCTTAAGCTTAACGTTAACCACCGATAGATAACATTAACCGCATATTACCCAAGGACTTATTACTCCGGCAATTCAAGAGAATTCTCATGACCTTGTGTAGGTTGGGTTGACGAAGGAAACCCAACATCCTCAATCCAGTTGGGTTTCCTTCGTCAACCAACCTACGAAACTAAGAAAAATGCTAAAACTGGCTAAGGAGTAAGTGCCATCTTTAGTGGCCACTCTTCTGCTAGGAGAGGAATAACTGCGTGTCTGTCGAAATTAGTGGCCCTCAAGGCTATGAATACCAGTATCTACTGACCGCATATATTGCTGTCAGTGCCTACATCAGATGGGGAGACTCTTCTCAGCTCCTCGTTGAGCCGCTTGATGGGGAGGATGCTGAGCTTAGCTGTGAAATCGGGACGATTTACATTCAAGCGAAACTATTTGCTGGTACTTTAAACACTGATAAAATGCTCGAATGGCTTGAGCATTCTCCTCGGAACAGTAGATCCCTATGGCAGAGGGTTGCGGCAGATGAAAGACAGCAAGCTTTAATTGCTACATCAGCCCGTTGCAACGATGCGGTTAGTACTTTTTGCAGTCCAATGGATTTGACAAAGTACAATCATGACACATCACCGCTTTCGCCTCGATCTGCATCTGATGTTCTAGCAAGAGTCTCTCAGCATGATGGTGGCAGTAGGAATACTATCAAGCAAACTGCTAAACGGATCGTTGTGTGGGAACAGGTGTCACCCGAATTGCTATGGGAGCGAACTCAAGAAGAGATAATCTGCGTCGGAATTGCCAAAAGCCAAGTAGAAAATGTTATTGTCGAACTCTTAGACGCTATACGCACAGCGAGAAATACAAGAAGCGATTGTTTTAGTGAAGTTGTACGGATACTTATCAGGTGGCGAGATGCAGATCTTGTAGTTGAGCCTCAGACAGTCGTTGAAAGAGAAGACATCAACAAACTCGAAAATGTCCTCCTGCAAGAGGGATTACTGCTACTGCACGGACGTTCGCAATGTGGGAAAACAACGACAGCACGTATGCTTCTAGCCCGAATGCGTGCTAAAGGCTTTAGCGTTTATATTGGGCAGGACATCCGAGAAGCTTCACGAATTCTCTATGCTACAGGCAATGATGATACTGCCTATTTGCTAGATGACCCTATTGGTGCCAATGAGAGCCATCCGACCCTTGTTTGGGAGAGTCTATTGCGCTTTGTCCCTCATCTTCCGCTACATAGGTATTTGATCGTAACAAGTCGCACAGACGACCTCTACAGTCTTTGGGGAAGCGATGAAAGAGATTGGTCTCTTTTTAATAATTCGTGGATTGACTTAACGGTTACGAAGCGAAAATTTCTAATGGCCATTTGGCAACAAGTGTCTTTTGGCTTGTCAAAGAACGTCATAGAGATAGTCGAGGAGCATATTACGCAAGATCCAGTTCATAGTCTCCTTCAACCAGGTCAGTTAAGGTTCCTCTCGCGACAGAAAAATGATGAACTCACGAACTTGAGTCAATCGATGTTGCTGTCAAAAGCTCGTTTTAACAGTCGTTCTCTGGCAAACCTTCTTGCTAGTCAAGGGACTGCTGTTCGTGACGTATTACGTGTTTTAAGTTTAGTTGCTACGCATGTGGAAGCCTCATCAGAAAAAGATATTGTCTACATTCTTTCTAATGAGCTGACCTATCCAAGTGAAGATACAAGGAAGTTCCCTCATTCCATCACTTACTCCACTGAAAGGCACAATTACAAACCTCCTCAATATCAAAATCAAAGGATTAATTTTTTAACAGATGTATATGCAGAAGCTTTAGACTCGCTAGAAAGGCAGGGATTAGTACATCGTGATAGGTATCTAATTCGATTTATGCACCCAGACTACTGCGAAGCTGCTGTTATCACACGAGAAGTAAGAACTCAAGGCGATAGTATAGCCATCGAAAACTATTTTTTACGTGCTATCTTTTGTGCTGACGCAAAAACAGCTCATACAGCAGCTAGGTCACTTGGTATCGAGAGACAAAGGCGTCAGGCTAGAAATTTAGCTTGCGGTTCTTTATTTAAGGTTGCGTTACGAGGATTAAGGTCACTATATCCAGCAGTCATAGATACTTGCATTGAAATGCTTATTCTAGGGATTGATGAGCTTAGTATTGATCAGCAAAAAATAGTTTGGAAAGCGCTAGACAATTACTATGCTGACGACCAGCTTATAGATTGGAATAACGGCCATCCGTGGATTGTACCTACAGTGAAACGAGAATTAATTGAGGGAAGAAATTTAGCACCTCCATCAGAAGAAGACGTTTCCTCATTTGCTACATGGTTTGCATTGCAACAGAAGGCTTTAACTCATGATTTGCTCATAAAGGCTCTTGAGATGCCTGAATCATTTATTCGTCGCGAAGCCGTATTTCAGTTGATGATTAGTGAGAGTTCTATTCCTCCTTCTGTGTTAGATAGAATTCTTGATGATCATCCAATTGTTACAAGTGCAGCACTCTGGTCACTCATAGAAAATCGGGAAAGTACTGAATTCATTATCGAAAATAAAGCCCGACTTATCCAATCCGCAAGCCGTATGGATGTCGCTATTGTTCTTCGACATAAGATTTTTCGGGCGGGAGAAAGGCTCCAACATTATCCCTCTATCGGCGCTAAAGCTGAGGTAGCACTTGCAATGTTTCAAGCTGTTCTTAACAGCCTACCTCTATCTAGAGATTTCACGGATGATGTACATCTAGATGATACTTTAGAAAATTTTACCAAGGTTCTTCCTGAGGAGAAATATATTGAAATCGCGCGTCTCCGTTTTAACTATTTAATGCAACAACTAAAATTCTGTTTTCCAGATGATTATGGCCTTTGTGTAGGTGACTTCGTATTAAAATATGTGCCTTCAAATGAAGCAGGTAGATACAAAATACTGCAAGATCTCCTATATCATCCAGAAACAGGTGTTGTAGTAAGTACGACTGCTTCCTGCATTAACAGATGGGACAGTCTGACTCTCGATGAACAAAACTTATGCCTAGAAGTCTTAGTCTTGGATCGCAGTGATAGTATCTGGCTGAAAGCAGTAGCGCTTACACGTCACCAAGAGACTCCTAAACAAGTACTCACCCACCTTAATCTGCCGCAAGATTTCGCCTCAATTTCTCCAACCAGGACAGTTAATGTATTGAGCACTGAGCTATTAGGTGCAGCTATTCGGATGTATTGCGGTGATCCACAGCCTCTTTGGTACATAGGATTACATCATGCTGGAGAGAGTAAATGGAGGTCTGTAGTAGAATTGATTGCGACCTTGCCAACACATGACCATTTTGAATACTGCATAGCACGCTGTCTTGATTGGGCTTGCAGAGATGAGTGGTTTGAAGGAGATATGGTTTGGCGAATGCTTCTAGAACAGGTAGATCCTAAACTGCGAGAACAACTTGTTGATAAGCTCTTAGAACGCACAGTCAATTATAATGGTGCTCAACTTGGGAACTATTGGCGTCAAGTCTTTGAAGTCTTAAAAGATCAAGAATATACAGAAGTAGTGTCAAAGATTGTAGAACACATAGATATTATTCAATACTTTAACGACGAGTTCGAATACCTTGCAGATCTTTTTGGAAGAGAACAGGTACTCAACGATATCCTTTATCATTTTCCCGAAGATTATTCTATGATTGACATATGGCTGCTAGTGAAAAAGAATAAGTGCTCTATTGAAGATGCGCTAAATCTTATCCTTTCAACTTACAGTACGCAACCGCCACGCTTAATATTTGTGCATGAGTGGATGCAAGATTTGGTAGAGGATGTATCGGCTGAAACGTTTGACATGATCAAGCAAGTAAAGAAAGTAACCCAAAAACGAGTGTTTGCAGCACACGCAGCTTATAGAAATGCAATCCCTAAGGAGGAAATCCAAAATTGGCATTTCTGCCAACGCATAAATTTAGGGTGAGTTTGCCCCCTGCGGAGATAGCTTTTGCTTCTGTTCCTAAGCCACTTGACGGCGAATCAGTTGGGCAAACAAACCGGGTTGATGAGCCAGTTCATCAAAACTCCCTTGCTGCACGACTCGACCCGCTTCTAAGACATAAATGCGATCGGCATTACGAATGGTGCTGAGACGATGAGCGATCACAACGCGAGTAACGTTAAGTTGATCTAGGCTTTGGCTAACGATCGCCTGAGTGCGATTGTCTAATGCGCTGGTCGCTTCATCTAGCAGCAGGATTCGGGGATGTAGCGCGAGCGCACGAGCAATGATCAACCGTTGACGCTGTCCGCCCGATAAGTTGGAGCCACCTTCGCTGACGAGCGTGTGCATCTGCATGGGCATAGCTCGAATATCGTCCGCTAAACCGCTCATCTCAGCCGCTTTCCAGGCGTCATCCAGTTTGATCAACGCGCCGCCAGAAATGTTTTCAAATACGGTACCTGCGTTAATCCGACCATTCTGGAGCACCACGCCCAACTGTCGACGCACGGCTAATACATCCAATCCGGCCAGGTCTTGACCATCGTAGTAAACCGTTCCAGAGATGGGCATATCAAACCCTAACAGCAGTCGCAGAATGGTGGATTTGCCGCTGCCCGATGGCCCTACCAGCGCAATAAATTCACCGGGTTGAGCGTGAATGCTGACGTCTTCTAGAATCAGCGGGCCATCGTCGCGGTAGCGGAAGGTGAGGTGATCGACATGGATACTGCCGTTTAAGCGGCCCGGATCGGCCTTGTTGAGATCAATTTCGGGTTCTGCGGTGAGGATCGGCTGCGATCGCTGCCACAGAGGAATCACGCCCAGAATCTCAATCAGCGTATTGCTGAGGCTGGTTGCGCCACCGATAAACGTACCAAAGGCAACACTAAACGCCAGAAACGATCCAGTAGACAGCCCACCCGTGGGAGTATTGACCAGCGCACTGGCCAGCCAAAACAGCACGACGGATGTGAGCGTGGGCATCACAGTATTAAAGAGGGCAACCGTGTCTTCGATTTGCTGTGTACTCAGCGTTAAGCGAAGCTGCTGCGTGTATTTCTGGCCCCAGTAGGCAAAGGCGCGTTCCTCGGCTCCGGCGATGCGCAGCTTGGAAATGCCGTTAATCAGTTGCACCATGAGGCCAAAAATATCGCCTTCCAATTCCATCAGCGGACGATTTTTGCGAATTAATAGCGCTCCCGATGCAGCGGTGAAGGTCATGACAACCAGCGCAACGATTAGCGCTAATCCGGCAAGAGACGCGCTGTAGTAGAACAGTAAGCCTAAGTTCAACAGCGCAAAGAATCCGGCGAAGATGCTTTGCAGGGCAGTGCCGCTCAGCTTGCGACGAATCGCGCTGATGCCCGATACTCTGGAGTTCAAATCCCCGATCGCATATTGCCGAAAGAAAGAAGTGCGCAGTTTAAGCAATCGATCCCATACTGCCGCTTGCAGAGAGGCGTCGGAAATCGTTTCCAGCCGCATAGACGCGATCGCCTGAGCCAGTTGAAAACTCACGCCCCCAAAGGCGGCGGCCAGCAGTCCCAATCCAATTTGCGTCAGCAATCCCACATCGCCATAGGGAATCGCCTGGTCAATCAAAATAGCCGTCGCTTGAGGAATAAACATGCCGACCAGCGTAGCCAACACCCCAGCGACCAAGATCCAGAGCAAGTCTCTCTGGCGTCCCTGAAAGGCAAACTTGAGCAAATCGATCGCCTTCAGCACACCGTCTGGCAATGGACGGTAAAACACAAACGCCACCGGATCGAGGGTATCTGCGACAGCCATATTAACGGCAATTCTGGCCGACTGCATTTTGTGTTCTTCCATCGAACGGGCGTGCGTTACCTCCGCATCAACATTCACCGTTTTAGGATCAAACAGTTCATACCGACTACCTGCGATCGGCAACAGCGCTACAGGCCGCCGCTCCTGACGCGTATAGGCCAGAATCGGGCCACCATCCTTCTGCCACCACTGACCCCGCAGCAGCACTCGCCGCAATCGCAGATGAGACGAACGAGCGATCGCCTCCAGCGGTTCCTTTACCCGCTTTAAGTCTTCGGACTGCATGGGTGGCTCAATCGTGACGCCCAAGGCTTTACCGACGGCTCCAGCGGCAATTAACAGCGGCGTTTCTGAATGTAGAAGACCATTTTGATTAGGATTCAGAATCGACGCCAGATTGCGAATTGTTTGCTGCGTCACCTGACGATTCAACTGCTGTCGATTGTGGAATCGTAAAAACGCGTCCTGATCCTCCTGCTCTCGGATGTGATCCAGAAACTGGAGAAAATAGGCGTGCAGATGCGCTAGACCGTTGAGTAAGGATGGAGTGTTTGCGATCGCACTCGTCGGTTGAGCCGATAGCTCCAGCTGTTCCGCCGCTTCCAGCCAGATCGCCGTACTGCTTGGAAACAACCCGAATTCTTTATCAACTGGGAAATCGGATGATCCCATCCAGCACGCCTGACCTTGTAAAATCTGCACCCACAGAATTGGATCAGCCTGCGGTTGCAGAACCTGCCCTTGCATCAGAGAGACATACTGCATGGGCGGCGTCACACCACCGGGCTTCGGTTTCGGCCATCCCTGAATCTGTCCCAATTTCGTAATCCAGCCATCCAGCAACGTTGATCGGGCTGCTGTTGGAGTATCATCCATCGCATCTTTCAAGTCACTGGACAACACCTCTGCTGGCTCTAGCGCAACCGCAATTAATCCCGCCTGTTCACTCAAATCCCTGTCTACGCCAAACAGCGCTTCGCCTGGATAAACTGTAAAGAGATAGCGGCGATCGCCCTCCACTACACCATTCTGAACTCGAATGGCGAACACTGCTAAAGCACCTGATTGCACAACCCACATCACGTGCGAATTGTTTAATAACAGTGGTTGATTACCTCGAATCTGCATCATGTTAACGATTCCCCTTCGCTGCGAATCAGTTGCGCATAATATCCCGGTTGCTGCCATAGCTCATCGTGAGAGCCGCGTTGCACAACCTTTCCACGGTCTAACACAATGATTTCGTCAGCATCGCGAATCGTGCTGAGGCGATGCGCCACAATCAGACAGGTGCAGCCGCGCTGACGCAATCGCTGATCGATAAACTTCTCGGTTTCCGTATCCAGAGCGCTGGTCGCTTCATCCATGATCAGAATAGACGGACGATTCACCAGAGCCTTCGCAATCTCTAAGCGCTGCCGCTGTCCGCCGCTGAGGTTTGTTGCCCCTTCCAGCAACGGCGCATCATAGCCACCGGGAATGGAAATCACCACATCGTGAATCGCGGCATCCTGACAGGCTTGCTGTAGCGCATAATCCGGAACGGTCGTATCCCACAGCGTCAGGTTATCGCGTACCGTTCCGGCAAACATCAGAATTTCTTGTTCCACAACGGCGATCGAATTGGTCAGCACCGATCGCGGCACATCACGTCTGGGCACTCCATCAAAATAAATCTCACCTGACCAGGGTTGATACAGTCCGGCAATCACTTTCGCCAAGGTTGATTTTCCGGAACCGCTGCCGCCCACCAGTGCAACTCGCTGTCCCGGTTTAATCGATAGATCAAAGTTTTCGATCAGCGGCGCTTCTAACGGACTGTAGCCAAACGTAATCGCCTTGAGGTCGATATATCCCTGAAGCCGATAGCTGGGAATGGCAAACTGCGGAACGTAGGGTTCAACTCGTTCTGAAGACGATGGGGTAGATGTCGATAACTCACGTTGATTCTCAACAGATGAACTCACAGATGATGTAGTGGTGTGATTCGATCGCTCCAACTGCACATCAACCTCATTACTTAAAACATCATCTAACCGCTGCAAATTTCCCTGCAAATTCTGTAGCGTACCGCCAAACCGAACGAGCGCATTCACTGGTTGTTGAAAACTTTGCATCAGCAGTTGAAACGCGATGAGCATCCCAATCGTTAGCGTTCCATGCATGACTCGCCAGCCGCCGATCAGCAACAGCGACATTACCGTTAGCGTAGACAGCAGCGACGGCAATAACCCCATAATCCGGTTGATTAATCCCAACTCCTGCTGCGCATTGATCGCCTTTGTGTAATAGCCCGCCCAGCGGCTAAAAAAATCAGACTCTAAGCCCGATGCTTTCAGCGTTTCCATGCTTTGCAGTCCGGCGATCGCCACCCCAGAAACTTTGCCATACTCCTGTGCTAATCGCAAATTTGCATCCACGCGCTGTCTGGAAACCCACTGCAATGTCAACACATTCACGACCGCAAAAAATACAACAATGAGCGTGAGTACAATGTCGTACTGCAACATGGCGATCGCATAAAAAATCACCATTACCGAGCTAATCAATGTCGTCGTGAGATTTCCAGATAGCACATCTGCTACATCATTATTTAAACCAATGCGGCTACTAATTTCACCCGCAAACCGCTGAGCGTAAAACCCAATCGGCAAGCGCAGAACATGCCAGACAAACCGACTCGACATGCTGACCGCCAGCTTGATTTTGAGACCTCGCAAATAGCGCAATTGCAACAGCGTCAAAACTCCTTGCAGGATCACCGTCAGCACCATGCCAAACAGCAAATACGGCAACCAGCTTAACCGCCCGCTCACTAAAACACTGTCTACAAAAATTTGGCTGAATGCAGGCAGCACCAAATTTGGTGCCACCAGCAAGAATCCGGCTGCCACACAGTAAGTCAGTGCGCCAACCGAACCGCGCAGCCGACGCGTCAGAGCTAGAACCACACTTGGCTTTTGTCCGCCCCGCTGAAACGAGCTTTCAGGCTCCATCACCAGCACCACACCCGTATAGCCTTCATCAAATTCCTGATAAGTCACTTTGCGAGGCCCAGCCGCCGGGTCATTCAGATAAACACGGTCTTTATCAAACCCTTCAACCACCAGAAAATGGTTGAAATGCCAGAAAACAATAAAGGGAAGCCGCAGTTCAGATACGCTGTCAAGATGCTTCTTAAATCCTTTTGCCATCAATCCATACTTGCGGGCCGCTTTCAAAACATTGGCAGCCGTCACACCATCCCGCGACACACCGCACGCTTCTCGCAGTTCAGCTAAGGGGACATACTTGCCGTAATAACCCAGCACAATGCCCAATGCAGCCGCACCGCATTCAACCGCTTCCATCTGCAACAGCGTTGGCGTTTTGACCCGTTTTTGCTTGTTTTTGAGCGATCGCCGGAGTGCCTGTAGGGGACTAATAAACATGGCTAAGATCCCCCCAGAAACGGAAAGACAAAGGTGATAGGCGCTTTTTGAGCAATCACAATCCGAGCCGTTACAGTATCTCCGGCTGATAGAGGAGGTTGGGCACTGTTGGCAACAGACCACTTGTAGCTATTGGGGTTAGATACATCTTGCTCTAGCTCCGCTACCACCTGAACAGAACCGGCTTGCAGGGCATCCAGTTCAGAGGGGTTCGCCTGACGTGCTGCTTCTAGCGTGGTAATCGGAGGCTGAGAAACGGATTCGACATACGCCTGAGCACCACCCGCCTGAGAGGCGATCGCATCTGGAATCAATACCATTTCTGTACCCGGTTGAATCATCCCGGCCTGATCGCTATCAAAATAGACCACCCCAACCAACTCATCCGAGGACGCATTGGGATGCACCAGGATACCTTTTCCGGTAGCCGTGATGGGAATGCGACCGAAAATACTCCAGAGCAAGGCAACCCCGACCAGTGCACCCAGAGATGCCAACGGTATCCAACTGCGCGGACGAACCACCTGCATTAGCTGATCTAGCTGTTCCGGCGACGATAGCCGCTCCAGAGATTCTTTGCGAAAAATACTTTGGGATTGATCATTCATAGCTCAACTTCCCACTCCCAAACGTTTGAGCATCCAGTTAAAACGAGCCGCACCGTGAGAAATATTTTGAAGCGATTCCATATTCAATTCATCGTCATATTCCATGTCGTCATCCATTCCTCTATCCTCGCTGTAGGACTGATGGCTACAGCCCATCTGGCTCATCACAGTTTGCAAAATATCAGTCAGTTGAATCGCCAGAATTCGGTAAAAGCGAGAGGCAAATCCCATATCCTGTTGCAGTTTACTGACAAGCTGCGATCGCGGAATGGTGAGCACTAGCGCCTCATTCACCGCTTGAAGCGTGACGGGTAGCGGACGGAAATCTAAGAAAGAAGACATGCCTCCCATTTCACCTTTAGATACGCGAGCGACCACCGTTTGTGATTGTGCTTTCGCATCCATACACTCAAAACAGAGCGTGAGCAGGTTATTATCATCCATCTCATGTTTGTTCACCGAGACGAGACCATCCAGAATGATGTGCAGTGCATCCACAGGTCTACCCGCTTGAATTAACGTTTGACCTGCCGCAAATTTTTGTAGATAGCCCACAGCCACTAGCCAGTCAATATCGCTATCCCACAGTTCGCCAAAGACAAACAGCGCTTCCTTCACAGGCTGGTTGGTCGCTAAGTTAAGCTGACCCGGTTTCTCTAAAATCTGGCGCAGTCGTTCGGATAAGATGAGCGCGATCGCCCGATAAAAGTGAGCGCTAAACGAGACATCATGACGCAGCTTTGTAGCTAATTGATGCTGTGGAATCGAGAGCACCATCGACTCCTCGATCGCCCGCACAACAGCAATTGGACGAATGTTAAAGAGTGGCGTTTCGCCTACAATTTCACCCTGAATCAATCGCGTAATTTCCTGTTCGCCACACGGATCATTCATGGTTGACATAGCACCATGTCCATGAGCCGCAGGCGGAATCGCCAGACTAAAACTTCCGTTTAACAGCAGATACACCGCATTCGGAGTAGTACCGGGCGCTACTAGTGCCGTTCCGGCTGTCACCGTCTGTCGTTCTCCAACACCGACCATCCAATCAATGTCGGTATTGCTCAATTCACTTAACAACACTGTCATAGTTTCTTGCGATCGCGTTGATAATCGCGATCTCCCCCAATAAAATCACTAACGATACAATCGAAAGAAATACAGCTCAAGTTTTTCTGTGAGTAAATGAATTAACGTTAGATTAACGCCACGCTCGTTTCCTGAAGTTGAATCGTGTCACCATTATTTCGGATCGGCTATAGCACGGCTAGAGCGTGCTCACAAAAACCAACTTACATCTGACATTTACCTGACTTTTATCCGACATTTTGTGTGACATCGTGATCATTAGGATCATAGATAAATTAAAACCTAATTTTTAATTTGGGAAAGTGCGGCTGAGCCGCACTTTCCCAAATTAAGTTTCGGGTTTTATTAAATCCACGCCCCTGAGTGTTGTAAGAACCTTGATCGGGTTCACTAAAATCTATATCGCGTTTCTCTGAAACAGAAATGATAGAGTTTGAAGACTTCATTCAACCGATTCTCATGTGATTTTCATTCAGGTCGTTTATAAGTTGTTCTAGTGAACAGATAAGAAGGCTCGCTACAGCTAACCCCTCTCAATCTTGAACCAATGAACGTCGAAGAAGCCCTCGAAATCATAGAGCGGATCTTGCCTCCCGGCACTCTCACCCCCGTTAAGGTGCTTGTGTTCCGGCAAGCTTGGATGAATAAAGAGTATGGCCTGATTGCCAAAGAGTCAGGTTATGATGTCGGCTATGTCCGTGAAGCAGGTGCTCAACTGTGGCGATCGCTCTCCATCGTTCTCAAAGAGCCTGTCAAAAAGAAAAACTTTCGAGTGGTCTTGCAACAGCGCTTTGGTTCTCAAGCAATCGGTTCTCAAGCAATTGGTTCTCAAGCAATCGGAGTGCGATCGCTTCCGATCCCCAGCGTTCCCTATCGTTCTGATCTGCCCTCTAATATTCCAGACTTCCCTGGGGGGCCTGTGCCGCTGCATTCAAAGTTCTACATTGATCGCCCTACGATTGAATCAAAAGCTTATACAGAAATCACAAAACTTGGCAGCTTACTTCACATCAAATCATCTGCCATGATGGGTAAAAGTTCGCTACTGCTTCGTGTATTAGAACACGCTAAAGAACTGGGCTATCGAGTGGTTAATCTAGACTTTAAACAAGCAGATACCGAAACATTTGCCAGTCTAACTCGGTTCCTGCGCTGGTTTTGTACAAACGTTAGCCATCAGCTTGATATAGCCCCCCGTTTAGATCACTATTGGAGCGATGATACGGGCAGCAAGTCAAGCTGCACCCTATATTTCACACGATATCTACTGCCACAAATTAACGTTCCCATTGTGTTAGCGCTGAATGATTTTGATCAAGTATTAAGTCATCCAACGTTAGCGCAAGAAATTTCATTACTTTTGCGATCGTGGTATGAAAGTGCAAAACAAATTGAACCGTTACAAAAACTTCGATTGATCCTGGTTTATACAGATACATCATCCAACTGTTTGCAAACACACTCATTTCCCTTTAACGGTATTGGACAGGTCATTGAGTTACCCGAATTCAACATGCTGCAAGTGCAGACGTTGGCCCAACGCTATGGACTGGGATGGGAAAGCTCTGAACCCGTGGAACAACTGATGAGCCGAGTCGGAGGCCATCCGTATCTGGTACAACTGGCCCTGTATGGTCTCTGGAGCCAAAGTTTAGCGCTGGAAAATTTGCTGCACGATAGCTGTCGGTAAGAATAGCTGTTCTTTCTTGCTGTATGCAATACTAATAGTTAGCCAATCTAACTATTAGGGTTGTGATGCAATCGAAAGATACAGAGCGATCGCCTTCGGGGGTAATCTACGCGCTAGAAACCCATGCGCTGACCCGTCGGTTTGGCACCTTTACGGCGGTCAATGCGGTAGATTTAGCGCTCGAATCGGGCGAAATCTTTGGACTGCTGGGGCCAAATGGGGCAGGTAAAAGCACCGTGATTAAAATGCTGACGACGCTGCTGCCGCTCACGTCTGGACGGGCGGCGATCGCAGGATTTGACTTAATTCGACAGGCCACAGATGTCAGACGGTCAATCGGCTATGTGCCACAAGCCTTGTCTGCGGATAGCACATTGACAGGCTATGAGAATCTATTGATTTTTGCCAAGCTTTACAACATTCCTCGTGCCAAGCGAGAGCGCCGAATTCGCGATGTCCTCTCATTTATGGCACTGGAAGAGGCCGCCGATCGGTTAGTTAGAACCTACTCCGGTGGCATGATTCGCAAGCTTGAGATCGCGCAGTCGATTTTGCACCATCCCCGCATTTTGTTTTTGGATGAGCCAACGGTGGGGCTTGATCCGATCGCCCGTAGTCAAGTGTGGGAGCAGATTCAACAGCTTCACCAAAACTATGGCACGACAGTTCTGCTAACCACTCACTTCATGGAAGAAGCCGATACCCTGTGCGATCGCGTTGCCATTATGCATCGCGGTACCGTCGTCGTGACTGATCGTCCAGACCATCTCAAAGCATCACTGGATAAGGATCACGCTACTTTAGACGATGTATTTATTCACTATACGGGCGATCAACTGACATCAGGAGCTAACTATCGTGAGACATCAAGAGCTAGACGAACCGCTCAACGGCTGGGCTAAACCTGCTCCTCGCACGTGGAAGACGGGATGGAGGGCGATCGCTGAACTGGTGACAAAAACATTGGTCATGACCGAAGTAGAAGTTCGTAAACTGCGGCATGATCCTACGGATCTATTGCTGCGAGCGGCTCAACCAGTGCTGTGGCTACTCATTTTTGGTCAGGTCTTTACCCGCATTCGCGCTATTCCTACAAACGGGTTGCCGTATCTGGATTTCATGTCCGCTGGAATTCTGGCCCAAAGCGTGCTGTTCATGGCCATTTTTACGGGCGGCATGACGATTATTTGGGAGCGCGACTTAGGAATTGTGCATAAATTTTTAGCCAGCCCAACGCCACGAACCGCGCTGGTATTAGGGAAAGCGCTCTCTTCCGGTGTTCGCAGTCTTTCTCAAACGGTGATCATCTATATACTCTCGTTCATATTGGGCGTGCAGCTCAGGTTAGATCCCATTCATTTACTGCAAGTGGTGGCGATCGTGTTTCTGGGAGCTGCCTGTTTTACTGTGTTTTCGCTGATTGTGGCCTGCATCGTTAAAACGCGCGATCGCTTAACGGGAATTGGGC
>DATNPS010000041.1:0-3515 GCA_036703095.1 Crinalium sp. | reverse complement strand
TCCCAATTCGAGTAGAAAATCACGGATGTGGCTCACTAACGCTGCTTCTAGTTCTCGTTCTTGAGCGTCGTTACCAATGGTCAAAAAATCGAAATGATAGGGATCTTTGATGAGCTGCTGGGCCAAGTCTGATTGTGGCTTAGGTAGAGTGCGCTCAAAGTTTGTGATTGCTCCTCCCTGGCGTTGGTACAATCCACTGTCAATTTGTAGGTCTAGAACGTTACGACTCCAGCCGTTTTCAATTGTTTGCTGGATATACCAGAGTCGCTCGTCGGGATTTTTCACCCTCTCCAGCAAGCGGACATTATGACCCCACGGGATTTTTGCAACAGCTTGTTGCAAAATCTGCTCGTCTGGATAGCTCTCAGCGAAAAGGCGCATATAGTCCAGGCTCCGAGGTGAAAATCCTTTCATCTCTGGAAATTCTCTCTTTAGATCCTGGGCTAGCCTCGTTACAATCTTTTTGCCCCAGCCTTCCTTATTTTGTCGAGATAGAATCTCACGACCAATCTGCCAATACAGCAGAATTAGCTCCTGGTTAACCGCCAAAGAGGCTTTAACCTGAGCCTGTCGGATGCGCTGTTTCAGATTCTGAAAAAAGTCGTCGTAATCTTCAGGAATGGACAGAAACGACTTTGGCACGATATTACCCTTCCTCCGCGATCGCTTCCAGTTCCTGCAATAGCTTCTCTACCCGCTTTTGCTTCTTGGGATCATCCAGCGTTCTCTTATCCTTCAGTTTGCGAGAGACCTGGGCTAGGCGATCGCTCAGGGTTAACGGTTTCGGCTCTGGCGTGACAGCTAATTCCTTGATGCACTGCTTAATCTGGACCAAGGATAGCCGTTGACCGATGGCATCGGTCAAGAGAGCCTGCCGCTGTTGGTCATCTTTGACGCGTGCGATTGCTCGTGCTTTGGTGTATTCAAGTTTTCCTTGACGAAGAACATCTAGAACGTCAGAGGGCAGATTGAGCAACGGGAGACGGTTGGAGCGGAATGATTCGGCATTGAATCGGCCAATGGTGGTGAGGAGTTCATCGATCTTCTGAAGTTGAATGGTAACGTTACCATTCAATTCTTGCCCCCGCTGTTTGGCGTTGTAAGACTGGTGCAGAAGCGAGATTACATCTGGTTGGGATAGGTTGAGAGCGATCGCTACTAGCTGCAAAATACCTTCTGTTTCCTCGACGGGGTTTAAGTCCTCGCGTTGCAGGTTCTCCAGTAGGGAAACTTCAATGGCCTGCTGGTCATCGAAGTTCTTGATGACCACTGGTACATCTGGCAAGTTTAAGTACTGAGCCGCTCTCAGTCGGCGTTCGCCTGCGACTAACTCATAATTGCCGTCAGGTAGGGGACGAACCAACAGTGGTTCTAGAATGCCATGCTCCCGCACTGATTGCACCAGTTGATCCATCTTTTCGGGATCAAAGAATCGTCGGGGTTGAGTGGGTGGCAACTTGACCGTATGGATGGCGATCGCTTGATTGGGCTGCACAGAGGACGGATCAGCAATAAATTTCTTTACAACTGAATCGCCAAGGGTTTGGGCTAGCGATTGTCTTGGCTTAGCCATTTACTCCCTCCAATGCTTCCTTAAATAAGGACTCTAGCTCGCGTCTGGTGATTCCAGCCGTTGATCCCGTCATATCAAATACCGTTGCATTCTGCCCGAAACAGTCGGCCACGATTTGTCGTTGATGAACCACATTATTGAGGACAGTTACATCTGGAAACAGACGCAAGACCTCGAAGGCTTCATCTTTTAGTCGGGTGCCTTTGACAGCTCGATTTACGAAAATGACCGCCTTGGGTTCTCCCCGCCGGATGCGTTGAGCCTGTTGAACCAGGCGCACTGTGTCAGATGCACTTTCTAAATCAACCCCGGTAGGCTGACAGGGAATGATGGCTAAATCAGCCACTAAAATAGTTGCTCTCGTCGTTTCAGAGAGTGCGGCTGGGCCATCGACAATTACCCAGTCATAGGTTTCGGCTAATTTTGGCAGCTTATCTAGGAGCTCGTTTGGATCTTGAATAATTTGATAGGGAATCTGGTGTTCTAGTCGAGAGAGCCATTTTGAGGAAGACTGTTGAGCATCTGCATCAACCACGAGGACGGATTCTTTGAGCTTGAGAAGCCAGCGAGCTAGATGTACAACAACTGTAGACTTTCCAGCTCCCCCTTTTTGGTTTACAACCGCAACGATGGGCATGAGCAATTTGAAGGCGACATAGCCAGTTTACGGCAAATTGAGAGATAGCAGTTTAATGATCAGCAGACTTTGCTCGAAAACCATTTCACCCAATGAGAACAACCGACCTAAACTGATGATTCATTCCTTCAAATCGGTTATTCCTCTTCCTGTCTTGATTCTTCATGGAGAAATTGGTCGAGTAACTGTTGAAACTGTTCCAGGGAACTGGCTGTTACAGCTTGACGGTTCAAATCTCGCAAAGCTACCACATCGCTGACTTGATTCAAGCTCTCTACTAAAGCTGATGGCGCTGTCGAAAATCGCAACGCCAACGTCTCCACAATCACTTCTCGTCGAGCAATTGCAATGCCCTCTTTGGCTCCTTCTTCCTTTGCTAGCCGCTCCACACTCGTGATATAAGGCATCTGTTGTTCCTCCTGGTATTGCTTCAGTTCTGCTCAAAACTCCTGCTCCAACTCTTTGGGCAGCCCCATCATCCAGTCCACAAGTCGGAACAGCTCCACCACACCATTCCTAACTATAGCCCTGCTCAAACGGCCTGCGAACCAGCACCAGGCGATCGCCAACTCTATTGCCTATTGATTGTAGGGCGAATGTACTAAATCCCCGACTTGTCTTGAGAAACGGCGCGTATTTCATTCGCGTCACTTCTCATATCAGGGTGGGTAGCGATCCCTACTCAGAGTTTATTTGGAACGTTGACTAGTGGTGAGGGATTGCTGCAAACCTTTCGGGGGACGGGTAAGGTTTGGCTAGCTCCGACCCAGAGGGTCTATCAAAGAATGCAAATGGGCGGTATTGGTAGCCTGGCTACAACACCAACATCCTCGAACACGGCAACCTGATAAGGCGATCGCCTAAAAATTGTCTGGCCACCGCCGAGAGCCATGCAGTACCGCCAGGATTTCAATTCGATTTTTTCGCACCCTGTAGGGCAGGATAAACGGCGTGCGCGGTACGACGACCTCCCGTGTATCTTTCACACGACCTGGTCGCCCCATCTCTGGAAACTGCCGCAGCGATTCTAGAGAATTTTCAATTCGTTCAATAATCACCTCGGCCACATCTGGAGAGGTTTCAGCAATGTAATCGTAGGCCGCATTGAGATCGACGATCGCCTGCTTCGTCCAAACCAGCTTCATCTACGCCATCTCGCAAACGCTGCCTCCACCTCATCATCGGTGGCAAAATCTTCCGCATCCGCTTGCCGAATGCCTTCTAGAATATGAGTAATCTGCCAGCGGTGAAGCTCCAGATAAAGCTCAATAGCTTCATTGAGGACGTAGGTGCGATCGCGATCCA
>DATNPS010000034.1:0-22675 GCA_036703095.1 Crinalium sp. | reverse complement strand
TTAACCCTGTCAGTCGAGTATCCTGTCTCAACTGGGCAACTTCGCGTTCACGCGCAATTGCCGAATGCAGGCAGTATTCGTCTTGAGGGAGGGGAGTCTCAGGCCACGGCTCAGCGCTCTACGCTGGGTTCATTGAGCGTGGAACTGTTTGATGTTGCTCCAAACCAGAGCTATACCTTAGAAGTGCGCTTGGGGATCGATCAAACTCCTCTCGTGTTCGTGGTTCAACCAACCTTAGACTAAGGTGATGGGCGAAGAATTTATTGGATGAATGAGTTGCAGGCTTCAGGCTGCATCTAGCATCTACCTGATTCGCTCATTTGTATCTACTTTGTTTTGATCAAAATTCATCCACGTTGAACACCCCTCCCGTTTTGCCGCGATGGCTCGTTAGGATAGGGGCGGTTGGCTTTTTTGGGGCCAGGGATTAACGGAGAGCAACTGGTTCTCGTCTGGCCCCACCCAACTCCCCGTCTCTAACCCCCAATGCGCTATGACTTCGGCTAAACCGCGATCGCCCCAGATGCCAGGATTGCGTCAACTCTGGCAGCGAATTGAGTCCATGCCTCTGCCAGAACCAGAAGATTCTGTGCTGCTGCGGATGTTGGTGCAGGTGGCGGTAGCGATCGGTATTATTTCGATTGATGTGGCGGCTGCCGATGTGGCCGATCCGCTATGGATTAGTCCCTGGGCCGTAACCGTCAGTATGGTCGGTGCGACCTGGAGCTGGTATCGCCGTCGCCATCGCAATGTGCCCGTCAAATTTTGTATTGCGATCGCCATGTTGTCAGCACTGGCGGTCTTTTTTGTGCGGTTGCTGTCTGAATCGAATGACACCCGATTGGCCCTGGCCGAACTGTTGATCTGGCTTCAGGTATTTCACAGTTTTGACCTGCCTCGCCGCAAAGATCTGGGCTATTCGATGGTGATTGGTCTGATTTTGATTGGGGTGTCAGCTACCCTGAGCCAAACGTTGGCCTTTGCGCCACTGCTGGTGATATTTCTGGTCGTAGCGGTGCCTGTTTTGATTCTGGACTACCGCTCGCGTTTGGGACTCGATCCCCAACCGTTAAAACAGCCCGCTCTGGATTTAGCCCCGCGCCGTTTAGGGATATTTTTGCTGGCTACGGTCGCCTTGGGTCTGGTGATTTTTGCCTGTTTGCCACGCCTGCCCGGTTATCAACTGCGGACGTTTCCGGTGAGTACACCAATTGATTTTCAGGGGGAATTTCAGGCTGGAACGATCATCAATCCGGGCTATGTTCGGGAAGGACGGACTACAGAGGGAGTTGGGCCTGGTGGTCATGGAGAAGCGATCGTTGGCCCCGGTGAGCTGAACGGCGAGTTTTATTACGGGTTTAACGACCGGATTAATCAGAACTTGCGGGGAGCACTGAAGCCGCAGATTGTCATGCGAGTGCGCTCTCAGGCCGAAGGGTTTTGGCGAGTCATGGCTTTTGACCGCTATACCGGACAGGGGTGGGAAGTATCCCGCAACAGCGATGATCTGGTGCAAAAGATTGAGCGGCCCGGATGGTCGTTTCGATTTAATTTGCCCTGGTCCATTACGGTAAGTCGTACTCGCGAGGTGGTGCAGTCCTATACCGTTGTGGCCGATCTGCCGAATTTGATTCCAGTACTTTATGAACCCAAAGAGCTTTACTTTCCGACGCGGCAAGTTGCGCTCGACGTAGAAGGTGGGCTGCGATCGCCCGTTCCCCTTTCGGATGGACTGACCTATACGGTTGTTTCAGAAGTGCCGTACCGCAATCGCACGCTGCTGCAACGGGCTGAGGCTCAATTTCCCCGCTCCAGTAATACCCTATACCTTCAGGTACCGGGAGCGATCGCCGATCGAGTGAAAGCCAAAACCGAGGAAATTTTGGCGACTGCAAATCCTCCAGTCACGTCGCCCTACGAAAAAGCGCTGTACTTGGCGCAATATTTGAAGCAAAAATACACGATTCAGCCCGACCTGCCATTTTTAGGAGAAGACGAAGATCTCACTGAAGCGTTTTTGTTTAAGTACAACGGTGGCTATCCCGACCACTTCTCTACGGTGCTGACCGTGATGCTGCGATCGATTGGCATTCCCTCCCGATTGGTCGTTGGCTTTGCCCCTGGAGAGTTTAATCCGTTCACAGGTTTTTATGTGGTTCGCAATACCGATGCGTTTGCAATGACGGAGGTGTATTTCAGCAAATATGGCTGGTTTACGTTTAATCCCATTCCTGGAATGGAATTAATTCCGCCATCAATTGAGGAATCCCAAACCTTTAGCGTGCTGCGTCAGTTTTGGAACTGGATAGCAGGCTGGCTGCCGTCTCCGATTACAGGACTGCTGACCTGGGTGTTTGAGGGCATTATTAACGGCCTGACAGTGGCGATCGCCTTTATTGGGTCGCTCGTTTCGAAAGGATGGGCCGGGTTGCTAATGGGATTGGGGCTACTGACAGGATTAAGCTTCTTGGCATGGCTGGGATTCAGCGGTTGGCGCTCCTGGCGATATCGACGCTGGTTGGCAAAACTACCGCCCATGGAAGCGCTTTATCGTCAGATGCTAGATTGGCTCTCCACCAAAGGCAGCTTGAAACCACCCAGCCAAACGCCACTGGAATATGTCCAGAGAGTATATGAACAGCAGCCTAATGAATCGGCCACCGTTGTAGATGAAATTTCGCGAGCCTATGTGAGCTGGCGCTATGGTGGCCAACATCCGAATCTACCCTACCTGAAACAGCAGTTGCTCAGGCTCACGAAACGTCGGCGGTCCTAGTTAAACATCGGGTGTCTAGGGAACATGTTTTTTAGGAAGGGCGTGCGCAGCTTTGCCGCGCACGCCCTTCCTAAAAAATTGGGTTTTATTAATTTGTGATCCTGAGCGAGTTTGTAACATTCTGAGACTCTAAATCCAGACCACAAAAACACCGATTAAACTATGATGTTATCTCTCTAAAGCCTGGATAATATGGGCTAAACAATCCTCCACGCCGTTTTGGATTATGCAAAAAGTTAAGTTATTGCGGCCATTCTGGCTCAGTACAGGATTATCGCTGTGGACGGTTTTGGGCCAACCGCTCACACTGGGTTTGGGAATGGAAGCGATCGCTACACTTACGCTTCCTGCTCCTGCTCAAGCGGCTGTTTTGTCCAACTGGCGGTTTGATCCAAATGCCCGTCAGCTCGAAATTACCGTGCCGGACGGGGTGACGCCGCGATACTTTCTGCTGGCCCAACCGGCTCGCATTGTGTTGGATTTGCCGAATACCAGCGTGGGTGCAGTCCCCGAAACTCAAACCTATGCTGGAGCCGTGCGGCAAATTCGAGTGGGTGAATTTCAACCCGGATTAACCCGCATTGTGATTGAGCTAGCCCCCGATGCGGTTCTAGCCTCGGGTCAGGTGGAGTTGCGTCGGGCGGACGGCTCATCAGGTGACGGTTCAGCGAGCAGCCGCTGGATTTTGCGCCCCTTGCTAGAGGGAGATACCCCTTCAATTGCCGCGCAGCCACGGCCTACCCCTCCAGCACCGCAGGCGAATCCTCACCCTACTCCGTCTCCAGCAGCGCCGCTATCCACCCCCCTACCGCTACCCTTACCCAGCCCGCAGGCAAGGCCAACTCCGCCCTCGCAAACCGCGATCGCCCCTCCAGCCAATACCACCGCTAATCTGCCAGCTTTAGAGCCAGCCGTCCCGATTGAACCATCAACGGCTGAACCGTCTATAGCACCATCTCCAGCATCGCCACCTACTGCACAGGCCCCTCCACCTGCTACCTCATCTTCTGAGCGTCTTCCTCCCCTCGAACCTGATGCACTAGAGATTCCCATTGAGCCACCGAGTGAGTCTACAGATCAACCCGTGGCCGTCTCACCTGCGCCATCCCCTCAGCCTGACGCATCTCCTGTCCGCGAGCCTGTGCAAGTCACACAGCCTCCAGCAGAACCAGAGCCAGAGGCAGAGGTGCGATCGCCCCAACCTGACCCCCTTGGGCCTGTGCGCGATCCGGTTCTAGTGACGCCACCCCCAGAAGTGCGATCGCCTGCTTTGACCACCCAAGAGCCTACAGCATTACCGCCAGTCAGCCAGTCTAGCGATCGACCGACAACTGTTCAAGTGGCTCCCCTGAATACGCCTGGCATCACATCACTCCCCCCTGCGTCTATTCAAGCGGCACCCCCCACGGTCAGGCCAACTGCTCCCACTGTGATGGCTCCACCATCGCCTGTTGCCATTCAACCGTCTGCCGTGGTGACACAGCCTCCCCCGTCCGTCGCGGTGCAGCCCTCTTTTTCGACGACACTACCGCCCGCTAATATTGCGACCAACTCCACAGCACGAGTGACCGTTCCACCATTGGAGACCAATCCGGTTCGTCCCACGTCTCCTCTTCCAGTTCAGCCTGCGCCAACCACACAGGCGGCGGTCTCCAATCCTGCTGTGTTGCTTCCCTCAGGCACCGTGCTGAGTTTGCGATATCCCCGTGAAACGACGCTGCAATTGCGGTCTGATTCTCCCTGGCAGGAAGTATTGCTCTTGAGTCAGGCAGTTCGCGATCGTACGGGAGCTGTCATTGTGCCAGAGGGCAGTCAGGTGATTGGCCGTTTTGAAACCAATGAGCAGGGTAGCCGCTTTATTGCACAGGCGATCACGGTTCAGGGGCGGAATATTCAACTAAAGGCTCAATCGGATGTGTTAATGGGCGATCGCCAGGTATCCGATAACGAATTGGTGCGGAATTCAGCGATCGGAGGGGCTGCCTTAGGCGTCGTTGGTGTTTTGACAGGCGGCCTTGGCTTTTTGGTGGGAGCGTTGGCGGGTGCAGCGGCAGGTGCAGCAACCACCTACGTAACGGCTCCTCAGCCTGCCACGATTCAACCCAATCAAATTGTGGAAGTTCGCTTAACAGAAGACGTTCCGCGAACGTTTTAACCGCAAATCTGTGCATTTCAGAGCGGTGCACAGATTTGCATGTTTATTGAATGACGTGAACTCGATATCACCAATTCAGCCGCGCGTCGCGCGGCTGAATTGATGCAAAAACATGACTCACGCGACACGTGAGTCATGTTTTTGCGATTTGTCGAATTCACGTTGAATAGTATGAAGCTTAGAGATGCAACATAAAACCCAATTTTGAAGAAGGGAAAACGTGGCTGAGCCACATTTTCCCTTCTTCAAAATATTTTAGTAATCCTTAGAATCGATTGGATTCGGGCGGTGGAGCACCTACACCGGGCTGATTGATAAAGAAGTTTTCAGCCGCATCGTTCTGATACACGCAATCGATCTTAGTCTCGGCCCCTTTCTTCTCAATGTCTCCCGTGTAGGCGAATGTGTTCATCCGCTGCCTGCACTGGTTGACCTGCTGGCCGTTGATCAAATTATTACGCTCTAACACAGCCCAGTTTGTACTCCGTAGAACGCATCCCGGCTCCATCTGAGGTTGTGATACATAAACGTTAAACGGGTTTAACGTGACAAACGCCCGCATGTCCATCGTGATTGCGCTGGCCCCATACTGCTGACACAGCTCAGGATTGGGCGCACTGCGGTCAATCACCTCGCGGGAAGCGACGTTTTCAGGACTAAAGCTGGCTGTAGAACTAAAGGCAACCCCGATGCCGATACCCAAAATAAAGACGGCTGCCAAAATTGCCAGGTTGATATAGTTAAACGCCGAAGATAGGGGCGATCGCGACGATGACCGCTCTGGCTGACGTTCTGGACGCTCTCCCCGATCTACAGGTCTTGAGGGTGCTCTGGGCGGTGCTTTTGGTCTACGTCTCATGATTATTTGCTCTACGCGCTAAGGATCGCCGTAACTCCAGTGTAAATCGAGCCGCTAGGCAACTGCATCTATATTCTCAGGAAGGTGCCAAAATTAATAAAGTAAATCTTTGTTAATTTCGCAAACGTCGGTCATGTCTGTGGCTTCTCAACCTCCCTTAAAACTGGGGAAAACCTACAAGGTGTCTCTGGTGCAAAGCATTTTGTCGGATAGTCTCACCGTGTTTTGGGGAGATTGGTTAGACCTGCGGGTTCGCATCTTTCAGGTAGCGGCATCTGGCCTGGTATCTCCGTTGATCTATATTCTGGCCTTTGGGCTGGGGTTGGGAAGCGCTTTAGATGCGGTCGCCACCCCAACGGCTGGGGACACCTATCTGCAATTCATCTTGCCCGGAATGGTGGCGCTGTCGTCGATGACGATCAGCTTTGGCGGAACCACCTTTTCGATCTGCGGAGAGCGGCTTTACACCAAAACGTTTGAAGAAATTTTGCTGCTGCCTGTCCATCCTCTCGCGTTATTTTTGGGCAAGATGCTGGCGGGCGTTGTGCGGGGTCTTATGACATCGGCATCCGTGATTCTGGTCGCCATTGTCTTTACAGGACGAGTGTGGAGTTTTCTCAATCCCCTGTTTTTGCTGATTCTGGTGCTGAACTGTGCCGTTTTTGCGGGACTCGGCGTGATTGTTGGCTTAAACGTGAAATCGCTAGAAGGGGTAGGTCTGCTCAACAACTTCTTGATCGTGCCGATGTCGTTTTTGGGAGCCACATTTTTTGATCCCCAGACGCTTCCCGTTGTTCTCAAGGGTTTTGTTTACCTTTTACCGCTGACCTACAGTACTACAGGGCTACGTGCAGCGGCCTATCTGCCGATGAGCCAGTTTCCCTGGTATAGTATTCCAGTTTTGCTGGTGATTGCGATCGCCCTCTCCGCTGTAGGGGCGTACCAATTCGCCCACCAGCAAGATTAATGCTTAACTAAGGATCACGAATTTAATAAAACCCGAAATTAATTTTTGAAAGCGCGGCAGTATCGCACTTTCAAAAATTAAAAATTTGGCTTTAATTGGGTTCATGATCCTTGTTGGAACCAACACCCAGCACCTAACACCTAACACCCCTTCACCATGTCTTCCGACGAAATTCGTGCCGCCCGTTTAGAAAAAGCTGCCCAACTCAGACAGCTAGGGTTTACCCCCTACGCGTATCGGTGGGATGTGACTCACCATGCGGCTGATCTTCAATCCAAATACGCCGACCTGGCAAACGGAGAAGAAGTGCAGGTATATGTGGCGATCGCAGGTCGCATCATGAACCGCCGCGTCTTCGGCAAGTTGGCCTTCTTCACGCTGCAAGACGAAACAGGCACCATTCAGCTTTATCTGGAGAAGCAAAAAATCCAGGCCAGCATGGCAGAGATTGACACCGATGCCTTCGAGCATTTGAAGCAGTTGACCGATGTCGGTGACATTCTCGGCGTGAAAGGCAGCATTCGCCGTACCGAAAAGGGCGAATTGTCTGTTTACGTCAGTCAATACGCCCTGCTCACCAAGTCTCTTCTGCCTTTGCCCGACAAATGGCATGGCTTAACCGACATTTCCAAGCGCTATCGCCAGCGGTATGTGGATCTGATCGTGAATCCTGAAGTTCAGCAAGCCTTTCGGCGGCGGGCGCTGATTACCGCCGCGATTCGTCGCTACCTTGACCAGCAGGGATTCATTGAGATCGAGACTCCCGTTCTACAAAGTGAACCCGGTGGAGCTGAAGCGCGCCCCTTCGTCACGTATCACAACACGCTCGACATGGAGCTGTATCTACGAATCGCGACGGAACTGCACCTGAAGCGGTTAATCGTCGGGGGCTTTGAGAAGGTCTTTGAGCTGGGCCGCATCTTCCGCAACGAAGGCGTTTCGACTCGCCACAACCCCGAATTTACGACCATCGAGCTGTATCAAGCATATGGCGATTACCACGCCATGATGGAGCTAACAGAAGGGATCATTGTCTATGCCGCAGAGCAGGTCTTAGGAACGCTCAAAATCACCTATCAGGGGCAAGAGATTGATTTGACGCCACCCTGGCCTAGAGTCACGATGCATAAACTTGTGCAGGATAAAACGGGCGTCGATTTCAGCCAGTTCACTGACCTGGAAGAAGCGAAGCAAGCAGCGGTGGCAGCAGGCATTGAAGTGAATGAGGTTGAAAGCATCGGTCATTTGCTGAATGAAGCGTTTGAGCAGACGGTTGAGGCAACGCTGATTCAGCCGACCTTTGTGATCGACTATCCGATCGAGATTTCGCCACTGGCCAAGCCTCACCGCAGCAAGCCAGGACTGGTCGAACGATTCGAGCTATTTATTGTTGGCCGTGAAACGGCAAACGGTTACTCGGAGTTAACCGATCCTGTGGATCAACGTGAACGGTTTGAGCAGCAAGCGGCTCGCAAAGCGGCGGGAAATCTGGAAGCCCAAGGCGTTGACGAAGACTTTGTGACCGCCCTTGAGCATGGGATGCCACCCACAATGGGGATGGGGATGGGCATCGATCGCCTGGTGATGTTGCTCACGGATGCGGCTAGCATTCGCGACGTCATCGCGTTTCCATTGCTCAAGCCCGAAAAAACGGACAGCGAACCGTCTGAGCCATAAGAATCTGCTCTTTCGCATCGGATTCCCAGCCAACGCAAAATCGGGTTTTTGGGGGTGTTGCACGACACGCGACACCTCCAAAAGCTCGTTTATCGAATTCCTAAGAAAACGTGTTTTCTTTTTGTTTTTCCAAGGGGGTAGTAGTGCAGCGCACTACTACCCCTTGGTGGAGACTCACGTTAATTACAGCCGTAGCCATCCGGATTAAGACGGGGTGCAACCCCTGATTGGGAACGCAACCCGCACAATCCCTTTGGTTCTCAGAGCTATACCATTCGGCGATTAGTCACACTATCGTCTCGACAGTTGATCTAACCGCCGAGACGATGGTGTGACGGTGATGATTCGGTGTTCAATCCCCCTATATCTTGGAGATTTGTTAAGCATTTGTTGCGCGATCGCAGTGTTCACCGAATCAATACTGTTGATTAAACGTAAATTCATCCGGGGTTGAATAGAATTTCCGTGAAAGTTCTACGGAAATCGCACCCAAAATTTGCGTAGATCACGTTAATGAGCAAAACTCATCCTTTAGCTATGTGGCGATCGGGCAAAATCCGATTTGTACAGTTGCTTTGTTGAGATAAGTCTACTGCTCTTGCTGGAGGTGCTTATTGAAACTCCTTCATCCCCTAGTTTGCGTTCAAATGAGCCTGTGATGAATAAATTATTTTCCTTAACGTCTCTGCTGTTGGCCTCGGTATTGACCCTTTCAGCCTGTACTAAGCAAACGGCTGAAACTCCAAGCCCTGCTGCCTCCTCTCCGACCCCAGAAGCCAGTGTGGCTTCACCCAGCCCTAGCGCTTCGGCTGAAGCATCTCCCAGCACCTCACCAGCGGCACTCGCTCAAACCTATAAAGAGAAAGATGGCCTGTTTGAGATTTCCTTCCCTGCGGGATACAAGTATCAGGAGACAGGTAGCGGTATCGCGTTTGTATCGGGCGATGAAAAGTTTGGTGGGTCAGTGGATTTTGGCTCCGCTCAAGGTGGCCGTCTGAGCACCAAGCAGCTTGAAGACTCCTTGAAGTCGGAATATGAAAAGCGACTGGAGACCGTTGCGTGGCAGGGGTCTGAAATTCAACCCGATGGCAGTGTCCGCGTAGACTGGGTTGGCCGAGACAAGGAAGGAAATGATTTGGATGCTGTTAGCTTTGTGGAACAGCGTGGTGATCATGTCTTTATCTTGAATTTATTTGGCGTTAACAAAGCCTATCAAGATTACCAGGCCGATGCAGAAGCGATTGTAGGCAGCTATCACGTGAAACAGTAATCTATCTCAAAAAAAGGGGCGTGTGGTTTAGCCACACGCCCCTTTTTAATGTGAATTCGATATCGCCATATCAGCCGCGCGTCGCGCGGTTGATATAGCAAAAAGGTGCCCCGCACGTCGTGCGAGGCACCTTTTTGCATTCGCGAATTCAGATCAGTTTAATTAGAAACTTCAGCCATTTCGATAACGCGACCGTCCCAGTCCTTCACCAGGAAGTTTAGAGGCTTGTCGCGTCGAATCTTGTGCTTAATGCCCCTCGTTTGTACCCGCATCAAGACTTGTTCTAGACAATCATGGTCAAAGCTAACGTGACGCTGGCGGTTTTTCTCACCCAAACTGGCTCCTGAAATGATGTGGAGCTGCGTATTTTTCTTCAACTGATACCATAACCCCTCGGAACCGGGCGAACTGCGCTTGGCGGAACGGCCCAGATTTGCGGTCGAAACGTAAAGAGGATCAACGCCCACCGCACCTAACGTTTGTTCGTAATCGTAGTAGTAGTGCAGCGGAACCTCTGCCACAGGCAGATCTAGCATTCCTTCATAAAAATCTCGCGCCATCTCCAGGTCAGTCACCATGACCGTGTGGACTTTAGGAGCACTGGTGAGAAACATCCACATTGCCCCGGCATAGGCAATAAGCAGCATCACCATGATGCCTTGGGTAGAAAGCAGGCTGTCGAGCGGCAGCGCAGGCCAAAAGGCAGCCAGGCTAAGTGCTGAGAGGGTAATACTGAGTTCTGCTAGAGCCATGAATGCAAAAAAGTGAGAGTAACAGAAACAAAGGGATTGTTAGTGAGTGTAGGCGATCGCCAGTCCACATGCTACTAGTTTACCAAGGTCATAAGAGGGGATGCTATACCCACCTTCTAACGGCAGCATTCTCATGGTACAAATCAGCGGCAGATTGGCGCGCCGACGACGAGCTTGCACTGCCGCCGATGGCGGATTGGTGCGCCCAGCGAGCGCGCCAATCCGCCATCGGTTTCACAATGAGAAGTGTTGCTCTGACGAACCGATTAGGATTGCTGTTAGATTTGAGGAAAAGAGATTAGTCAGGCCGCACAGCAAAGAGGGAAATCGATGGCAGGGGAATTGTTGCTGGTAGATGATGAACCAGGATTAAGACAGGCCGTACAGGCTTATTTAGAAGACAGTGGCTTCACGGTTCATGTTGCCAGTAATGCGCGTGACGGTTGGGAGTTAATGCAAAAAATGTCGCCTGATTTAGTCATTTCCGACGTTATGATGCCTCAGGTAGACGGATATCAGTTTCTCAAGCAACTGCGAGACGATCCTCGCTACGAGTCCTTGCCTGTAGTGTTTTTGACAGCAAGGGGCATGACTGCCGATCGCATTCAAGGCTATCAAGCGGGCTGCGATGCCTATTTATCCAAACCCTTTGATCCAGATGAACTGGTCGCCATCGTGCAAAATTTGTTAGATCGGCGGACGGCCCTCACTAAAGCGGCTGAGGATGGCGCAACGCCCGATATTGCCGATATGGCTCGTCAGATCGCCGAGATTCGGGGAATTTTGATGCAGCGGGGGGCGATCGCTCAAACCCCTGCTCCGATTAAGCTGGATCTGACTCCCAGAGAGCAAAGCGTTTTGGAACTGGTGGCAGAAGGGTTGATGAATAAGGAAATTGCCCGTCGCTTAGAAACCAGCGTTCGTAACGTGGAGAAATATGTCAGCCGCTTGTTCAGCAAAACAGGCACCAACAGCCGCACAGAGCTTGTGCGCTACGCTTTAGAGCATGGGTTGACAAAGTGAAAATAGTTTTTTTGCAACATTTAGTGCCATCAAGCGTCGTTTTCAGTACACTTTTGGACAAGCCCGTCTACCCGTGCTGATTCACCACGACGCATCCATGAAATTTTCAAAACTCCTGATCTTAACCCTACTCACCACGTTCAGCCTGTCTGCGGCTGCAAACGCTGAAGATTTGGAGCAAACGCAGCAACTTCTAACAACTCGGCAATGCTCTCGCTGTGATTTGAGCGGGTCAGGCTTGGTATTTGCCAATCTGTCTGGTGCGACGCTCGATGGTGCCAATTTAAGCACAGCCAATCTGAACCGGGCGAATCTCAGCAATGCCAATTTGAGAGGAGCGAATCTGGCTGGGGCCGTTTTATTTAATGCCAATCTCAGTGGGGCTGACCTGCGCGGGGCCGATTTGCGCGGAGCTGACCTGCGGGAAGCGTATTTCAACGGAGCCAATATGGAAGGGGCACTGCTGGATCGCGCCAATCTGATTGGGGCAGTCGGGCTACCTGAAACCGTTGCAACGCCAGAGCAGATCTACCTGTGGGGATTGGCAGAGTCGCAACGGGGCAACTATCGAGGCGCGATCACCTACTATTCACAAGCCCTCAGCATGAAACCCGATTTTGCCCATGCGATGCTGGCGCGCGGGGTGGCCCGCTACCAGATGCGCGATTTGTCAGGTGCCCTTGAGGATGCTAAACAGGCCGAAACAATGTATATGGCACAGGGCAACGAGCAAGGCCATCAGGCATCTGTGCGCTTTGCAGAGGGTCTTGTGGCGATGCAAGATGCAATTGCACGGGGCGATCGCCGTGCAGCTAGTGGTGGTGGCGGCAATTTCTTAAACTTCTTAGGATCTCTGACGGGCTTGCTGCTGCAATTCCTGCCTTTCTAGCGGTTGAGGAACGTTGCAGGTTTAAGTTGACTGACGAGCGCGCGATCGCCTCCAGTCCCATCCCGTCACGCTGATGAGGTAAATGCCACCCACAATGGTTAGGAACAGAAGATAGTCGATCGCTTGAGCCAGATAGAGCGTCTGAGTATAGCCAAAGAGGGCTTTTAAGAGCACACCGGGAAACTGGCGATCGGGCAAGATCTGGCTGGCATCCCAGACCAGTGGCCCCAAAATGCAGGACGGGCTGGATTGAGCACACAGAGACGCAAACTGAGGATCGATTTGAGCGAGTAGACGAATTGCCTGATCAAAGTGACGCAGCGCACCAACCACCAGACCAGAGACGATCAGCAGCAAGAACATCCCCATAATCTGAAAAAAGCGCCGCAAGTTAATTTTCACGCCCAGTTGAAACAACGCCATCCCAATACCAACGGCTCCGACTAATCCCGCAACCGCCCCGAACGCAGGCATCCAGCCCTGCTGAAACTGAGCCGCCAGAAACAGAACGGTTTCAAAGCCTTCTCGCAAAACGGCAATGGTAATCAAGCCAAACACCCCCCATCCGGCCTGATCATGCTGCCGTAAGGCGGATGAGATAGCATCTTCCACTTCAGATTTGAGAAAGCGAGCCTGCTGAGTCATCCAGATCAGCATCCAGCTTAAGAGGGCGATCGCCGCTACCCCAAATACCCCTTCCAATCCCTGCTTTAAGGCCGGGACATAATCCTGATGGCTAGATTCCAGGAGTTGAAAAATACTCAAGAAGAGTGCGCCAACTAAGAGGCTGCTGCCAATGCCGACTCCGATGCCAGCATAAACCCATCTGTTAAGCTGTCTCTGCCCAGCTTTGTTCAGGTAAGCCATCACAATTCCTACGATCAAGGCCGCCTCAACGCCCTCGCGCAGCGTAATCACAAAGGTTGGTAAAGCCGCAGAAAAATCCATCATGTTCAGTATCGTAGCATCGGGGGCATAGGGTGTTGGGGGTTGGGGGTTGGGGAATAGCAATTCTCATTTTGAAACTTATTGCATACTGAGAATTGCTGCCCCACACCCCTAATGCCCAACGAAGGTTCGACTTAACGGTAAGATCAGACTGAGAAAAAACAACTAGTGCTGTGTGTTATGAATCGCTCAAGCCCCGATTTTAGGCTGACAAATGTCTATCTGTAGAGCATTCGCCAGCCCAAAATCGGGGTTTCAGAACCGTTGCACATAGCGTGACGAGTAACTTTGATTTGCATAACTGGGGTGGAGAACCTGAATGTCTAAAACTCTAGATACCAGCTCGGTTTTAGAGGTATTGCGGCCCGTCCAAGATCCTGAACTCCGGAAGAGTTTGGTGGACTTAAATATGATCCGCAATGTCAAGATCGAGGGAGGGAACGTTAGCTTTACCCTGGTTTTGACGACACCTGCCTGTCCGTTGCGCCAATTTATTGTCGAAGATTGCGAACGTGCCATTAAGACACTGCCCGGTGTCGAAGATATCGCCGTTGAAGTAACCGCAGAAACGCCGCAGCAAAAATCCTTGCCCGATCGCACGGGAGTCGCGGGTGTCAAAAATATTCTGGCGATTTCCAGCGGCAAGGGTGGAGTGGGTAAAAGCACGATCGCCGTTAACGTAGCTGTAGCTCTGGCTCAAAGCGGAGCAAAGGTAGGGCTAATTGATGCCGATATTTATGGCCCTAACACGCCAACGATGCTGGGGTTAGACAACGCTAAAGTGATGGTACAGCAAGGCGCTCAAGGCGAAGTGCTGGAACCTGCCTTTAACTATGGCGTTAAGCTAGTATCGATGGGATTTTTGATTGACCCTGATCAGCCTGTGATCTGGCGGGGGCCGATGTTGAATGGCATCATCCGTCAGTTTCTCTATCAGGTGCAGTGGGGCGATTTAGATTATCTGATTGTAGATATGCCTCCCGGCACTGGAGATGCCCAGTTGACACTGGCTCAGGCCGTCCCAATGGCCGGAGCCGTGATTGTCACCACACCTCAAACCGTTTCTCTCCTGGACGCCCGTCGTGGCTTGCGTATGTTTCAACAGATGCAGGTGCCAATCCTGGGCATTGTTGAAAACATGAGCTACTTTGTACCGCCAGACATGCCTGACAAGAAATACGATATCTTCGGTTCTGGAGGCGGCGAAAAAACGTCTAAGGAATTGGGGCTACCGCTATTGGGCTGCGTGCCACTGGAAATTCCGGTGCGGCAGGGTGGCGATCGCGGTATTCCGATTGTGTTGGATAACCCTGATTCTGCTTCGGCTCAGGCATTGAAGGCGATCGCCCAACAAATTGCAGCCCGTGTCTCTGTTGCAGCACTCACCTGACGCTCCATCTGCTTAATTCTCTAACCCTTTCCCCATCATTGTTCATGCTTCAAAAATCCTTCAGCCGTTTTAGCTGGAAATCATTCTTAGAACCTTGGCAAGAAGTCGATTGGGTTCTTTTTTTCCTACCCGTGATTCTGACAGCTTTGGGGGGATTAGCTATTCGCAGTACCCAGGCCGGGTTGGCGGGTCAGGGAATCGAAAATTACTGGTGGCAGCATTGGGTCGTGGGCGGAATCGGCGTGGTTATCATGCTGTTTCTGTCTCGCTGGCGCTACGAAAACCTGATCCGCTGGAAGTGGCTGGTTTACGCGATAACCAATGTGGCTCTGCTGATCGTTATTTTCATTGGGACAACTGCCAACGGTGCCCAAAGCTGGGTCACGATCGGTTCGTTTAACCTCCAGCCCTCTGAATTTGCCAAAGTTGGTGTGATCATCACGCTGGCAGGTCTGCTGGAAGAACGGACGGCCTCCACTATCCCAGCCGTAATCAAGATTTTGGCCGTCACAGCCGTGCCCTGGGTATTGATCTTGCTGCAACCTGACCTGGGGACATCCCTGGTCTTTGGCGCGATCACCCTTGGGATGCTGTATTGGGGAAATGCCAATCCGGGCTGGCTGATTCTGTTGCTCTCACCCCTGGTATCCGCGATTCTCTTTAACGTCTTTTTGCCGGGTTGGTTTGTTTGGGCTGGGTTAATTGTGTTTCTAGGCTGGAGGACGCTGCCCTGGCGGTGGTATGGAGCTTTTGGGGCCGTCACAATCAACCTGATTTCTGGCGGTTTAGGCCAACTGCTCTGGGGATTGCTCAAGGATTATCAGAAGGATCGTCTGACGCTGTTCCTCGACCCCAACAAAGACCCGCTTGGGGGTGGCTATCACTTGATTCAATCCACGATCGCCATCGGTAACGGTGGGATGTGGGGGCGTGGGCTGTTTAAGGGCACTCAAACTCAATTGAACTTCATCCCAGAGCAGCACACCGACTTTATCTTTTCCGCCATTGGTGAGGAATTAGGGTTTGTAGGCTGTGTAGCCGTTCTGTTTGCTTTCTGGCTGGTCTGCCTGCGGCTGGTGATTATTGCTCAGAACGCGAAAGATAATTTTGGCTCCCTGCTAGCGATCGGGGTTCTCTCAATGATCGTGTTTCAGGTGTTGATTAACATTGGTATGACGATTGGCCTCGCCCCGGTGACAGGAATTCCCTTACCCTGGCTCAGCTATGGGCGATCGGCGCTACTAACCAATTTCATTGCGATCGGGCTAGTGGAATCGGTGAACAATCATCGACAGCGATTGCGATTCTAGTACAAGGGTGTGTGGGTTTCGCCTCCAGCTAGGGGGGGCACCCCTGCACCCCGTCCTCATTAACCAGCATGAGTTTTCTATGCAATTCCCAAGAAATTAGTGACGGTTCGAAGGTAAACAACCCGGAAAGAATGCTCTAAGCTTTATAGAATATCGTTTAAGTAAATCTCATCGGAAAACACCATGATTCTGCCCGGTTCAGCGGTTCGTGTGAATAATGTTGATGACATCTATTATGGTTTCCAGGGATTAGTTCAGCGCGTCAGCGATGGTAAGGCCGCTGTACTATTTGAAGGCGGAAACTGGGATAAACTCATCACCTTCAAGCTATCTGAAGTTGAATTAGTCGATGCGACCGCAGGCCGCAAGAAAAAATAGTTTTGCGTTAGATAGAGCTTCGATTTAAGGATCATGGATAAATTAAAACCAAATTCTTAACTTTGGAACGTGTGGCAGAGCCGTACTTTCCAAAGTTAAGTTTCGGGTTTTATTAAACTCATGGCCCTACCAGATGGAGCTTTGCCAAGCGTGAAGCTTCATCAAACCTGCTCAACAGGCATTTATTATGCGATTACCGCTGCCTCAATTTGCCACTCAGGATCGGCATCCCAGCTATATTGCTGAGGTGATCGAAACGTCTACCACTGAGTTTCTGGCCCAATGTTTAGAGCCAGATGATCTGAGCTTTGCGGTGATGCCGCCGTTTGGCAGTTGGGTGAAATCGTTTGATGAAGAGTCGGGTAATCAAATTTATGCCGTGGTGTATCACGCCACAACGACACCGATTGATTCGGTGCACCGGGCGCGGGCATTAGGGCTGTCGCTGCAAGATTTACGGGAACAGCAGCCGCAGATCTTTGCTATGCTCAAAACCGAATTTCGGGCCGCGATCGCCGGATTTCAAACACGAGAGCGATCGCGTGATGGTACACTCCGCCTGAATGAAACGGTGTATCAGCATCTCCCGCCCCGTCCCCCTCAAGTTCACCAGGCTGTCTACTATTGCGAGCCTGAGGAAATCATTCACTTTAGCGAAAATCTCGATTTTCTGAGAACGCTGTTGCAGGTTAGCGGCGCTCCAGTGGATAGCTTAGCCGCCGCCGCGATTCGTGAAATTTATCAACTCAGAAAGGGCGATCGCTCCTGGCTAGTCCAGGCCGGACGTATGATAAGCCTCTTGCTGAAAGACGATTACGATCGGCTGCGGGTTATTTTGAGTCAAATCCATTTGTAGGTGTAGGGTGTTGGGGTGTAGGGTGTGGGGTGTAGTTAGAAACGGCTGAATCCTCCTTGTCTTCCTTCCCTTCCCTATCCTCCCCACCTTCCCCATCCTCCTCACCTCCCCCCTCTCCTGCCCTCTGCCTTCCCTGAAATCCTTCAAATTACTCCACTCGCGACCAAACCGTCATCTGACCGTTAGTGGATTCGTTGCTGTTCGCTGATCCAGTAGCATCGTGCGGGGAAACCCCTTCACCTGTCGCACGAATTCTACTGAAAGTTAATGCACCTAGAACCCATCGTTTCATTTGCCATTCTGCTGGCTGTCATCTTGATTGTGCCTATTTGTTTCGAGCGGCTTAAGCTGCCGGGACTCTTGGGCTTGCTGGTCGCTGGAGTCCTTTTAGGGCCAAACGGATTGCATCTCCTGCAAACCGAATCTGAAACAATGAAACTGCTCTCCGACATCGGATTGGTGTATCTGATGTTTGTCGCTGGGTTAGAGGTTGATATCGATCAGTTTCAGGCAACCAAGTACAAATCCATTGGCTTTGGTACGCTAACGTTTTTGGTACCGCTGATTGTCGGAACTGTCGTAGGTCACCTTTTCGGATTTGGATGGAATGCTTCTATTCTGATCGGTTCGCTATTTGCCTCACACACACTTCTGGCGTATCCCATCATCAGCCGTTTGGGTGTAATCAACAATGAAGCTGTCACCGTCACCATCGGTGCAACGATTTTTACAGACATTGGTGCCCTGCTTGTACTGGCCGTTTGTGTAGGCATTCATCAAGGCGATTTTAATGCTTTGAGTTTAGTTCGCTTACTGCTGTCATTGGCCATCTATGCCGCGCTGATTTTGTTTGGCTTTAGTTGGCTGGGACGAGAATTTTTCCGGCGATCGGGCGATGAGGAAGGCAATCAATTTTTGTTTGTTTTGCTGGTTGTGTTTGTTTCTGCGCTGGGAGCAGAACTGATCGGCGTTGAAAAAATTGTGGGTGCCTTTTTAGCAGGATTAGCCGTCAACAGTGCCGTAGGGGAAGGCCCAGTTGAAGAAAAAGTGGTGTTTGTCGGAAATGTGCTGTTCATTCCCATCTTTTTTGTCGATTTGGGCTTGTTGATTGACATTCCCGGTTTTATCAGCAGTCTTGGCTCCGTCTGGTTAACCGTTACGATTCTGATAGGACTCATTGGCAGCAAGTTTTTAGCCGCCTTTTTTGCCAAGTTCTTATATCGCTATAGCTGGCGCGAGATGATCACCATGTGGTCACTTTCTATGCCTCAGGTAGCGGCTACGCTAGCGGCCACCCTGGTGGGCTATCGGGCTGGCTTGCTAACAGAAGGGGTGCTGAATGGCGTAATCGTGTTGATGCTAGTCACAGCAACCCTGGGGCCATTAATCACGGCTCGCAGTGCTGTTGGATTATCGGTGATGGAACCCAATACGAGCGCGGATGAATCGCCTGCTGTCCGGTGGGGTGAGGCGGTTGTACCCAAGCCGCTGACCATCGTGGTACCTGTCTATAATCCCAATACCGAGCGGAACTTGATTGAAATGGCCGCTATGCTGGTCAGGCATGAATCGGGTCAGTTGGTGCCGCTTGCCATTACAGCCGCACAAACTCACATGGATACGCCAGAGTTGGACAACGCATTAACCCAAAATGACAAATTGCTGGCACGAGCGACAGAACTAGGTCAGGAATTTGGGGTGACTGCCAAACCGCTCGCTCGAATCGATGACAGCATTGCCCAGGGAATCAGCCGTGCCAGCCGAGAGCAAGATGCGGATCTAATTGTGATGGGTTGGAGCCGCACCAGTGGTTTTCGGGCGCGGTTGTTTGGCAATGTGATTAATAGCGTGCTGTGGTTGTCTCACTGCCCGGTTGCGGTGACGCGCCTGCTCAACCCTCCCAGCCAGATCCACCGCATTTTGGTTCCCATCGAAAATCTTAGTCCCCAAGCCGTGCGGATTGTTCGCTTTGCTGAAATTCTGGCCGTTGCAAATCAGGCAGAGGTAACGTTGCTGCACGTATGCGATCGCCGTACTACTCCCAACCGCATTGCCTGGATTGAATCGCAACTGTCGCTTCTGGTGTCTAAGGTGTCTCCAGATAGCCAATCTGTAATTAAGGTCGTGCCGTCCGATAATGTGGCCGCCACGATTGTCAATATGGCTGAACCGTTTGATTTGGTCGTGCTGCGATCGTTCCGTCGTCGTCTCAGCATCGGAGAATTAGCTATCAGTGATGTCACAACGGAAGTTGTGCAACAGTTGACCTGCTCAGTCGTATTGCTGGGTGAGCCACAGCGACATCATGCGTCGTCGATTCTCGATCGCCAGCTAGGGGATGCCTCTTCAGTCCTGCTATAGCCGTAGTCATTTGGATTGGGACGGGGTGCAGGGGTAGAACCCCTGGCTGGGGGCAAAGCCCCCACACCCCTTTCTCCTAGCGTGTCTGCGTAGTGCTTGACTGAGGCAGATGTCTTGCCAGCAGAGCGTTAGATGGATCGTAAACCTCAACCGGGAGGTGATATTTGGTGGCGAGGCTTTCTAAGTTTTGCTTTAGGAGGAGTTGGTGCTGGTAAAACGTGTTTTGTAAGTTAGCGTTACCAGATGTTCTTGCGGCGGCGATCGCCTGCACATATACCGAACTCAACCGCACCTGAATCGCACCATTCACCGCTACCAGATCACACGCATGAAGCTGACGGTTGCAGACCGTGGTTAAATCTGCTGACACCTGCTGAGACGCGCCTTGCGTAGAGGGTTGGGACTGAGTAATGGCTTTTTGATACGAATTCATCAGGGCATCGGCCTGATTGCGATAGATGCTGCTAGCGGGCACTTGTGCCGCATACGCGTTGGCCTGCTGCCAGAGGGACGTAGCCATTTGCCAATCAGACTGCTGCGCAGCCGTTTGGGCGATTTGCGCTCGTTCCTTCGCCTGTTCAAACAGGTTGGCTGCCGATTGCTCATTTTGCAGGCGATCGCGCGTTTGCACCAGTTCAGGCTGATACGCCGTCAACAGCCGTTGCGCTTCAACGGATGCCAGCGTACCGGGAGGAATCGCCTGTAACCGCTCAACCACGACTTCCCAGTTGGCCTGCACCAGCTGCCAGTTTTCCACCGACTGCGCAATTTGCCGCCGCGCTTCAGCCAGTTGAATGCTTTGTTTAGCAAGATCCAGGCTCGTTTGAGCCGCTTCTTCCTGTTGCAACCGATATTCGGTTTCCGTTAAAACGGCTTGATAGTCCCGCAGTTTCGCCTGAGCATAGTCGTAAAACTCGCTTTCGGGAGACACCTTTTTAAGCTGGTTGACCGCTGTTTTCCAGAGCGAATGCAGCGATCGCCAATCGTCCAGGCTATACAGCGGAGCCTGAGTTTTTTCCGTCGCGGCTGTTGCGATCGCCTCTACTGCAATTAGATTATCGAGGTTGCGGCCCTGCGATTCATACGTTTGGATAAGTTGCTGAGCATCTTGCGAACGGCCTGACCACATGGGAATGGTTTCGAGAGTGGCGATCGCCTGGTTCAGCGTTTGTCGGGCCGATGCCAAATCCTGCGCGTCTTTAGCCGACTGAACTGTTTGAGTAGACTCCTGGCTCAGCCCTTGCGCCGTTGACAACTCCGGGCAGCTTCCCACCACACAGGGCCGACTCAGGGTATATGCACCGCTTGCGACGCCCAGCGCCGCCACGCCCGCCGACAAAATAGCCTTGGTATTAACTCGTGATTTCTGAGGCGTCTGGCTATCCGGCTCCGACCACACAAAGTTAAGGTCAGCCGGAGGCAGGAAGGCGATCGCCTCTGTAGGGATATCTGTCTCTTCCTCGATCGGCTCTACCTGGGCCAGCCCTAAGTCGTGATAAGCACTGGGCGGTTCCAACTCGTCGTAGACGGGAGCCATTAGCTCCCGCATTAACGCATCCAGTTCCTCATCGCTGGGAATAATCCATTCATCTTTTTTCGCCAATGTCCCTGGTTGGCACAGGGCCGGGTTTGGCGGTGGCGGTGGCGGTTGAATCACGAAAAAACGATGGGCATACGGTTGCTGTTGTCCAGCAATTCGCAGATACAGTCGCACCTGTTGGGTAAAGTGTAACTGGAGCGATTGAATCTTGCGTTCCAAATACCGGAGCGTTTGTTTTGGATCGCTTAAAGCTCCCGCTGGATGCTGCCCCAAAACAATGAGCTTTTCTTCCTTAAGACTGCATTGAATTCCGACAGGAATATCGTTCAGCAGGTTTTGCAACTTCATTCCTAAGGTGTCTAAATCCTCAAGCGCTAGCGTCGTCTGCATCGGTATCTGCCTTTCTGCCTGCGTATAGCTGACCTACAAAAACGTCTGTCTATCGAACCGAATGATGTGACCCACATCAAGGTTCCATAAGACACCCAACCGCTACATTCTTACAAATGCACCCTACCTCCTCCGGATCAATTTGGTGGTGGCACGTCGCCTGACGACTAAAGTCGTAGCTACCCAAACGACAGCAATTCTCATTTTGAAATTCTTTTGAAATTTATTTTGATGTGAATTCGATAGCGTGATTTCAGCCGCGCGACAGTACGGCTGAAATCGCGCAAACTTGTGTCGCGCGTCGCGCGACACAAGTTTGCGCATTCGTTGAATTCGCATTCGGTTCGCGTATCGAAAACCCAAGGAACTGTGGGAGGTTTGCCCCAGCCAGGAGTTCTACCCCTGCACCCCGTTAATTCCCATAACTACGGCTAGAACTAAACAATCAAGCTGAGGATTTGATTGGGGTGTAGCTGTTCGATATTGCCGAGAACGATCGAACTACCTGCCTGTCGCAGCTTCTCTGCATACGCTTCAGCATACTCAAACGGCGTTTGGGCATGAGGAGGCAAAATGCCAACCCCGATCCAGGAGCGGGATGGATACTGCTTGCGCGCCTGTATAACCGTCTGCATATCCGCAACCGTATCACCAGCATAGATAACAGGAATATCAGCAGACAGACTGTGTCGTTCTTCCAGGAGTCGAATTACATCAAATAACCCCGTGGGATCAGGCTTACCGGGAGCATCTTCCATCGCAACTAATACAGGCGTTTGCAATCCCAATCGCTTTTCCAACACATAAGACGCCGATCCTCGCGTTGCGCCACTAAAAAAGCCCCAGGGTATCCCTGCCTTCGTTAGCTGGTCGAGGTAGGTCGCCTCCATTAGCAAGGGTTCATGGCAAATGTAGCCTGTCCAATGATGGGGATCAGGCCCCCGATAGCGACTTTGAAAAAAGGCAACGAGTTCTTGATAGTCGAGATTGAGGTCATCGCGCGATCGCCCCATTCCTTCATAGTGGCGGTAAACCATTTCTCGTGAGGCTTCCCAATCGTTATTCCACAGCCCTTCACCTTTGAGGCGATCGACATCTTCGACAGACGGGCGATAGGCCCCCTCTGTAAACTTT
>DATNPS010000033.1:0-3120 GCA_036703095.1 Crinalium sp. | reverse complement strand
GACCTCAGCAAGCAGGTTTAGGGCGATTTTATGTTCCATTCACTGTCTACTTCATAATTGTCACCTTAATTGTGCTGGTGTTCTAATGCCAAGCGAATAGCTAATTAAGAATAAACACTTGTTGAAAAGGAAAAGAAAAGGGAGGTATTTATCAATGATGAACTTTTCTTTATGCATCTGGTTGAAACAGCATCGTATTGCTGTTGAAGGAGTGTTGTGGGCTATCGCTATAACAGCCTGTAATGCCCCTGCCAAGTCACAGCCACCTTTCGCGAATACCCCATCGGTTGCAAGCTCCTCGATCGCGTCCACTGCAACGCTGTTACCAACATCTCCCACTCAAAGCATTTTCAGTTCGCCCCCATCACCCGTCTCTCCTATACGAAGCGCTACCAATGTTGGTTCGCTCCAGCAGGAAGCAGTCCAAGTCATTCGGGACTATTACACAGCGATCACCCGTCGAGACTATCAACAAGCCTACTCGGCTTGGGAGGGAGGTGGCGCTGCCAGCCATCAGTCGTTTAAGCAGTTCAAACAGGGTTTTGCTAACACCGCATCCGTTGCTGTAGAGGTTGGAGAACCCGGTAGATTAGACCCAGCAGCAGGCTCATCCTACATAGAGATTCCGGTTACGATTACTGCCGTTACCAAGAATGGAACTCGGCAGCGATTTCGCGGTAGCTATGTTCTGCGACGAGTCAATAATGTTCCTGGCTCAACTCCAGAGCAGCGTAGATGGCACCTCTACTCGGCGAATATTACTCAAGTCAATTAACCCACTGCAAAACCCTGTGTTCCTGGCTGCTCGACACATCCCTGCCAAACCCTTCTGATGTGCTTGCTTGAATGGAGGCGACCTTCAAGGGGGTGAACTTTTGCAGCATCTCTTGGAATCAGATTGGTGCGACTGACGTCACAGCTCCGAACGGTACCAATACTACTCGGGATTTGCCTATTTTTCCTTCCCCAGCTCCCCCAGCTTGCCTCAACAGATAACCTTCCTTAACCGAGCAGTATTGGAACGGGTACGTTCTCATATTTTCGCAATCCGTTGCGAACGACTCTTTTAAACTCAACAACTACAGCACTCATCATCATGAAAAAGCTAGAAGGAAAAGTCGCAGTCGTTACGGGTGCATCCAAAGGAATTGGTGCCTCGATCGCCAAACATTTAGCAGCAGAAGGGGCAGCCGTTGTCGTCAACTATGCCTTTAGCAAAGAAGGAGCCGAGCGCGTGGTCGATGAGATTGTTAGCGCAGGCGGTCAGGCGATCGCAGTGCAGGCAAATGTTGTTAAAAAGGCAGAGGTCGAACGTCTTTTTGCAAAGACGCAGCAGGTATTCGGCAGGCTCGATATCTTGGTTAACAATGCTGGAATTTATGAATATCTCCCACTCGAAGACATCACGGAAGAACACTTTCACAAGCACTTCGATCTCAATGTGTTGGGGTTAATCCTTACCTCACAACAAGGAGTAAAGCACTTCGGTTCGGCGGGCGGCAGCATTATCAATATTAGTTCGTTCGCCAGCACCGTCACGCCTGCGAACAGCTCAGTCTATAGCGCCACCAAAGCAGCGGTCGATGCTGTAACGAAGTCGCTTGCCAAAGAGCTAGGTTCACGCAACATCCGAGTCAACTCCATCAATCCTAGCTTCGTCGAAACGGAAGGCACGCACGCAGCAGGAACTGTCGAAGGCGATTTCCGCAAACAGATTGAAGCGCAAATCCCGCTGGGTCGCATTGGACAGCCAGAGGATATCGCACCTGCCGCTGTCTTCCTCGCGTCCTCCGATGCCGCCTGGATTACCGGCGAAATGCTGCACATTACAGGTGGTCCTCGTTGATTTATTTGTGTAGTTGACTATTCATATCTAGGAGGTAAACATGAGCCTATCAGTTGCAGACATTACAATTCCCGATAGCCAAATCGCTTGTGAAGTGACCCAACTGGTCAGAGACACTGCATCTCCTCTTCTATTCCATCACTCGACCCGCGTGTATTTGTTTGGTGCCCTTGCCGGAATTCGCAAAGGTCTGAAGTTTGATTCGGAATTGCTCTATATTGGTGCGATGTTTCACGACATCGGACTGACTAAGGCTTACCGCCACTCAACCGAAAGGTTCGAGGTCGATGGTGCCAATGCGGCACGGGACTTTATGCGTCGGCACCAGATTTCAGAAGCATCGATCGAGCTGGTTTGGGATGCGATCGCGCTGCACACGACACCAGGAATTCCCCAACATAAAAAGCCAGAAGTTGCCCTGGTGACAGCCGGAGTGGAGATGGATGTTTTAGGTCTCGGCTTTTGGGAGTTTACACCTGAGCAACGCGAGCAAGTGATTTCCGCTCATCCGCGTGGCAGCCACTTTAAAGAAAACATCATCCAGGCTTTTGCGGATGGCATGAAACACCGACCTGAAACGACGTTTGGCACGGTTAATGCTGACGTTCTCGATCGCATGGACTCGACTTACAAGCGGGTAAACTTTTGCAGCGTTATCCTCGAATCCAATTGGCAAGACTGAACCTTCTAGAGCCAGAACGTCTACCTGATTATTGATGCCAGGAAAGTACACTATGCAAAGAAAAATATTCACAGCATCTGATGGTGTTCAATTGAGTTACATCAGCGCGGGTAGCGGACAACCGATCGTACTGATTCACGGCTGGTCGCAGTCGGCGGAACAATTCAAGTATCAAATTCCTGTTTTTGCCGAACGCTATCAGGTAATTGTCCCCGATTTACGAGGACACGGTGAGTCAGAAAAAGCGTCATTCGGTTATCGAGTCTCTCGCTTGTCCAAAGATATTCAGGAATTGATCAGCGCTCTGCAACTCCAAAACCCACATCTATTAGGTCATTCATTAGGCTGTTCAATCATCTGGAGTTATTTCGATTTGTTTGGATTCGATGCAATCGATCGCTTAGTGTTGGTTGATCAATCGCCGCTGCTAATCACTCGATCGTATTGGGATGCTCAAGAGCTAGCCGAGTCGGGAGCAGTGTTTACGCCTGAGCAATTGAATGAAACGATACACACGCTAGAGAATGGTAACGCTGAGTCAGTGACGCGAAGTTTGCTGTCTTTAATGGTGACACCTGCAATGCCAAAAGAA
>DATNPS010000014.1:0-84903 GCA_036703095.1 Crinalium sp. | reverse complement strand
GGTGAAGAAGGCTCTATCTTCTCCTGTGAAGGTATAGGAGTCACCATTGAGGACAGACGTATGAACTGTGAACGTGATGTCGGGCTGGTGAATCTGATAATAAATTTGTTGATAGGTAGCGCGATCGGCGCTAGTTTTCTGTTGAATCTCCTCAAAGATAGAACCTGGAACGGGAATGTATTTCGACTGATCCAGCACCAGTTCTAGATTAAGATTGACTGTTTGATCATCCTTACGCGTAAAGGTGTAGCTTTCCCCCACAGAAGGCCATTGATTTAATCCAATGAGCTTATCGAAATAGCGAACCTTAAACAGCTTCGTGAGATTCGATGTGTTTGCATAGCGATTGCCATACACATCACGCCAATCAAACTGCACGCCAACGGCGGCTGTTTCGCTGATTCCGGCATACGGATTCAATGAGGCCGGAGGCAGTTGAGAACCGCGATCGCTCATCCGTAATTGCCCAGCAAACGCATAGACGGGAAGCACACGCTCATAAATCCACAGTCCATCATCCAGCGGTGTATTGGGATCATCGGCAGCAGGCCCAATTGGCAAACCTTCATCGCTGTTGCGGAATTCAGACTGACTGTCTGCATCTTTGGACGAATCATTAAGCTGATAGCCCAGCAGTTGATAGAAGTTCTGAAGTTCGTCTTCTGCCGTGTTGTTATTGGAGTCAATCAGAATCGCATCACGCGTTAGCCTGAAGCCGAGATTTCCAGCCGGAATGCTGAGAGCCTTCACCGTATCGGCGCTTTCAACCAACACATCAGCATCGGATGGAATGGAATCTGCGATCGCCACACAGTTATGGAACGAATACGCTTTCTGTGTATGTTTATCTAATTGAATGAGCAGAACTAACGTTGCACTCAGACCGTCTTTGAAAACCTCGTCAGGTAAATCTTTAAGTTCATCATTTTCTTCGTAGGCATAATAAAAATAATGTCCACCAGATGTGATTGTACTACTCTGCCAGAGTAATTTGATAAAGTTTTTTCGCTCATCTTCAGATGCATTAGCAGATAACTGAGCACTATATAAATCAGGTGTATCACTCGCTGTAATCGAAGTTTTTAAGTTTGTTTTCAGCAATAAACTATTAGCATTCGATCGACTGATTAGAGTGGCATTATCAGACTGGCTTGAATTTCCTGAGCCATACAGTATCGAGACCTGTAGAGCCGCATTGGTATTCAGAATTGCTTCTAAAAGGTCTTTGCCCGGTTCATCTGTGCCCAACATGAGGTAGGTGTTACGAAGCGTTTTTGAACCGTCTGAGTTTGATACGCGGCGAATGTTAACACGAATTTTGGTGAGCCAGGTAATTTGACTGGAGGCGATCGCCTCTGGTTGAAGCTGATTTCCAGCCTGATTTGTTTGATTCAGTTTCAGCGATAAATCTACTCCGTTTGACTTGGTACCCAGATACGCTCGCAGATCAGAGGGTAGCTCTAGCAATTCAATCGTTGTTTCTCCATTTTGCTGCCAAAGTGTTTTCTGCCGTAACGTGTAGTGCTGTTGGCTCGAAACGTAGAAAGGCAACGCGTCGGGTAATTGATTTGAAAGATTTAAACTAGCCGTATTAAGCTGTTGAATGAGTGTATCAATCTCGCTGGGGAACACGTAGCGTAGCGTATTATCACTGCGGGTTGATGTTGTTTCACTGGTGTAGTCGATAAAGCGAATCCAGGGCAAGTTATCAGGATCTCGGAGGGTAATGGTGTGTGGTGCGATCGTGACGACTCCGGATGTTGGATTAGAAGACACGGCTATATCAAATTGTTGGCCTGTAGCCTGATATAGCGCTTCTGTTTCCTGCCCAGTTGGTTTGGGTAAGCGCAGACCATGTAATAAAAAGCGAGATGCTGTGGCGGCTAAATGGTTAAAGGGGCCACCCTGATTTAAGGTGTTGAGTAGCTCTATCACTGACATGCGGTAATACTCACGGGTTGATCCAGATTGCTTAATCTGATCTTCAACATGGTCGATCGCACTTTGTAACACTGAGCGAATCAGCAGCTTGAAATAATCCACAAAAATAAGCTGCGCCATGTACATATCTGGCCCAGATACAGGATTTCCTGTTGAGCTATTGCCATCATCTGACACAGGTGTAGCGGTTTGTTCAACCGTGTTGCCGTGACGGACTTGAAGCGGTTGGAAATAGTCTCGTAAATCCTGAATCACCTGAGCCGTGCGGCGGAACACTGCATCTCCATCAAAATCTCTAATCGGGCCATTATCCCCTAACTGCATCGTGAGTTGTGGGAACATGGGGAAAATAGCACCGCTTATCTCACCACTTTTCTTGGGGCGATCGTTGATATCAAAGAGAATATTTTTACCTAAAAACTGAGTTAAAGTATTCCAGAAATTAAAGACATTAGAGCTGTCCTGGAAGTCTTGAACAACTGCACTGTAAATATCCTCTAACAGATCAAGTGTGAGCAGAATATTATCAATGCTGATGGAGTCAGAATTCGCACTATCAGTGGACATATAGGCATACACAGTCCACTTCAACAGCAGTTTAACCAGTTCATCAAAGTCAGTATCGTTGTCGATCGCAGAATTACCAATTTCTTGTGGATTATCCTGCGCGACATCAATCGAGTTTTCAATAAACAGTAGTGCTAACCCTCGCACGCCATTCTCTGTTTTGGTCACAGCAGGTTGGAAATAAATATCCAGACGCAGCTTATCCGCTTCTTTTGTTTCAGGTCGAATATCAGATGGGATCGCAAACTTCACAGGTTGCCAGTTGAGCGATCGCCCTCCCACCAAGCTTTCTACTAAACTTGTTACACTGGCAGAAAATTCCGTTGTTCCGGAGACTGATTGGTTTTGGGTAAAGGCTACTGGCGTAACCGCAGATTCATGAGCAATCGCCGTATCGGATACGGTTGAGGCAGGAGGCATTTCGGCTACTTCAACGGTATCTGGTACGGCTGCCGATCGCTGTACGGATGGGGGAGAGGCGATCGCTTGTGGAGCTGCAAATGCTGCAAAATTGCTCATCGGTACGGCGGTGCGGGCTTGCAGTTGAGCGGCGCGAGCGGGCTGATTAGGAGCTAACCGCCAGGGAGTCGGTTTAGCAGAACCGAGCGTGAATTCTTGCCGAACTTTCAGGCTGAACGAGAAGTGAATGCGGACAAAAACAATCTTAATGGAAGCACGAACTGAAACTTGCGCTTCTAAAACCAGTTGAGTCGGCTGATATGATTCCACTACAAACAGCACAGCAGCGCGCACAATCACTTCAACATCAACGCGGATGACTTCGAAATCAACCACGCCATACAGACGACCAACGATCGCAATACCACCCTGCACTCGATAGTACTGATCAGTAGGGAGCGCCGGATCAGAGGGATTAAACCAGGCAATCACCCCTTGCAGCAATCCATGAACGCTGATGCTGAGTTCGGCTTTCAAGACGCCCTTGTCAAAACTCTTACCCAAGCCAATCATCAAGCCAATACCGAATTCCAGCACCGGATTGAACTTACCATTAGTAATGACCGGAACGCTGGTCGCGGTTTCAGCACTCAGCTTGTAGAAGTAAAATCCACCTGCCCCAATAAATGGAAACGCCTGCACTGCAAACGATCGCGAAAAATCACCATTCCACGGGAAACCAACATCCAGCCCAAAGTCGCCGTTGGTATAAATATCGATCACGACCACGGGTAGCGTAACGCTCACCGCACCGAACTCAAGCTGCCGCATGGCATCGGGCAACGTTAGCTCGGTGTGATAAACGCCCACCGTATCGCTAATGCGACGGTAGAGAATTTCAAACTGAAGTCCGGCAAAAATCTTGGCCTTGGCTCCCGACAGCCCGATCCGCAAACCATAAATGAGCGGGTCATTAAAGATCAGGCTCATGTCGAGTGTGCCAATCACCGAGAACTGGGCACCTAACAGCAAGCCACTGGCCGCATTAAATTGAATTGGCTCACCGCTAAATTGAATCGCCTGAGTCGGATCAACGCTAACCGGAGCGGGCGGTAAAGCATTTTGTAGCGCCACCAGGGGATTTTGCCGTCGCTGTGCTGGAGGGAGCGGAATCATGGTTTGCCGCATCACGTTCATTACCTGCGTGATGTTGCGGGCCTGCGCTACAATTTCTGGCGCGAACGACACCCGTTGCCCGATCGCCAAAAATTGCAAATCAAAAATTGGGGGTGTCCCCTGACTTGGCACCGTTGGCGGATTCTCATTCACAGGGTCCCACGCGGTCGATTGTGCCCCCTGTCCCGGAATATTAATCGTTAGTGACAGGCTGATGCTGCTTTGTGTAACGGATGTTCGCTGATAGGTGAGGCCAATGTCAGATACTTTAAATAGAACTAAATCGAGCGTTGCATTATAGGCAACTGTAAATGACTTGGTTGTGAGATTAATTTCAAACTTAAATTTGTTTAGTTGAATTTCTTGTTTACCCAGTTCATCCCAAGGCGCGTCAAGCTCAAAGTCCGTGATATTCGGGTCGTATAAACTGACGACTGCGCTAATAATTTCACCAAATTTAATCGCTTGACGACCATCAGCAAGACCAACCGTAAAGCTCAAGATTTTACTACTAGCTGTGCTTTTATAAATTGCCGTGAGCAGCAGACGACCTAACTGGAGCTGAAAAATAAGATCTTTTTGAACTGGGCCAAATGTATAGATGGCAGATAAACGCAGTGTTTCAAAGAAAGGAACTGAGGCACTGACGGAACCTTTAATCTGGCCTGCGATCGCCTGCCCCGGTTTCTTGCGAACATCAACAATTGCTTCAACTTGCAGGCTAGCTCCACCATCTGTAAGCGAAATTCCGGTATCCCATAGCACCGCGCCCCGAAACGCATAAATCGATTCTGTTGCAACGGGATTCGTAGACTGTGTGCGAATTAAGTTAAATTCAAGAACACTAATAACTAATTTTTCTAATCCAAATTGGCCTGGATCTTCATTAAAAATCGCTTTAACCAGTTGTTCTAAATGAATATTGTTTGCTCTGGCGCTAATAATCCACTGACTTTTACGCTGAGTTGCTGGTTGTTCAGACGATTGTCCCCCGGATGGCAGAGCATTGAGGGTCGAGACGACCTGCTTAACGCTCAGCGCAAAGTCGCCACCGAATAAACGAAATTTGCCCGTAAAGGCTAACGTTTTTTCTTGTGGAGCGGTCTTAATCAGCAGCGTGACTTCGTCAATGGCCAGCGTTGGGCCTGATTCCAGTTCGAGTACCCAGAGATTGGCGATCGCTGCATCAAACGTAAATGTGCTGTATTTAGGCCGCAGTTCGACCTGCAACCGAGTAATGGCAAGCTGCCGAAACGATTCCAGTGGTGTTAACTCCGGAATTATTTCCTGTAAAAGTGCTACAACAGGGAGCCTTTGCCCCTTTAGCATACCGCCCCTGAGAACGGTAATGCCTTTCTCCTGAGTTTGTTCCAGAACTAAATTAACGTTGCTGCCTGCCGCTCTCAGTTCTGCAAGGATACTAAAACTAATAGTTGGTTGAGTTGGCACATCATTCATTAGCTTGCCTGATAAATCTCAATGAGCTTTTGTAAGTTGATTTGAATCACACGAAACTCAACTTGCAAATCTGACATTAAGGTAACGATTTGTTGTTGCGCACTCCAAGACTGCACAACAACAAATCAATGCCCTTTTAGGGCTACCATTTTATGGGGTTGGGGTAGGAGTAGGAGTAGATGGAAGTGCTGGTGGTGGTGGTAATCCTTCATTACTCACTTTCAAATAAAGACCTCTGAGAAAAACATTGCCAAAGAGCCGGCCTTTACCTGCTTCTACATCCCACACCGCAGACATGCCAACGGTATAGCGCGTAGGAGTACTTGCAGTTGCAGGGGTAGGCGTGGGGGTAGGGGGTGGGGTGGGGGTGGGGGTAGGAGCTAATGCAGGTTTAGGAGGTATCTTGAGATGAAACTGCTCAATCGTAATATTCGCTTCTAGAAGGGTTTCAACGATTTCACCAACGACGGGAAGATCCTTGATCTCTGGCTTAATCTGAGTTGTACCCTCCACAAAAATGGTGTCTGGATCTGCCCCTAATGTGTCAAGCAGATCTTTGAGATTTTCCCCAATCTCACCTAAATTTACGGGTTCGTCTATTTCGCACTCAAGACCAGTCTGCTTGATTCGATTAATTGGGGTGAGCGGTTCTAATTTGATTTGTTTGCCACTTAACTCGAAAACAACACCGAAATAAAAGTCTGTTGTCGATGTTGTCGTTGTCCTTGGACTAAGAACCATATACGTGCTAGCTCCTAATAATTTGTGAGGAGATTAGTTCAATATTCACTCACTTTCAGTGGGTAAATCTGCTACTACAATCTGAACAGTTGCAGGTGTTTTGAAGGGAGGGACTGTTAATCTTCCTTCTAAAGTATAGGAGGTGCTCTCGTCATTAGTTTTAACTTGAACATTTTGTAAAATTGTGTTCCATAAAATCCATAGAAATGTATTCGTTGGAAAGACTGTCGGCAAGTCTAAGGAATATCTCCTGTTTAATGCATTTGTGAATTCTAAAATGGTTTTGGCTGTTAAGATTGGGGTGTCGTCTGCCATAGTAACCACTGAATTCAGAAATAGGTTTACGCAATACCATGTTCACTATTTAGCTTTAGGCTTGAGAACGCATCAGATCATCATCTGGTAGATGAGGAAGCTGTACCGGGTAGTTGACCTGGTGAGTTGGTTGGTGGTGGAGTTTTAGCATAAGCAGCATACCAACCGATGGCGTCATTACTATCCTCTGCATTAGGATTACCGAAGATTATCAATTCAGTTTGACCATTAGGCGGGAAAGAGAAAACGAACAGTTTCAGCGCAATACTTTTTAATTTCAAAATATAGCTGATAGCGCGTTGTTCATTTCCCGGCTCAACTACAAATTCAACGCTCTTAAAACTCAGTTTAATCACGTTTTGCAATGCAAACCCGAGTACATCGCCCGATAATCCTGGCAACCGCAATCCGACAAAAAAGTTTCCGCTGGTGGATGCTTTGGGTGGTGTGTCTTCATCTGGAATCACGTCTTGATCGGACGGAGTACTGGTGTTTGGCACCCACGCTACTAGCAAGCTTGAGACAAATCGGGTGACACCTGCCAGCGCTCCTAAATTGCCCATATCCAGATCAAAGACTAGCCCGTATCCCTTATTAGGCAACTGACCGCTACCGAGTGGAGTTTTAACCGGAAGATATCCGGTTGTTTTTTTTGTGCCATCTAGATAGACAAAACTGTTGAGTTTGATCGGAAATTTAGCGTGGAGACTGTTAGGGCGAACTTTGCTTTTCTGTAAGTCAAACGTGAGATTACTCGGATCAAATTTGAACTCGCGATCGCCCGGTTTATTCTTCGCAAATTTCAACGTCACAACCAGATTTGAGAAGCTGAGGAACTGATCATTCTCTGCCGTTGTTGCGTTAGATGCGGGAGTTGCACCAAAGGAAAACACATCAAATTTTTCCAGATACTTAAAGTCTAACCGTCCCCAGAAGGTAAAGCGTCCCGTAATCGTTGTTGCGGGATCACTGGGATTGGCGATCGGGTCTGTTGAAAACTGGGCTTTAATCACTTCAACTTCGTTCAGCGCATAGCTGTCCGGCAAGGCAAAATGGTTTTCGCCGCTGAAGCTAAATGCATACGTGGTTTTGCCGTTGTGATTCTCTGCCGTTCCTTTTAAGACAACAATATTGCGTCCGCTGGTACTCTGCAACAATTGTGTGCGTTCATCAAACAAGCGATCGAGCGTGATATTAATTTCACTAGAGAAAGCCTTAATTTGTGAATTCTGAAACAAAACGCGCAGCAGCGTCACCTGAAAATTATAGCCCGACGGGTTGGGCGGTGGAACGGAATCATCTTGATAGTCAATCAAACCAAATAACGAGGATTGTCCTGCAACTAATTGACCGTTTTCGGGACGAATCGGCGTTGTTTCAATGCCAACATATTGCGCATAGAACTGATCCTCTTTGATGCCTGCCGCCAATGCTTGTAGGCTTTCTGGGAAATTACTGGGCGGCACTTTAACGTTAAGCGCTAGAATACCTGACCAGTTTTCTAACCGAGCCGCACGCGCTAAATTTGCATAATTTTCTCGATCTTTAACGCTGGCTTTATCCGTGTCTTTATCCAGCACCTCTTTAAAGAAGTTCGCTAATGTCAGACGCGTTTCCGCAGGCTTGATATTAAACTCATCGGGTAGCGACCAGGTGTTAGTTGTCTCTAATAGCTCGATCAGAGGTTTATTGTAAAACTTGAAAATTAGAACCGTATTCTCACGCCAGTCGTCTGGATTTAAATTAAAGATCCAGTCCTGAATGTTCAGTTGATTTTGCTGGAAGTAAGCTTTGAGTTTCGTGGCATCAGAAATGACCAGAAACAGTTGGTTAGATTGAAGCGAGTCCCAGAGGGGCGATCGCTTCTCCAGCCCGTTAAACGTTACATCGACATCGTCGGTTCCTTTGGCTAACAGTAAGGTTTTTAGAGTGTTGAATTCGTTAGAGAAAGTCGCCAGTAAGCCTTGTGGAGTTGTGCCTGTCTGATCGTCAGATGTAGCTAATGCTCCTTCACTCACAGCCGCTGATTTCATAGCGGCAAAAGCGGCTATTCGAACGGGAGCATTCAGAGCCATCACAGAATTATCTTCCGGTGCTTCATCAGTCGTGACTAATGGCTGTATAGGACGAGCCACCGTGATTTCTGTAATGCGCGATCGCCGCAGAGGGCTAATCACCTTCAATTCCAGTTCTCGATAATCCATCAATTTGGTTTGCACACCACCATACGGCAGTAATGGAAACACGGGCAGGGGATTATTTTCCGGATCGGGCAGCGTCGCCGCTTTTACCTCCATGTAGCGCAGCAGGTGAAGATTTGCACTGCTGTTTTGAGGGGAGGGTTGATACAAAACAGCCTGATCGGGCTGGGCATAGTAGATTGGCTCCGTCTCGCCAATTTGACGGATATACGCCCAGGCTGTGGTGGCTATGGTGGTCAGCGATTCTGCGCTGACGGGTTTACTGGCTCGCAAGGTTTGCTGAAACCAGATGACCAACTCATCTAGCGTTTTAAGTGCGATCAGTTTGTCCTGTTCTTTAGAACTGAGCGAGTAATCAGGCGGGAAATACGCTCGCTGCAACTCTTCTAGAATCTGAATGCGCTCAACGTTCGTGATGTTGAGGTGAGGCTCCAGAAAATCGTCTCGCTGTAAGTGATCACGCGATACGTTCGAGTAGAGACTGACTAAATCCAGCAGGCGATCGGTCATACTGGCGACAGCCGCGAATCCTGGAGCATAAGCCGCTTGACCGGGACGAAAACAGAGCAAATTAGTTTGATCAGACGCAAGTTTGACGTATTCTACGCCCGATAAACCGCACAGCAGATTGTCGGAATCTGTTTGAGCGATCGCTGATTCTGCCCCATAGCGAGGAATCGTGATGACAAACTCACCGGATGGAGTCAAATACAGGGCTGAGTCCAGAGAATTACTGGCCGACGGTTTCGGAGCAAATACCATGCGCCCTTTGCCGTTATGGGAGGTGAGATGAACCGTATAGCCCAAATTGGTGCGATAGCACGAAGGCAATTCAGCTGGAGCGATTAACTCAAAATAGCTGCGCGCCTCATCCAGAGGATTAAGCAGGTCTAATGTGGCATTAAAAACGACATCCTGAGTGTAGTAGCGATCGGGAGATGTCGCAGATGGAGCGATCGACTTCAATCCATCTAATAGCGCTTTAACAGCGATCGCATCGTCTTGAAACCAGAGCGGATAAAACGTTGACGTGAGATAAAAATCGGAGACAGTATTGGTAAAATCTGGATCATTAAAAAAGAGTTGAAATCCAACCTCCAGATGCTTTAACTCTGAGATTTCTGGTGAGTTTGGCTGACTCGACTCAGGTCGTTTGAGCGTTAGCGTAAACTGTAGACACCCAGCTTGACTGCCCGTAAACGGTAGCTGAATTTCATCTCCAATTCCCTCAATCTGATTGACTCCATATCCAGTCATCCAGCGAAATCCGTCAGCACGAGATTTCGTGATGAGGAAACTATCGTCTGCAAGACGAATAGTGCTGTTTCGAGCGATCGCCAACGCATAGTTTTGAATATCCAAATACGTCACCCGATCAACCAACTGTTCTTCCGGCTGAGTTGAAGGAGCCGTTGATAATTGGTTTATCCGCCATGACGTGAAGGATTCCTGGGGATTCTCAATCCAGAGAAATCGAACCTGGCGTAAGGTTGGATCTCGCAAAACGTGATGTAGTGCAGCTTCAAAATCAGCATTCAATACGGTCTGTAGTGCCGATTCTGCACTTTGTGTGGCTTCACCCGGAACGACATTCAAAAAGAGATAAACGCCAGGGTGATCGATCCAGGTTTGAGCCAGCGTTAATGTCGAACTGTCTACCTCACTCGCAGGTAAAAAGGCAATGCCGTAAAATCTGCTGGGAGTGGCGATCGCAGATTGAGCCAAGACAAAAAATGAACTGGACGCATCCAGTTTTTCAAACGTTGGAGTCACCATAATCCTGGGGGTTAGGAAATGTCACGGTAGCATCTACGGCGGGTCACGCAAGGGTTGGATTAGAAGTAAAAGCGATCGCCCTTCACCACGGGTAAATCAAAAACATCCAGGCCACTGGTCGTGGCTTCATACTGATTAAAGTTAATGAACCGATACGAAGGCACACTATTCACGCCATCGTGAATTAAACGGCGAGGCCGAAACTTCCCTTGAAACGATCGCAAATCTTGCCCTAACGTCACGGCTGGAATATTGGCATAACGTTCGATGAGTTGACGAATCGTGGTGCCTATTGGCACATAAATCGGCTGCTCCTGTACAAATACCGTGATTTCTGGAATCACAACTGCCCGCCCCCGGAAATAAGCACTGACATACCCGCTGGTATCCTGAAGCTGACCCTGTTCCACATATTGCTTCGTGGCATTCTGAATCTCGGCCAAACTATCAGCTCCCACTAATGTCGCTACTCGTTCGGCTCCAATTTGTCCAACCGCATCCGAAAATTGAGCCGGATAGAACAAGCGATAATACGACTTGCGATAGCCCGATCGCAGTAAATCGATCACGCCACCTGCACCAAGCTGAGCCACATTGGTATTCACGACCGACTCAATGCTGGACAGAAAGCTGTCGAATCCCAGTAAGTATTGAGAATCAGAATGCTTATAACTGTTGATGTAATAGTAAGCAGAGCCACTGCCCACAAATCCATTACTAGCCGTGCGATCAGACGGATGGACAAACTGATAGTTTTGATAATCTACTCGTAGCCGCATTCCGCTATGTAAATCTAGATAATTGCGGGTTGGCTCAAATCCGTAGTAGTAATACAGCACGCGATCGATAGGCATGGGCAAACGTTCTGCAATTCGCGTTTTAATTAAATTAGTAGCTCCAAATCGCAGGACATTTGGGGGCTTACTTGCAAGCTTTGTCAGAAATATTCGATAGTCCGCTTCGATCGCATCACTCGATAAGCTCCCTGGATTCAACGTCAGCACACAACCTTTTGAGGATTGCATGAGATCAAATACTGATCCATCAGACGTCACTTTAGAGTCTGCATTAAATACATTTGGCAGCGCAACGGCGATCGCAGGTTGAGATGCTGAATTACTGTTTCCATAGTAAATCAGCGGTTTATTGGTTTGAGTAGCGAAGAAGTAATCTCGCTCATGCTTAACATGAGGCGCGAAGATATCATTCGCATGAGCTTTGACCTGATTGATCACTTGATCCAGTAGCACATTCCATGTCGTCGGCAGCGTGTAGACCGTAAACTCTGGCACCGTTAAATCATGCACCGTGAGCGTTGGATCTTCCCACTGGAACGAACCTGTAGCGATCGCCGAAAATCCAGCCGCACTCAGTTCTACCAATAAAGCGGTGTGTATTGTTTGCCGACATCCCGGACTTTGACACACTTTAACCTGATCCGCTACTTTCACTGCTGTTTCCGGTTCATAAATCGGGCCGAGCGACAGATAAAATGGCAGATCAAACGCCACATTACTCTGGAAAACCAGTTGACCATTGCGACGTAAACCGTAGAAGGCGATCGCCTGTCCTAACCATTGGCCCTTCAGAACAAATTGACCGTTTTCAATGCCGAGCGTCGGTTGGAATAAACGAAAGTCTGTTTTGTAGTCAAAGGGACGGCGATCGGGCGGCGGCAAGATCACTTCGTTCATGCTGGTGTCAGCGCTGACATCCCATACCAATCCGGTATCTGTAGAGCGCGATCGCAGCGCAATTCGAGCAAATGTGAGGCTTCCGAGGCCATCCAGCAACAGATTAACCACTTGATTGGGTAGCGTTGTAAGCGGCAGTACTCGCTCACTAGCACCATCCGGCTGTGAAACAAGGGTCAGCATATTCCCCCATAATCGCGCGGCAACCTGACCTTGCAGGAGCGTCCAGGAAGCATCCCCTACTTTTTGCCAGCTAAACCCAATTGTCTCAAATTGAAATAGCGGCGTTACCTCTCGAATCGTTGTGTCCTGTACCGTAATTTGCGTGCGATCGCGCAGATGATCAACTTTCGCCGTTAATGGTTGAGTCAAGGGCGCAGGGACGTTACTGAGAGCCAGGTTTCCACTAACTTGAATAGAGGGATAATAGCGCTGAAGGATTTCATCTTCTGATAACGCTCGATTGTAAATTTCAACTCGATAAATATCTCCTTTCCAGGGTCGTTTATCTCCTTTTGAATCTAGAGCATTGACTTCGTTAGCGATCGCTAAGCCGTAATCGGGTAAGTCATTTTCCTTCCAGTTGCTAAAATCGCCCGTAATATCCTTACTTTCAGCCCGTTGAATGCCATCCACATAAATTCGCGCTACACCCTTTGCATCACGCGTATAGACCACATAGGACAGCTTCAATGCAACGGTGCCGTTTTGTGTAGAGAGCGAGGGATTGGTTCCATTTTTGCCAGTCTTTGTGGTTCGCAATCGTGCGGTATAAAGAGCAGACTTTTCGCCTCCATCTGGCCCATGCCCCAGGGTAAAAAAGCGATCGTCCTGATCTTCCGAAAGCGTCACAATGCGTGCTGGCCCACCTTGATTCAGTTCAGCGGGTTGAACCCAAGTGGCGATCGTAATTTCATTCGTGGATTTGCACGCATCAATAATCTTTTGTGCCGTACTGGGAGCAGAGGAGGGTTGATTCCCAGAAGACGAAACCGAACTTGTTGCGGTTCTGCTGCTAATCAACGAATCTGCGCCTACCGTGACGTATCCTTTATTCCATTTAACAGTGGCAGGCGTTCTAATGGTCAGGTTAACGGGTGTTCCCGCTCCTGAACTATCGTTGACGAGCGTATCTCGACCTTCATCAAAGGTATAGAGCGCTTGCAACTGACTCCAATAATTCTTTGACTTAGCACTGACGCTGAGCGTTGTTAAATCTAAAGTGCCTAACGGACTGAGCAAGATTGGATTGGCGCGAGAACCTGCTTTATAGGTAAACACTAATCCAGTATCATCTAGCCCCGCGTCTAATGTCACATCCTGACCGAACCACACTGCCTTGACGCTACCGTTAACCAGCAGCCCTACCTGACCCTGGCGTTCTGTAAACCGTAGATCTAGCTCCTTAAAGACAAGATGTTTGTTTGTACTTTGAGCAAACGCTTCAGCCTGGCGAACGATCAGCGTCACGTCAGAACTGCTCTGGTTGAGTGATACATCCGTAAAAGCAGGTCGAGGCGAAGCTGGTAAGGTAGACAGTACCAGATGCCCGAAAACGTTGAGTGGAGCATTCCCAAACACAGTTAAATCAGGCAGTTTCAGCAGATCAAAAAACTTAAGCGGGGTACCACTCGAAACTGGATAAAAAAACTTTAATCCATCACCGCTAATCTCATATCGAACTAACCGCTGAACTGGAGTTTGTGGATCAGTAGGATTATTAATAGACAGGACAAGACTACCCCGACCAATCACAGTTGATCCGTCTACCATCGTTTGAACTCCTTAGAAAGTTAAAGCGTAATGCCCTAAAAAATACAGCGAAATATTCTATTTACTCTTTAAGCATGATTCCAGTAATTCTCGCTTTCACAGTTAAAACAATACAAGTTTCCGCAGGTGAACAACTCGTACATGCCAATTCAGGATTTCGTGCTTAGCGACGGAAGCACAAAGCCCTAAATTAGCTTCAACATGAGAATTTGAAACAGCTCTAGAACGAATTATTGTGTATTTTGCCTTAAAACATTTAGCTAAATCTTGAATTGCAATCTATCTTTGCGTTTCACGGTTTTCCTTTACTGATAACAGTATAAAGATCCTACAATCAGCCAGCTATTCTGGCATAAACGGTATAGAGATGGCAAACTTGTAATGCATTGACACATATACTCATCCTATAGTGACCTACTTCGTCCCAAAATTACTCTTGTGACGGATTAAAGAGCGCGCATCCATAACATACATTACAGGTTCCTGGTTTTCCGTAAGATACCGATCTAGATCGCAAGTCTTGCTAGTTTGCGATCGCCCCTAGCGCTATCAACGTTGTTTTCTGAGCATCCGTAATGCCTGTAATGCCTGTAATGTTCATGCCTTCGTAGGGGCGATCGGCCCTGAGTGTTTTCAAACAATTTCCTGTGTTCACATCCCACAATCTGATTGTTTCATCTGTGCTACCGCTAGCCAGCATCTGAGTCAGAAATGGTGATTTCAGATCGCCAGTGTCCATAGTGCTATAGAGGGGGCTAAAATCAATTGACCGAACCCAACCTGTATGGCCCTGTAGCGTTCGCAACACCTGACCCGTCTTGACATCCCAGAGTTTAATGGTTTGATCATAACTGCCTGTCGCCAGGATTTGACCTGTTGCATCAAAGGCGATCGATGAAACCGAACTCGTATGGTTCTGAAACAGAGTTAGCATTTGACCTGTTGTGATATCCCAAAGTCGAGCTGTCTGGTCTTCGCTACCGCTGGCCAATAATAAGCGCTTTGAATTGGGACATGGCATAAATGCAAGCGCCCAAATCCAACTGTCATGGCCTTCCAAAACAGTTAATAGTTCACCTGTCGCAACATCCCACAGATGAATCGTGCTATCATCACTACCACTTGCAAGAATGTGTTGATCTGGGCTAAACGCTACTGCTAAGACATCTCCTTGATGGCCGCGCAACATTCGTATCCGTTGACCTGTCGTAGCATCCCAAAGGCAGACAAGATTGTCTTCTCCACCGCTGGCAATCAAACAACCATCGGGGCTAAACGCAACGGTTCGGATTCGGTCGGTGTGTCCATACAGCAGGTGCAAGAGTTGTCCTGTAGCGGCATTCCAGAGGCGAACCGTTTGATCATGACCTCCTGTCACTAACCGCTGACCGTCTGGGCTAAAGGCAATTCCTCGCACCCAATCGGTGTGTCCTGAACAGGTTTGCAAAACGCGTCCAGTCATAACATCCCAGATTCGGATGAGATGGTCATGCCCACCACTCGCTAACCGAAATGCCCCAGCCTCAGATACATTTGTTGGCGCAAAGGCAACCGCCTGCACGCCACATGTGTACCCCCGCAGAATTTTGACAATTTGTCCGGTCGTGACATCCCAGAGCCGCACAGTTTGGTCATAGCTGCCGCTCGCCAGCGTTTGATAATCGGGGCTAAAGGCAATAGACGTGACGGGTTTCGTATGTTCCGATAAGACGCGCAACAGTTGGCCTGTTCCGCTATGCCAAAGTCGAATCGTTTGATCATCCCCACTGCTCGCCAAAACATAGCCTGTCTGTTCTGACCCGGTTAAGGCTTCAGTCAACCGTGCTGATGCAAAGGCGATCGCCAACACCCGCCCCGTATGCCCTTGCAGATTGCGCAACATCTGTCCGGTTGGAATGCTCCAGAGTCGAATCGTCTGATCGTGGCTGCTGCTGGCCAGAATTCGTCCATCGGGACTAAACGCCACTGCCGCTACACACTGCGTATGCCCCTGCAACACCGCCATGGGTTGACCTGTTTCGACGCTCCAGAGTCGAACCGTCTGGTCTTCACTGCCACTAGCGAGAAGTTGTCCATCGGGACTGAAACACACGCAGCAGACTCGACTCTCATGCCCTTGCAGCGTATTTAACAGTTCGCCTGTCACAAAATCCCATAATCGTACCGTGCGATCGTCGCTACAACTCACCAGACGAGTGCCATCAGGACTGAAAGCAACTGCCCAAATCCAATCTGTATGACCTTGCAACACATTGAGACAGGCTCCCGTCGATCGATCCCATACTCGCACGGTTTGATCTTCGCTACAGCTTGCCAGTGTTTTTCCATCTGGGTTAAACGCAACTGACCAGACCCAGTTTCGATGGCCTTTTAGAGTGAATCGAGGTTGCCCTGTTGTCACATCCCAGAGATAGATCTGACCGTTGGTATCTGCGGTCGCCAAGCATTCACCCTCTGGGCTAAACGCTACCGATAAAGCGCTTTCAAGGGTCTGAACGAAGACAGATTTACTGAGATCGGCGTTCTGAAAATTGACACGGTGTAAGTTCACCTGCTGAAAATAGCCATGCCAAACGGTTAACCCTGAAAAGTCATAGTTCGTGAGGTCAAGCTTGAGATAACAGCAGAGATTAATCAGATTACCGCCGCCATAATCGGTAAAAGGGGCCGCGCGGTGAAGCGCTTGTAAAATGCCCCGAAGATGGTCTTCTAATCCGTGCAGAGAATTAAACTTCGATCGCAAGCGATCGCCAATCACACCTAAAATCAATCGTTCCTGACTTACTCGGATGTAGTCTTTAACGGTGGTTTTAATGAGGGGAAATTTTGTAAATAGAATCAGTTGATGCGTGAGCAATTCCACCCCAATTTGTTCACACAACCGATTGATGACATATTCCATCACTACAGGCTGTTGCGTGTAGCGCCCTGATTTGCATTCGATCAGCGATCGCCATTTCAAAGCTTCCAGGGTTTCTAACACGCTAGCTCGCGAAACCGCTGGAACGATATCGGACTCTAGCTCTGCGATCGCTGTCCACTCTCGATTAATCGCAAGCCAATACATGATGCTCTGCTCTAATCCAGATAAGCGATCGAACTGTTGATCGAGCAATCGGCGTAAGCCATTAAACACTAATGTGTCTTGTTGCAGAAATAGCTCAATTTCGCCATCAAATAAATCGCGGATGGAAATGGCTACAATTTTGAGCGCCAGGGGATTGTATCGATAGCGATCGCCCAACTCCTGTTTCTGTGCGTCTGAACCAGTCACCCCCGTTGCTGTAATCAATGCAGCAGCAGCTTCTGGGGAACCGCTTAGAGGCCATGTCCGCACGGCCAGATCGATACCTTCATATCGAGCCACCTCAGAGGGCTTTTCTCGACTGGTGATGATCAAACAGCTTTGATGACGGGTTTCAGCGACCATGCGCAGCAGAGTCCCATACGCTTCGTAGCCGGAGCGGTACTGTCCCGCCTGCATTCCCGTTTGCAGCAGGGTTTCCATGTTGTCAAGCACCACCAAACAGCGTGCATTGCGCAAGCATTCCAAAAAGCTGCTCACATCGGCTTTGGTGGTTTGCTGTCCCGAAAGGAAGGGCACCAGATCGGCCAACAGGGTTTCGAGCGGTGGGGCATTGTAGAGCGATCGCCAGATTACATAGGTAAAGTGTTCCTGTACCTGTTCTGCCAGCTTGACCGATAGCGCCGTCTTGCCAATGCCACCAATTCCAAAAATTCCAAGCAATCGACAGCGATCGGATAGCACCCACTGAGTTAGAGTTGCCAGTTCTGTCGTGCGTCCACAAAATAGTGAAATATCAGGGGCTTCTCCCCAATTTGGGGCTATTGAGCTGACAAAGGTCTGTTCTACAATCTCCTCTAGCTGAAGATCTGGCTGAGTATAGTCCTGTTCAATCAGCGTTAGATTGAAGGCCCGAAAAAATTCTTCCAGCGTTTGACGATCAACGGCTACTTTACAGCTTTGCAGCCGACTAATAGACCGCACGCTCAGTCCTGTCTGCTGACTGAGCTGTTCTAGCGTGTAGGCATATCCCCCGTTGTTTTTGATGGCTAATTGCTCTTGAGCCTCCTGAAGACGCTGTAACCCCTCCTGTGAAAGAATCACACCCCGACGTTTGCGCTTTTGAACAGGTTTAGCCATCATTAATCATCGTGATATTCACAGTGATATAAAGTTGTGTCGCGGCTACTGACTTTTACGATGTCACCATCGCAAATTTGGGTTGCAATTTGAATTCCCAACTGTTCTGGTTTCATAGTTTATCCTGCACCTACAGTAACTTGACACTACATCTGTCAATTTACCATTTCCAGATTCCTGTATCACAAAATATAGCTGTAGCTTAGCAATTCTCAGTTTGGAACCCATTGCGGGTTTTGCTTACCCGTCGGGTGCGCAAAACTCAGAATGGGTGGCAATGCCAGCGTACCTTCGGCGCGCTTGCATTGTCACCCATTTGCATAATGAGACTTAGTGTCTAGAGGTATTATCAGGACTACATCGCTTCTAACTCCTTGCCCTTCGTTTCTTTAACTAAGAACAGGACGAAGAAAAATGAAGCGGCGGCGGCGGCAGTATATAACCCATACGCGGTTCCCAGTCCAGCATAGTCCAGCAGAGGAGGAAACGTCGTTGAGACAATAAAATTGGCGATCCATTGCACAGCAGCCCCGATCGCCAGAGCAAGGGCACGAATCCGGTTATTAAACATTTCACCCAGCAACACCCAAACTACAGGTCCCCAGGAAAACCCAAAGCAAAAGACATAAACATTGGCTGCAATCAAGGCAATAATCCCTGCACTGCCCGAAAGGGCGGGTGCACCTGTGGCATCTACAGGTGCAGTTGCAAAGGTGGTCGCTAGCGTTCCTAAGGTCAGCGTCATTCCAATCGAACCCAGGAGCAACAGCGGCTTACGACCAAATCGGTCTACAAACAGGAGAGCAATTAATGTCGTCACAATATTAGTAACGCTGGTGATGACGGTGATTATCAGCGAGCTGGATTCGCTAAAGCCAACAGAACGCCACAACACGCTGCTGTAGTAGAAAATGACGTTAATTCCAACAAACTGTTGAAAGATCGATAACCCCATGCCAATCCAGACAATCGGGAGAATATGGCCACTTCTACTCAATAGATCCGAGAAGCGAGGTTTACGCTCATGCATTACCGTTTCTTCAATATCTTCGACTTTTGCGGCTGGATTCCGTTCTCCAACTTTAGCTAGGATGGCGATCGCCTCAGATGCACGGTGTTGAGCAACTAGATAGCGAGGGGATTCAGGAATGGTTAACGCTGCAATACCATATAGTACAGCGGGTGGAACTTCAGACCAAAACATCCAGCGCCAGGCCGTAATTCCAAATAAGGGTTCTGTCGCTGATCCAGCGGCTGTAGCAATAAAGTAATCACAGAGCAACGCCACAAAAATGCCGACCACAATAGCCATCTGCTGTAGAGAGCCAAGTCTCCCCCGCAAACGAGCCGGAGAAACCTCAGCAATATAAGCAGGCGCAAGCACACTAGCCGCACCCACGGCAATGCCTCCTAAAACGCGCCAGAAGGTAAAATCCCAGATAGTAAACGCAAATCCAGATCCAATACCGCTAATCACAAACAACACCGCCGCTATTAGCATGGATCGAATTCGTCCCTGATGCTCTGCGATCGGGCCAGCATAAAACGCCCCGATCGCAGAGCCGATCAGCGCCAAAGATACGGCTAGACCAATCTGCCAGCTATTCGCTTGAAAGCCGCTCTGGATGGCTGCAACAGCCCCATTAATGACAGCCGTATCATACCCAAACAAAAACCCCCCAAGGGCTGCGGATGCGCTAATGAAAATAACGTAACCATACTGTTCTCTAAGTTCTGGTCTATTTTTAATAGTCATTTTTATTCCTCAACGAACACTACATTCAATTAGGTTGAATGTAATGCTATTTCTTGAAAGCGGAGGTATAGCCCCACCTCGGTTAGAACATCAAACCCAAAGGAGTTATGAAATGTTGCCCCCAACCGGAGGTTTCACTTCTGCACCCCGTCCTAATCCAAGGGCTACAGCTACATCTAACGCAAGTGTGGCTATGGATGATGGGCTTCACACCCCTATAAAGGCAGGTTTAGTTTGGAGGATGCTGATTTAAATATTGCGTCTTCAGCAAGATGCGTTACCTCAAACAAAGCGCTATTCGCAACGTTTTTGCATGAAACGGAAACGCGATTTGTCTCAGATACAGCGATTTAGCGAAGTTACGTAATGACTGCGATTGCGCGAGACGCACGTTTGAGTGTTCCTGCCTCATCCGTGAATCAACACAACTTATAGATCTGCTTACAGATCTGCGGAATAATACATTCTCAAGTTAGCACTAGTCATCTTAAATTCCTCCTTAACACTACGATCTGGGATGGTTAGAAATTAATTCATATCCCATACTGTAAGCAGTTGTTTTCAACGGCTATAGACAAATAAAAGATGACAGATTCGAGGAATGATTTTTTAACCAATTTAGATTGTGAAGGTTATAGATGGAAACGCTATTTGTCTCACAACTGATTGAGAACTGCACATTTATGAAGACACATATCTACTGCTATTCACTCACGTTCTAGGAGAACTCCCGATGAAGCTTAGCATTACCACATTAACGTTTGGCATCTCTATCGCGATCGCTGGAATCCTCCTGCCTAAGCCGAATGCCTTGTTAGCGTTACCAATCAATACAGCCCAATATCCTGAATCTAATACCGTTTCTCCTCCAGCCATGCCAGAAGATGCGGTTCAAGAACAATCTGCACCAACCGCAATTGAACCAACGAGTACTGAGCCATCAGTAAATGAAGATACTGTCGAACTACCCTCCTCAGAGGATCAGCCTGACAGCCATCCACAGATACAAGATGCGCCAGGATATTGCAGAACCTACATTTCTCCACGGGCGCGACCAGGTAGTTTTAGGTATAGGCAAGGGTTGTACAGATGTTTGTATGGAGACGGTTGACGTTTTTTAACGTGAATTTGACGATCGGGCTTTTGGGAGAGTGGCGCGACGCGCCACTCTCCCAAAAGCCCAATTTTGCGTGCGCGTCGCGCACGCAAAATTGGGCTATCGAATTCACGTTTCTTTAGTGATTGCAAAGTGTGAGCACCGCAATCCATTTGAGTTGCGGTGCTCATAACCCATTGTGGATGCATATTCGTCCCTTCCATCACCCCCTTCACACTCTGATGCAGCGTTCCTCCCTCGGTTGTGAAGTCATTCTGATACTCAATCAAAACCAATGCTGTTTGCTTGGGATTCATGGTCTTATACTCCTAGTGAGAGAGCATTCGATGCACGACGATAAGGCTTTTGGTTGTAGCTGACCTTCATCATGTAGACTAAATTTTCTAGCCCAAACAGCACATCCGCAAAGGCCAGGAAAGCTCCCCACTGTCCGACTCCAGTTTCAGTGGTCGATCGCCTACGACTACCTGTTTGTTGTCATACGCTTGGGCCACGGCTGTATTCGGCTTATGGCTTTCAGCAGAACTGAGGGGAGTGGGACGCCACTGACGATAAATTGACTGCACCTCATCCAGAATCTCAATCCAACGCTCTTGGCTCACTTCCTGAGCGATTAGGCTCATGGGCAACAGAGGAGGCAGATCGTCTGGAGTGATGGGTTGACCTGTTCCTGGGTGGAGAACAGGAGGTAGAGGGGTAAGAAAATCTACCTGAATGTTGTACCAGGCATCCGGCATTTGATCTTCTGATAGAAGAGATTTAATCGTATCCATTTTAATCAAGACAATTGTCGATCGTTCAATTGCCGGTTAATTTGAATAGCTGATGGGTTCATTGACTCAATCTGCTTTCAGTTTAAGTGCGCAAAACATTTTCCTGGCTCCGTGAGGGGAATGCTTTACGCATTCATCGAATCCACGTTTGTTTAAAGACAGCTCAATTTAAGTTGCTTAATGACTGATTTTTTATTTAAAGAGAAAATAGGTTTTTAGAGAGAAAGAAGTTTTTCTTGCTGAGAAAAGCATTTGTAGGGGAAAAGAAACTTTGTTGTAGAGATAGTTTTTCGAAAAAGACATAACCTTAGAGCTATTGCTTCCGTATACTTACTCAGTCCGGCTGACAGTCCCTGCATTTCTCGGTTGAAAACACCGTGAGACTTGCTCCAAGCATAATGCTATTAATGTCTCATTCAATTCAAAATAGTAGAGATGTTTCCTGAAGCAGCTTTTTCTTGACCGTCTTCTCCCTTCCTGCCGCTCCTAATTTAGGACTTGCGTTAGGAGGGTGGCAGTTAAAACCGCAGTTACCAGATAAAACCGACCTTCGCAGGCTGCCAACGCCCAGTTCGCGAAGGTGGATTTCGTTTGGATAGCCGCGAGTTCATTTGCCAGGTTTAGCCCCTCAACCGTTAAATTCACCTGCCTCCCCACCCTGTGCTCACGAACCATTTTTGAGCGTTATAGAAAATTTGAAGATAAACAGTCTCCCTCTCATCGGGGAGTCTCTTTTTATGCGCCTATATTCTCCCAATAAAAATTAGTCAAAGTGCTTGTCTAGGACAATCTATATGAACCTTAACGACAGTTTACAGCCTACCGATAACTCACATGAGCTGCTTGGACAAGCAAATGTGTTAGTTCCTCAATCGTTAATGGGTGTGCCTCTGGTTAAATCCTCTTCAGAGCCGACGGCTACGCTTGGAGATCTTTCGAATCTTCAAGTTCCACAACTCACTAATTTCTGTCAAGAGCAGCAATCGGTCTTCTCCGGTAACACTTTAGCGGCTTCCTTAGTGAGTCAATCTGTCTCTTCAGATTTGTTAGGCAGTAACTATCAGCTCTCGGTAGGACAACACGACACAGATGAGTTGCTCACTAATCAGTTAGCACCTCAGCAGGAAATATTCTTTATTGATGCTGGCGTCGAGAATTACCAAACATTTCTGTCAGAGATTAATCCTCTGTCAAAAGTGTTTGTTCTAGACAGCGATAGAAATGGTGTTGAGCAAATTAGCCAGGTTCTTCAGCAACAACATGATGTGACAGCGGTTCATATCATTTCGCACGGCATGACCGCTGAATTGCAGTTGGGTAATGTTGTGCTGAGTCAAAACAATTTGGCACAATATGCTGATCAACTACAAGGATGGGCAACATCTCTAACAGACTCGGCTGATATTTTGCTGTATGGCTGTGATTTGGCAAGTAATACAGCCGGTACTGCGTTTGTCGATCAACTAAGTCAACTGACAGGTGCAGATGTTGCCGCATCTAATGATTTGACGGGAGCTTCCAGCCTTGGTGGCGATTGGGTTTTAGAAGTTACTAGAGGTTCTGTAGAGGCGAACGTTCTCCAGAGCCACTACGACCAGGTCTTATTCTCAACCATCACAATTGAGCAGTTGTTTAACGCATGGGCAACTGGAACATTACCTGATTTGAGTTCTGCACGACTTACCCTGGACAATAACTCTGTCTTGGAAGGATCTTTTAGCATTGTCTCTAATGATCAAAATGCTCTGATCCTGAATGCTACAAATCTCAGTTCTTTTATCGGAAATGGGCTAGAGACAGCCAGTACGCTAGACGATCGCGGTTTTAGCTTCTCCAACGGCAGTTTGAACTTAACGCTGAATGCCGATCGCACCTTTAGCTATTCTGTGAGTGGACAGGGTAGCTTAACTAACATTGCCGGACTGAATGTACAGGCAGGCAGTGCAACGGCGACGGGTTCCCAAAACGGTACGGCTGTCCAACTGACCGATTTTGAACTAGAGATTGGCAGCGTTGCTCGACTCAGTGGCGACAACCTCACCTACACCAGCCAAAACGGAGAATTGAATTTCTCTGCAACCAACGCCGCTGCACTCATCGGCCAGGGGGCTGATACCATCGAGACGACGGACGACGCTGGCCTTGCCATTAATGGTGCGACATTTAGCCTCACTAGCAATGGCGAAACCTTTACCTACGGCATTACTCAAGGCAGTGCATCCCTAACGGGAATTGGCGATCTGACGCTGTCGGTCGGAAATGTGAGCGCATCTGGAGATGCTGATAGCGCAGCGATCGCACTCCAAAATTACAGTCTTGCACTGGACACGTTTGCGCAATTCAGTGGTGCGACTCTGAACTTTAACGTTGTCAAAACGGCCAGTGATACAACAGTTTCTTTTAGCACCACAGGGGCATCTGCCTTCGTCGGGTATGGCGCGGACTCCGCAAGCGTAGCCGATGACGTGGGACTGGCGATTAGCAATGCCAATCTTCAACTTGTGATTGCGAACAACACCTACACCTACAGCCTCAGTAGCGATGCGGCTGCGGTTCGGGGAATGGATGAATTGGCGATCGCCGCAGGTTCGATTAATGCAACTGGAAGCAGCACGGATAATCGCTTTGACCTCAGCCTGAATAAAGCAGAGATTAACCTGGGCGGATCGGTCAGCTTAAAGGGAACTGCGCTGAACTTCGTTTACGAAGAAACGGTTGGTGGTAAGAATGTCAGTTTGAATGGGCAGGATCTTACTTTCTTTGCCGGATACGACACTGATCTCAATAGCACGCTGGACAATGTTGGGCTGTCGATTACCAGTGCCGACTTAAATCTTTTATTAAACGAAGACAATACCTACAGTTACGATCTGAGCAATGCAGCCGTTGATGTACAGGGCATCGACGGATTTTCCATTTCGGCGGATGCAGTGAGCGCCCGTGGTAATCAATCGGATGAATTCAGTCTTAGCTTAGAGAATGTCAGATTAGGATTGGGCGGACTGCTCAACCTCAGTGGTGCCCTCATTGAACTCAATGTGAGCGGCACAGGTCACGATCAAACGGTTTACTTTAAGGGGCAAAATCTCACAGGGTTTGCAGGTTACGGAGCCGGAACAGAAACGACAAGCGATGACATTGGTTTAGCGATCAGCAATGTCAATCTAGATCTGTTGCTGAAAGGCGATCGCACTTACTCCTACAGCCTCCAGTCCGGTCACATCACCACTCGCGGTATGACCGGAGTGAGCGTTTCTGCTGATGCAGTAATTGCTAATGGGGATGGAGATCACACAAGCTTCAATTTGCAGAATGCTCAGTTGCAGTTGGGCAATCTTATTGCACTGAGTGGAGCATCGTTAGAGTTTGCGGTTGAGCGAATGGGTACGGATCAAACCGTCAAATTTAAGGGGCGAAACCTCTCTGCCGCCGCTGGATACAACGTCACCAATCCTGATCCCAACGACGATATAGGGTTAGCGATTAGCCATGCCGACCTTGACCTTGTGCTCCAAGCCAATAATAGCTATGAGTATCGGCTAGACAATGCCGATATTGCTGTTTCTGGGGTTCCCGGATTAGACGTACAGGCTGGTGGAGTAAGTGTGGCAGGCGATCGCACGAACCTCTCCGTTAGCATGGATGCCTTTGCGCTGGGCGTGGGCAATGTGGCGCGGGTGAAGGGAGATGGGCTGGCATTTAACCTTCAGGAAGGTCAACCCTTTACGCTCAGCGCACTCAACGCTTCAGCCCTGCTCGGCTATGGTGCAAACACCGAAACCCTAACGGACGATAAAGGACTGTCAATCACCAACGCGACGTTCACCGTTACTGTTGCCAATAACCAGACCTATACCTACACCCTGACTAACGCCAATGCTGCTCTCGTGGGCATTTCTGGTTTGACGCTGGCTGTGAATCAGGTCAATGTCAGTGGTGATCAGAACACGACGACGGTCTCTACTGGCAGCTTTGAACTGGGCTTAGAAGGGATTGGCTATGTCAAAGGCACTGGATTCGCATTTGATCCCGCTGAAAATGGCAGCGATCCGCTACGCATTGCGGCTACGGGAATCCAGGCATTTGTGGGAGCCGCAGAGGGTACCAGTCAGGAAACCGGGGTCAAACTCAGCAATGGCGATTTGGGATTGGTGATTTACAACGGCGATGGCAGTCGCTACGCGGTGGTTGCCAACGGTTCCGGATCGGTGACTGGCGCGACGGATCTAACGGTTGAAGGTTCGCTGGCCATTCGGCTGAACCGCGCAGGTAGCACCGTCAATGAGTTCATTACGTTGGGAGATGGGAGACAGTTCCCGGTTGTCTTTACACAGGGGCAGGAAAACCAGCTGCGGGTTGAGGGCAGAGTTGATGCAAATGTGGCAGGAGCGTTGGCATTTGGAGGCGATTTCTCGCTTGAACTGTTTACGCAGCAAACTCCCGGTGCAACAGGGCTTTCATCCGCTGTATCGGTCAATCCCGTTCTGTTAGACGAGCAGCAGACGACCATCAGCGAAACGCTGTATCAACAGATGCGTACTCAGTTGGCGATCGCCAAAGCGCAATTAGAAGCTCAAAATGCTGTCGTGAAGTCCATCAGCGCAACGGTAGATGGATATGCGTTTAACGAAGATTTCGTAGATGTGGTGGGCGATCGCCTCAACCTGTACCAGAACCACAGCTTCGCGAATGGGCAAACGGTTATTTACACCGCCGGAAGTGGCAATACAGCGATCGGTGGCTTAGTAGATGGACAGGCGTATAAGGTTGTCGTAGTTGATAGCCAAACTATCCAATTGGCGGGTCTGGACGGAACTGTGATTGACCTGACCAGTGCGGGAAGTGGAGTTCAACAACTGAAACCCGTAGTCGAGTTCGGCGCAACCAACCAGATCCATGTTGATCTTCAGCAAGAGCTGATTCTCTTCAATACACCTCACGGTTTCACCAACTTGAGCCGTGTGGTTTATGATGCGGGCACCAATCCGGCGATCGGTGGGTTGGTGAATGGTCAGGAGTATTTCGTTGAGGTGGTTAGTCCAACAGCGGTAAGGCTGCGATCGCTCACAGGTGGTTCAGTGATTAACCTCACGTCTGACAGCGTAGGACTTCATGCCCTGCGGCCAGTCGTCAGTTTCCCCACCCAAAATGCTTCTGGCAGTGTTGACATCACCAACGAAACCATCACATTCACGGGTACGCACTATCTCAATACAGGAGACAAAATTCAGTACTACGATGCAGTGAATGGCGACCCAATGGGCGGTACGTTCGACGCATTGCAAACGAGCACAGAGGTGTATCCGTACTATGTCATTCGCGTCAGTGATACTGTCATCAAGCTGGCGAAAACTCGCAGTGATGCCCTGGCAAACCGTGCTCTCGATCTCACTACTCCTGGTACGGGTACCCAAACGTTTACCCTGATCGAACGCTACAGCAACGGCACTGCGGATCGCAGCCTACTCGATTTTCACGCTAAATCAGATATCACCTTTGTCAACAGCACCACCTTAAAACTAAACTATGCCCACGGCCTCAAGACTGGGCAAGCCGTGATGGTGCAACTTGATCCCAATGCAGTGAATGCTCAGTCTCCCATCGGGGGCATTACAGCGATTCCCTATTCCACTCAACCTCAGGTCTATAGCGTTGCGCAAGAGCATCTTTATGTTGTCAAAGTAGATTCTCAGGGGCGCATCCAGTTTGCAGAAACCGAGGCAGATCTGAACGCAGGACGCTTCGTGACTCTCTCCAATCCAGGCAGTGGGGATGGCTTCCGCCTGATGCCTACGTGGAGCTTTGCCTCTGCGGGGCAACAGGCTGTCGATGCAGCACAAGACCAAATTATCTTTAGCACCGCTCACACCCTGACAGATGGCGCACAAGTTCGCTACGACGCTGGCAGTAATCCCGCTATTGGGGGGCTTACGTTTGGCAATACGTACTACGTTAAGCGGATTAGCGATACGGCAATTCAACTTACAGCAATTCCCGGCGGAGCGGCTATTGATCTCACCAGCGATGGTCGAGGTGAACACCGCTTCGTACAGATGGGAACGAGTTTTACTGCCCAGAATGATATTCAGGTTGACCTGGAAGGCGATCGCATTCTTCTGCCCACTCCAACTGATTTAAAGGTCGGGGAAGCCGTGCAGTACCGCACCAATGGCACAGCGGCGATCGGTGGTTTAGTGGATGGAGCAACCTATTATGTCATTAGCAATCAAGGAACATCACTTCAGCTCTCAGCAACGCCAAACGGACAGGCAATTGACCTCACTTCCGCAGGAGGAACAGGCAATCATCAATTTGTCCGCAGTGGAGTAGACTTTTCCACGGCCAACGACTTGGCCCAACAGCGTCGGGATACGACAGTCGCCTTACAGGAACGTCTCAGTCGCGATCTGGGAATTACGGTTACCCTCACAGCAGGAACTACAACCTCTCGTCTTGATTCATTAGCAACCGCAACGGCAGTTACCGCAGGTCGGCGGGTTAGCTTCCGCGACGTTGCCATGACTTACGACGAGCAACAAAAGGAAGCGACCAAACTGCTAGCAGGTATCACAAATGGCTATGCCTTCGTTGGTTCTGACTATGGTACAGCCCAGGAAACAGGCGTTAAGTTAACAGACACCCATCTAGGATTAGCGCTCTACAAAACTATTGACTATACGAAACCGCTGAACGAACAGCAGGCCATGACCTATGCCCTCAGTGGTGAAGGTGCGGCTGAACTGACGGGCGTAACCGGAGTAGAAGTGAGTGGCAATCTGGATGTGCAAGTTAACCGCACAGGTCAGGTGATCGATGAGACGATTACCACCCCAGGTGGGGCGATCGCCCTACAATTCACCACGCCCGACAATGTAACTCGGATCAGCGGTGCTGCTGAACTCAACCTTGCAGGTGCGGTTAAACTCTCTGGCGACTTCAGCTTTGAGAATGACGGTAATGGCAATACTCAAGTTACAGGAAATAACATTTCTAGCTTTGTAGGGATTGGAGGAGATACAGCCACTACAAGCGATGACCAGGGCTTTAGCCTCAGCAACGCTGACTTTAACCTGGCCCTCAATGCAGATTCCTCCTACAACTATCTGCTGAACAACGCTGATTTTGCCGCAGTTGGATTTAATGGGCTGACCCTATCCGCTAGTTCGATACAAGCCAGTGGCAATAACACCACGAATCAGTTCAGCCTCAGTTTGGCGGATGCCACCCTCGGTCTGGGTGGCTTATTAAGTCTTAGCAGTGGCAATGTACAGTTCAATGTTGAACCAGTTGGCAGTGCAAAATCCATTCATTTCAGCGGCCAACAGCTTTCGGCATTCGTTGGCTATGGTGCTGATACACCAGATATCTCAGATGATCATGGGTTGTTCATCAGTAATGCGAATTTAGATCTGACTTTCAATCCAGATAAAACCTATAGCTATAGTTTCCGTAATGGGGCGATCGCCACACGGGGATTAAACGGACTGACTATCAGCGCTGATCAAGTCAATATCGACGGCACTCAAGATAATCTTTCTGTCACTACAGGAGCCTTTGCCCTTGGGTTAGCGGATTTAACCCGTTTAGAAGGCAGTGCCCTTTCGTTCTACTCTCAAAACGGTAACTTTACCTTCTCCACCACCAATGCCTCTGCCCTTGTTGGCTATGGAGCCAGTACCACAGACACCAGCGACGATCGCGGCTTAAGCGTTCAGGGTGCAAATGTCGCGATCGCCCTCGATAACCAGGGCAAATACACCTACAACGTCACTGCCAGCAGTGCAGGGCTGTTGGGCATTAATGGTCTGACTCTGAACGCATCCAATATCACAGCAACCGGAAATCAAACCAGTACCAGTGTTGCCTTGGGTAACTTTGAATTTGGTACAGGTGGAATTGCACGGCTCAGTGGTAATGCCCTCAATTTCTCTGCCCAAACTACTGCTAGCGGTAAAAATATTCAGTTTAGTGGTAGTAACATTGCTGCCCTCATTGGATATGGAGCGGATACCGCTACCACTACAGATGATGTAGGTCTGTCCATCAATAGTGCTGACCTAAACGTTACGCTGAATGCTGATCAAAGCTATGCCTACAGCTTGAACAATGCGAATGCTGCAATCCTCAGTGTTCCTGGTTTAACCTTAAATGCCAGCAATATCACAGCGGTAGGAACGCAAACCAGTACCAATGTGGTATTAGGTAACTTTGAGGTTGGAGTCGGTGGAATTGCCCGATTGAGTGGCAGTGCTCTCAACTTCTCGGCTCAGCAAATCGCAAGCGGTAAAGACATCAAATTCAGTGGCAATAATATTGCTGCCTTAATTGGTTATGGTGCTGACACGACAACAACCAGTGACGATGTTGGTTTGTCTATCAACAGTGCAAATCTGAATGTTGCGCTGAATGCTGACCAAAGCTATACCTACAGCTTGAGTAATGCGAATGCTGCCATTCTGGGCGTTCCTGGTTTAACCCTAAATGCAACGGGTATTACAGCAACTGGAAATCAAACGAGTACCAATGTTGTATTAGGTAGTTTTGAACTTGGAGTCGGTGGAGTTGCACGATTGAGCGGCAATATGCTTAACTTCTCGGCTCAGCAAACGGTAAGTGGCAAAGATATCAAGTTCGGTGGTAGCAATATTGCTGCATTAATTGGCTATGGCGCTGATACCACAACGACTAGTGATGATGTCGGTTTGTCTATCAGTAGCGCTAATCTGAGCGTCATACTGAATGCTGATCAAAGTTATGCCTATAGCTTAAGCAATGCTAATGCTGCCGTTTTAGGAGTTACTGGTTTAACCCTGAATGCGACTAACATCACAGCAACCGGGAATCAAACCAGCACCAATGTTACTTTGGGTAGCTTTGAGTTCGGAGTAGGAAGTGTTGCCCGCCTTAGTGGTAGCGCTCTTAACTTCACGGCTCAGCAAACAGCAAGCGGTAAGGACATCAAATTCAATGGTAGCAATATTGCGGCTCTGGTTGGTTATGGGGCTGACACAACAACAACGACGGATGATGTTGGTCTGTCCATCAACAGTGCTAATTTGAGTGTCAATCTGAACGCAGACAAGAGCTATGACTATAGCTTGATCAATGCGAATGCCTCCGTTCTGGGAGTTTCTGGGCTTACTCTAAATGCGACTAACGTCACCGCAACAGGCAATCAAACCAGTACGAATGTCGCATTGGCTAGCTTTGAGTTTGGAGTTGGTGGAATTGCTCGGTTGAGTGGTAATACTCTCAACTTCACGGCTCAGCAAACTGCAAGTGGTAAAGACATCAAGTTCAGTGGCAGCAATATTGCTGCTCTAGTTGGTTATGGTGCAGATACAGCAACAACTACTGATGATGTTGGTTTGTCGGTCAGCAATGCAACTTTGAGTGTTAACCTGAGCGCAGACAAGACCTACAACTACAACTTGAGCAATGCCAATACTTCGGTGCTTGGAGTATCTGGCTTAATTCTCAATGCTAGCAATATCACTGCAACCGGTGATCAAACCAGCACCAACGTAACGCTGGGTAGTTTTGAGTTTGGTGTAGGTGGTGTTGCTCGTCTCAGTGGCAATGCCCTTAACTTCTCCGCTCAACAAACCGCAAGTGGTAAGGACATCAAGTTCAGTGGCAGCAATATTGCTGCTCTAGTTGGTTACGGTGCAGATACAGCTACGACCACTGATGATGTTGGTCTGTCGGTTAGCAATGCCAGCTTAGAAGTTGCACTAAACGCAGATCAGAGCTATCGCTATGCGCTAGATAATGCTCAAGCTGCGATTGCTGGCATTCCGGGATTAACTCTTTCTGCTGCAACCGTTAGTGCTAGGGGCGATCGCACCACCAGCACCGTTTCTCTTAACAACTATGCTCTGGGTATAGGGGGTCTAGTTTCTCTAACGGGTGAAACCCTCGACTTTGTTTCTCAACAAACCGCTAGCGGTAAGACGATAGACTTCTCAGCCACGAATCTATCTGCCCTCATCGGTAAGGGAGCGGATACCGTCAGCAGTAGTGATGATGTGGGCTTTGGGATTGATGGTGCCAATGTAGCGATCGCGATCGCCCCTGACCGCACATACAACTACAACCTAGCTGCCAACCGCGTGCAAATGCGTGGATTGAGCGATGTCACTTTAACGGTAGACTCTCTTACCGCGAGTGGCAATCAGGCTAGCACTTTAGTGACTCTGGGTAACTTTGCACTGGGCTTGGGAGATAACATTACTCTGGCCGGAACTGCATTGCGCTATGAAGCGAACGATAGCAAGCTCAGCCTGGGAGCAACAGGAGTTGGAGCTTTTGTCGGTACTGGGTATGACACCCGTGAGGCGATCGGGGTGAGCCTCAGCAATGTGAATCTGGGGATGGTGCTGTATCAGGGCGCGAATGGAACTGCCAGCACCTATGCATTGCAGGCGAATGGCTCTGCTGCATTGTTGAGTGGCTCTGCTGATGTGCAATTGACCGCGAATAATCTGTCCCTTTCCGTCAACCGGACAGAACAAGCAGTGAATGAAACGATCGCCCTCTCCAGTGGGCAATCCGTTCCCATTCAGTTCAGTGCCACTGAAGGGCACCTAACTCGTTTGAGTGGAACAGCGAATCTGAACATCGCCAACGTTGCGACGGCTAGCGGTGAGTTCTTCTTTGAGCAGAAGCAGATTGTAGATGCAACAGGCGATCGCACCCAATTCTTAATCGGTGCAACGAACGTCTCAGCCTTTATGGGTTCCGGCTACCAGACGCCCACAGAATTGGGCGTTAAGCTAACCAATGGCAAACTCGGTCTGGTCATGCAGAAGAGCGGGAATACCGCTGTCCAATATGCACTAGAAGCCAGCGGCACGGCTGCATTGGCAGGTATTCCCGGCTTCTCGTTAGATGGCACGATGAAGGCGCGAATTAACCGGATGGGTAGCGCGGTGAATCAGGCGATCGCCCTCGGTAATAACGAATCCGTCACGGTTGCCTTTACACAAGATGAATCAACTCTGACTCGTGTGGAAGGCAACGCCCAATTGAAAGCGGGTAGCGTGCTGGATATTTCTGGCAACTTTGCCGTCACCATTGGTGAACTGGCCGCTAATGGGCAACGAGATCTAACCATTGATGCCAACCAGATGGCGGCCTTTGTTGGAATCAACAAAGACACTCCCAATGAGATTGGCGCGAGACTCACGGACGCCCAATTCCATTTCAAGAAGGGAACGGATGGTAGCTATCAGTATGCGTTAGAGAACGGTAATGCGGCTCTGGTCGGGTTGGATCTGCTGAACTTCTCCGGTCAGGTGAATGCTTACGGCGACAAAGACAGCATCAAACTGCAATTGCAGGACATGAAGCTGGGAATTGGCAGTTCCGCTAGGCTCACGGGCAACTTTGATTTCTCAGTGGAATCGGGAATGGCAGGTAACACAACCATTCAACTGAATGCAACTCAGGCGTCTGCCTTTGTGGGGGCAGGAGCCAGCACGGATGATGAGTCGGACGATCGCGGTTTGGGTTTGAGCAATGCAGATATTAACCTCACCTACAACGGCAGCAGCGACTATACCTACCAGATTCGCAATGCAGAAGTGGCCTTGAAGGGGATTGATCTCTTCCAATTCTCTGGCACTGTTAATGCGGATGGTGATCAGGATCAAATTAACGTTGCCCTGAATGGCTTGGAACTACAGCTAGCAGATTATGCCAGACTCAGCGGTGATCTCACATTCCAAACTACGACCACTAATGGTCAGACCACCATTCAATTGGGTGGGACCAGTGTTTCTGCCTTTATCGGTGTGGGAGCCAGCACAACTGACACCGCAGATGATGTTGGCATGAATCTCAGTGATGCTGCATTCACCCTGACGCTGAATCCTGACAATACGTATGAATACACCATTGATCATGCCAATGCGGCTCTTGTAGGGATTGATTTGTTCAATTTCTCTGGACAGGTGAGCGCCAACGGTAATCAGAACAATGTCAGTGTTCATTTGGATGAGTTGGAGCTAGCCGTATCTGACTATGCTCGCTTCAAGGGCAATTTTGACTTTAATGTCTTTAATCAGAACGGTCAGCAGATTGTTGAAATCGGTGCAACGGATGCCAGCGCTTTCGTGGGTGTGGGAGCCAGCACCACTATCCTGACGGATGATGTGGGACTGTCCATTAGCAATGTTGACGCAGTCGTGCAACTGCGGAAGGATGCTACGGGTAAGAGCGCCTATGCCTATAACCTGTCTGGTGACGTTGCTCTAGTTGGAATTAGTGGGCTAACCCTTCAAGGCCATGTTTCGGCTCAGGCGAATAAGACAGGTACAGCTCTGGCATTGGGAGGCACAACTGTTGCAGCAGGTGCTAACCAGATCGTCGGTACGGGTCTACAGCTAGGAATTGCAGACTTGGTGACGCTCAGTGTCGATCTCGGTTTTCAGATTCGCGAGTCGGATGGGGCTATTCTGGGCGCAGGTCGCAACATTAGCGCCAATGTTAATCTCACTGGCGGGTTATCCGGTGGGTTAAGCAATGGCAGTCTGGGTCTAGTGATGTACAAGGGTGGCGGTTATGCACTGCAAGGCTCTGGCACTGCCACCTTACAAGTGGGTGATAACGAGGATCTGATCTTCACGGGCGACTTGGGTGTAGAAGTTAACAAGTCTGGGAAAGTGGTGAATGAGGCGATCGCCATCAACAACCAGACCACCACAATTGACTTGATTAGCGCCAGCGATTACAGCCGCCTTAATGCCAACAATCTGGATCTGGTACTCACCGAAGATATCATCCGAGCATTGCGATCCAGTGCGGCAGACCTGACTGAGCTTCAGAAGAAACTGCTGCCTGAAGTTGATGAGAACGGCAATCTGATTTCCGATAGCATTCTGAACCAACCGCTGCTGGGCACCGACACTACCATTGACGGCATTCTGGAACTGAGCAAATACCTGGAGTTAGGCAACTCCGTCAAGGAATATCTGGACTCCCAGGTACCGCAGGATGAGCACCTCACCCTGCGAGGCATGATCGGCTACCTGCGAACCGATTGGCTCTCTACCCTATCCGTGGCGAAGGGACTGGATTTCATTATTGGGGATAGTGGATTCTCCCTCACTTACGCCGCCGATACACATTTCGAGCGCACCATTGGCATTGCTCTAGACGACAAAGCTAGCGCCTTTGGTTTGGAATTTGAGGGCGCGGCTAAAATCGGAGTCGGCGTTGATTTAGGGATTGACTTTGACCTCAGCTTTGACTGGAAGACATTCACGGCCAACTTCGATCTGAATCGGTTGTCCTTTAAAGCTGCGGCGTCTGCAAACGATGTGGTATTGGGTGCATACTTCGGGCCACTCGGACTCAGCATTGGTTCCACTGACCCCAACAAGGAGAAAGGGCAAGCCACGATTAGCTTAGGGGGTGCCATTTCCTACGTCGATGGTGCATTTAAAGTAACTGCTAATGACAATCTCATTGACGTTACACTGCCTGTCTATGCAACCTTAGCAGGTAATGATTTATCGGCAGGGGCAACGCCCAAGGCGTTTATCAAGGGTCAACTTTTTGGTGGTAGTGGGTTAGATTTCCGCACTGAGAATTTTGACAAGTTGGTGAACTTCCGCAACTTTGGTGTGGGCGATGTGCTGTCCATGTTCCAGGACATGGTGAAGTGGGCGGAAGAGTATCGCGACTATGAGTTCATGCAAAAAGAGATCCCCTTTGTGGATCTGTTGCTGGGCAGCGTGCTCGACTTCGGTACTGCTATTAACAAGAATGTCCTCTCAAAGATTGACTTCTACAAACCCAGAATCGATTTGCTAAATGGAGTCGGTGCGTCGTTAGCGAATGGCCGCATCACAGCCACGGGCGTTACTTTTGGCAGCAATTTCGTTGGTAAGTACATCACCCTCGACGATCAAACGTTCCGCATCAGTGCTGTTGAAAATAATGCGCTGGTGATTGACGGTGCAAGCGGTCTGAGCATGACGAATACACCCTTTGTAGTGCATGAACGTCTCCAATTGCTGCGCACCTTCCAGGAATTAATTCCAGCCATTAACCGTTCTGGCATTTTGCCAGATGGTGTCTCCCTCACCTATGACCCGATCGCAAATGAGATGGTCATTCCCTTCAGCTTCACGAAGGAATTGCCGCTGCTAACGGATACCCCGATTGATTTAGGGATGGATTTGGGTGGCGTCATTTCTCTGTCTACCAATGCCAAGACGGCTGTGAAGGCTGGGGTGAATGGACGGGCTGATTTTGTCATCGACTTTGACGGCCCCACAGGCAAGGAAGGCATTAATCTCTACGTTGATAATGTGGAGCTAAAAGGTGAGGCCAGCCTGGAAGTCACCGATCTGCAAGTCGCCGCAACGTTGGGCTTCCTGGGGCTGACCGCTGGTGGAACGGGAACGGGTTCCGGGGTGCGGATGGCTGCATCGATTTCTACCGGATTGGATCGCGATCCAAATACGGTGACTCCGGGCGATCGCCGCTTTAGCTTTAACGACCTCTTGAGCGGTGAGCTATTCAACTCCTTCTACTTCAAACTCGATGGCGATGCTTACGCCAAACTGAAGGGGCTGTCGGTTAATGGTGGCTTTGGCAATATCAACATTGCACCCAATGCAGAACTGTCTGTCTATGTGCCATCGCTGATGAGCTTCAACAAGGGATTGCAGACCGTGAAGCAACCTGTGACGACGGCATTTGACTTGCAGACAGCGATCGCCAGTGGACAGGTTCGCAATGAAGGGGCGATCCTCGTGGTTCCCGATATGAACGACCTGTTCAGCCTCAAGAACCTCAGTTTTGACATGGTGCTTCAGGGGGTCGAGGCAGGCATTGACCTGGTTCGCGAATCCCTGGCTGATCAGCCGTTCTACAACGCGTCTATTCCCATCATTAACCGCTCTCTGAGTGACACCTTCAACTTCCTGGATGATCTGACCAACAAACTACAGGTCGCCGCCCAAAATCCTGCTGGCATGATTCAAGAAGTGGAATTTACCATTGAGCGGGCTTTGGGGCTTGAGGACAACAACACGCTGCCCGTTGATCAGCAGAAGTTTTCACTGTACCTCAGCAATGGCTCGCTGAATATGCACCTGGGTTGGCAGGCGCTATTCTCTGACAAATTTGACTTTAACCTTGACCTGGATAGCCTGAAGCAACTGTCTGGCAATGCGGGTGCTGTGGCGCTGGATGCGATCGATGCGCTGATCGATCTGCAAGGAGGAGCAAATTTGACGTTGGAGGCGATCGCCAAGCTCAACTTCGACATTGGCATCGATATGAATAGCTTGCTCCAGGGCGATCCGAAGATCTTCCTGCGCGATTACGATGCAGCGACTCAGACGGGTACCCATGCCCAATTGGGTGCCCGTTTAGTAGGAACTGATATGGATCTGAACTTTAAGGCAGGCCCGATCAATATCGGAATCAACCGGGGAACGGTAGTTCTGGATGCGGATGGTAGAGCAGACACGAAGGATTATGCTGGTCTATTGGTGGCGATCGACCAGAAAGCGGGCACAACTCCTGATGATGGACGATTTTACATTGGCAAGGAATCTTTCTCAGACAATTTCAGTGCCAAGCTAACGGGTGGTTTTGACATCAATCTGCCAGTACGGCTGGAAATTGGAGGGATGGACTTCGACATGGAAGCCATCCAGGTGAAAACCAATCCCGTGTACGGCGATCAGGGGTTGGTGCAACTATTCAAACATCTGGCGAATTCACCAGACAAGGGTGCTGCCCAACCGCTAGAAATGCAATTTCCCGACATTCGGGGCAAGTTTGATCTGCTGGGTGGTCAGTTCTCCTTGCTGTCGTTAATCAATGATCCCTCTTTCATTCTGGACAGCATTGATGCTTCCGTTGGCACTCTCCAGGAAGTGTTGGATTCTAACCTGGCACAAGACATTCCTCTGATTGGCAGTAAGTTAGGCGATGCGGCATCCTTCCTGCGCGACATGCGGCAGGGCATTTTGTCTGATCTGCGTCAGAAATTAAGTGGCAATGGCAAGGCGATCGAATTCCTGCGTGAAACCCTATACAACGTTCTTGGCCCCGATAAGCTCAATCTCATCCTTGACCTGAACCACGACAGCCGCATCACTATTGATGACGTGCAGATCGGCTGGTACGACAAGCTGGGTAACCTGATGCAACCCTGGGTGTTAGGTGGAGCCTTACCCACTGGAGCCGATGCTATTCAATTCGACATGGATTTGGGGGGGCGTCTAGTCGGTACTGGTATTGACCTGCCCCTTGACTTTAGCCTCCCTGGCTTCAGCCTGGATGTGAATGGTGGCTTTGGGCTAGATATCGGTTGGAAATTCGACTTTGGTTTTGGGTTGAGCTTGCAAGATAGCTTCTACCTATCTACCAATAAGAACGGTACCCCTGAAATCGAATTGGGCATCAGCGCTTATCTGGACGGCAGCCCAACTAATCCTGATGTTATTACACCGTTTAATGCGGATGGTAAGCTGCTATTCTTCAAAGCTCATCTGCAAGACAACAACCCCAACGGCAGAGCTAGCGGTATCTACGGTGGTCTATCCGTTGACCTCAAGGGTGATGCTCGCGGTCGTTTGCCACTCGGCAAGCTGTTCTCTGGTAGTGCCAAAGATGTGTTTGCCATCCAGTTTGGCGTAGACACCAAACTCGACTTAGGCGTCACGCTTGAACTGGAAGGGCCAAAAGGACTCCCTCGCCTTGGGGCCGATCTGGAATTTGACTGGAAATGGCAGTTGGGTCAGAAGATGGCGGCTCCCAGCTTCGGTCTGCGCGATATGCGGATTGACATGGGCAGCTTTATTAGCGACTTCATGACGCCTATTGCACGGGAGATCGCGGATGCGCTGGAACCCATGCGACCGATGATCGATAAGCTCTCTGAGCCAATCGGTGGACTCAAGAAAATTATTCCTTCCGACCCCACCCTCAAGGGATTAATCAATCAAATCCTGCTGCTGAAGGGAATGAAGCCTATCGATTGGAGCTTCATTGATGAAGCGAAACAAATGTTAGGGCTGGTGGATAAACTTGGTTCGTTGAAGGCAGGTGACTGGTTGCCGCTGGGCGACATTATGGGCTTGGGTACGGCCAACGTGCAGACAACGGCGACTACGGCTCCTCAAACGATCGCGCCTGAACTGCAAGACTTCCTCAACCAAAACACGCGGCAGGATGTTCCCGGAGCAACACCCGGTAAATCATCAGCCGTCACCAAAACACCGCGATCGGGCTTCCGAATTCTGGAGTACATCAAAGACATTTCCAACTGGAAAGCTCTGCTGACAGGCGGTGATGCCACGCTGTTTACCTACGAATTGCCACTGCTGGAGTTCAGTAAGGACTTTACCCAACTGCTGGCAACAGTCCCCATCTGGACGCCACCTCCGATCAACCTCAATCTTTACGCGAAGGGTGGTTTCTCTGCCGTTGCTGACCTGGGCTTTGGTTATGACACCTACGGCATCCGTAAAGCGATTACCTCCCACAATCCGCTGGATGCCTTTGATGGATTCTTTCTCACGGACTTCTCGATTCCGACTCGCAAGGGTGAGAAGCCTCACGAAAAAGATGAATTTAGTTTCAGTGCCACGATTGGCCTGGAAGCGAGCCTGCAACTTGGCATTCTGGAAGCGGGACTCGGTGGCAGTATTACAGCTCGTGTGGGAATTGACCTGCAAGATATTTCTAAGTCCACCTTGACGAAGGATAGTTTGGGCTTTGTTACCAATCAGACCTGGGAAAGCGATGGCAAAATCCGCATGTCTGAAATTGCCACCATGTGGACTTACGATCCTGAAGATGATGGCAGCATTGGCGGTATCAAGAACCTAGCCAATATTCACGGTGATATCAGCCTCTCTGCCAATATCTTCCTGGATGCCAACCTGTTCGTTAAGAAAATTAGACTACTGGACTTGAAAGTCCTGAATAATCTCAAGATCTACGAGTTCCAGTACGATGCACCTCAGGTACAACCTCACCTGGGTAAAATCATCGACGGTGTCCTGTACATCAACAGCGGTAGTCGGGCTGGATTGCGGGGCTATAGCAGCACCAAGGATGGCTTGAAGGATATGAGTGAATCCTTCACCTTCTACGGCCAGGGCAATACGGTCAGCGTGGAGTTTGATGGCTATTATCAAACCTTTACGGGCGTCACCAAAGTGGTAGCCGATGGTGGGCTTGGCGATGACACCTTTGATGCAACTCGCCTGTTTGACATTGGTGTTGAACTGACGGGTGGTGAAGGAAAAGACACCCTGCTGTTAGGCGCAGGAGGCGGTATTGCCGATGGTGGCGCGGATGACGATGTCATGGATGCGTCTGTCTCCTGGCTGTTTGATGACACCGCCTCACGGTATGCGTCATATCGCAACGCCTTCAAGGGAGCAACCCTGATTGGCGGTTCCGGTAAGGACAAGCTGATCGGCAGTATTGCTAATGACATTCTCCGGGGTGGGGATGATGATGACCGCCTGACAGGCGATCTGGGCAATGACATCCTTGATGGGGGTAGAGGGGTTGATAATCTGGCAGGCGGTGAGGGCGATGATACCTACGCCTTTGGCGATGACTTTGGACTGGATCGATTGATTGACAGCAAGGGTATTCAAGCCTTTGATTTCAGTCAGGCGACTCGTCGCATTGATGTCACCCTGACGCGTCGTGGATTTACCATCAACCAGGGTGCTAGCAATGAAGTCGTTGGTAACCAGACCTTTAATCGCATCATGATGGGGCTTGGCGATGACGTGATGAATGTCACCGATTTTGGCGATCGCACCATCTACATCGACGATATCGGGGGCAACGACTCCTATCGAATGCGCTTAGGTCGTGCTCAAGGTGTAGGTCAGGGCATCATCAACCTGGATGATCGGGGGGGAGCCTTTGATGAGGTGATTGCGGAGCAGTTTATGCAGAGTGCGATCGCTCTCAATCAGGGGCAACTCCTGAATGGCCGCGAAATTCTTAACTACACCAGTGGATTGGATCGGTTGACGATCATCGGTCGAGCCGCTCAGGTGAACAATACCGATATCCTCGACTTTGGTGGTAACGTTACGCTTACCAACACCGACTTCAACAACATCACGCGCAATGCCAACACAGATGTGCGTGTGGTCGCTAATCAGGCGACTCTCCAGAGCCAGATTAACTCTGATGCCATCATCGTTGAAACGATTAAGGATATTCGCGTCAATCAAACCCTGAACGCAGTTCGCGATGGTTATATCGATCTGCGCACCTACGGCGACAAGTCGAGCATCTGGCTGTCTGCGGATCTGAAGGTATCTACCGGAGATAGCGAAGACGGACAGGGAAGCGGGTTTGTCCGGTTGGTCACGCCCGACGGTTCGGTCGTGAACACCAATCAGTCCGAAATTCTGGGTAGCGGTAGCCATCTGATCCTGAAGGCGAAGAATGCCCTCGGTACGTCTACGGCTGCATTACTGACCGATGTGGCAACCCTTACTGCTGCTACATCTCAGCATGGCACTGGTAATCTGGTGATCGTTGAGAAAGACAGCCTGACGCTGACCAATATCGAGAAAACCGCACCTGTTGTCAACTCTGGCTTGACGCTACCCAACCTGGCCGAAACGCCCAAATGGATGGCGAATACGCAGTGGATTCAGAACCTTAGCACTGACTGGCGCAGCCTGATTACGGATGGTAATGACCCCTATGCGATCGCCATTCGTAATGGAGATATCACCATCACCATGAAGGGCGAGGATGCCCTGTTGCGATTGGACAGCGGCTTCCTGTCAAACGAGAAATTCGGTGGCGATATCACCCTGACAGCGGACGATATGGACTTCCGCAGTGGCATCAACCATGTTACGGGTAGTGGCGATCTCGTTCTCCAGGCTTATAAGACCACAGAACTATATCGTCTGGGTAGCACTGCCGAAAATCGTTTGGGTCAGGATTGGATCGACCTGGGTATCAATGATGGCCCTGCTATGGAGTTGTCCAACCGAGATTTGGCGGCCCTGGCGGATGGCTTCTCCACCGTCACCATCGGTCGTCGCGATGCGGGCAACTTCATGGATATTGGCGACATCTTCCAGGGTGATATTGTCCGGGGAGGCACCGATGGCGTCCTTCGTGCTCGTCCTGCCAATGCCCTCCAACCCGAATTCCGTGACACAACGTTCCTGCTGACCGATCGCCTAGAGGTTCGCGGTGATGCTCGGGCCCCTGGAGAAAATTTGACGATTAAAGCCAGCAACGCGCAGATTTTCCGTCAGAATAATTTCCTCGTACCCGGAGCCGGGATTACAGCGGGCAATCTGCGCATGGAGATCTCCGAGCAGATGACCGTCAGCGGTTGGTTGCGTGGAGCGGAAACCGTCATGATTCGCGCCAATCAACTGATTACTGACATTGGCAGCGACATTACCTCGCTGCAACCGGGTAGCTCGATCGACTCTCGCACCACGGACTACAGCAAGATTGCGGGTCTAGTGGAGGCGTTGGGTGACCATTCCACCATCAACCTCTTTGCTACAACCAACTTCACCGTCATGCAAGGCGGAGTGATTGCGGCTCGTTCTAATGAAGGTCAAATTGATATTGCCGCAGGTCGCATTGTCACCATTGAAGCGGGTGGGGCCGTTACAGCCGGAGCACGCTTTGAAACCATTGGCGACACCCCTGTACCCATTAAGACAGGCGAAGGAGCTGATGCCCGCATCGTTTCACCGGGTGAACTGGTGATTAAAGGGACGGTCACGACCAGCGATCAAATGCTGTTGTCCGCAGGCACCCCGATCGACCACTACTATGACAGCTACTTCAGCCAATTACCTGTCGATGCAAAGGGGAATGACCAGTACCTGAAGCGCATCCATGAGGATCAGTTCAGCCTGTTGATAACAGGCACACTGACCAGTCTCGCCGACAACACCACGCTGGATCTGGTCGCTCAAGATGACATCATTATCCGTGGCAACATCAATGTCTTTGGTCAGAACTCCAACCTGAACGTGCGTTCGGCAGGTTGGGTCTACCACGAGGGCCGGATGGATGTTCAGAACAACCTGACGATTAAGGGTGGCTTTGATGCTCAGGGACAAGCCACAGGCGGATCTAGCAGCGAGGGTTCCAGCGTTTACATCCATGACACCGCTCGCACCACCACACGGCAAGCAGGTAGCCAGATCGTGATTCAGGGTGCCAGGGATGTGGATATCCTCGGTGCTGTGGTTGCGGGTGGCTCGATTGGTGCCAATGGTGTGACCTGGGCGGGTAATGATGCGGGGATTACTGTAACGGCTGGAGAGCAGATTTACCTGGATTCCGGTCTGTTAGGTTCCAAGTCGGTCACTGTCCAAGGTGGCATTGCTGGAGCAGACGATCGCGGTTTAGGCGTGTTGATCAACACCGCAGGCGGTATTACTGCCGCAGGTTATGCCTCCGATAACAGCGGTGGCACGATCAATGTCTATAGCGCCAGCAACATTGAGACGATGGGTTGGCTGGTTGCGGGTGGTCAACTGTTCCAAACCTTTGAGAATCAAAAACTCAAGTCCCAAACGATCAACTGGTCAGGCAATACAGGTCTGATTCATATAGAAGCAGCGGGACAAGCCTTCATTGGCGGTAATACCGTTAACAAAGCGGGTGAAACGATTCAGACAGGCGGGTACCTGATAGCGAGCGATCGCATTGAGGTGATCGGCAAACAAACGACGGGCACGGGCGTCTTCGTCCAGGGATCTAGCGAACTGGTGACTCATACACCGGATAGCAGTATCTTCATTAGCTCCAAGAGCGATGCAGATATTCAAGGTCTGGTGTTGCCGGGTGGTGATATTGTAGACGTCCGGGATGCCGACGGTATCTATCTGGGGCGTCAGGTGAATCACTTCAATGGCAATTCCACCATTCGGGTTGAGGCCGATAACCAAATCCGTATTGGTCAAGACCTCCGTGCAGGCAAGCAGATTGATCTGGTGGGTGGCAATGACCCTGTAGAAGCGGGAGTCCCCCATTCCGGTAAAGGCATTGTTCTCTACGGCTCTACCCGGTTAGAAACCTGGCGCGAGAATAGCCAGATCAACCTGAATGCACCCGGGCGTGTGGATATTCTTGCTCCGGCTCATACCAATGAAATTGTGGCAACGGGCTTCGTTCCACGGTCAAGTGGACAGTTGACGCAGGATGTTGCTCTCAAGATTCGCCTTAACAAAGTGGACTTTGAGATCGAAACGACGGTTGTTCTGAATGCCAGTGCGACCGCTGACAATACCACCATCATGGATTTGATGGCAGACTTGCAATCCTCACTGGATTCGGCAAGCTGGACGGTTGTTCGCTCCGACAATACAGATCATCCACTGGGTAGCCGCTATAGCCAGTCTCAAAGCGATCGCGATCTGACCGTCAAACTGCATAACGGTAACTTCCTGCTGGCTGGCCCCTACGGGTTCACGCTAATGCAAGCGGGTTCCAGCAATGCCGATCAGTTGGGCTTCACCAACCTGACCGCAGACCTGACTTCCTCGCTACCCTACACGATCAGTGCGAAAGAACAAGGTTCGGTGGTTTCGATTGGTGCGCCTCTCGGCCCGAATGGCAAACTGTACATCGCAGGTAAAGTGCTAGCTCATGACGAGATCAAACTTTACAGCGGCACTTCGCCGGATGGCATTGACATCGAACTAGATGGTACTGGCTTACTGGAAACCATCAACGGTTCGATCGCCATGAACGTCGGCAAGTTCGGCGTAGTTCGCGGTGACATCATCGCGGGTGGCGCAGGTTCTGACATCATTCTGTCTTCGGAAGCAACGCTGGAACTATACGGCAGTCTGACGGCAACGGACGAAATTCGTTTGTCTGGTGGTCAGGTGATTACTCCTGGTGACGTTAGCGTTCACACCTTTGGCACCAGCCGTCTGGATGCACGCACCATTACAGTAGCGGGCTTGAACGATGTGATTATCGACAGCTCGATTGGGGAACAAACGAATCGTCTAGAAAACATCACGATTCAATCCGCTGACGGCATCACGACGATCGCCCGTACTTCTGGTCGAATTGTCAGCAGCGCCGATATTCGGATTCAAGGGACAGACGTAAATGTACTGGGTGTCGTCCGTCAAACTCAAGCCGATGGCACTTCTAACACAACCGAGGTGCTAATTCAAGCTGAACACAATGCAACCATCACGGCGGATCTGGTCAGTGCAGGTTCTGTGTTGGTGCAGGCTGGAAATGCGATCGCCCTCTACAACGGTCAGATTGTTGTTACTGAAGCAGGTGAAACCCTGCGTCTAGTCCAAACCAATGTGGGAGGCACCATCGCTCTCGGTCAACTCGTTGAGGTGAACGGTGTATCACAGCAACAGGGTGCACTCCTCTCAGCCGTGGATGCCATCACCCTACAAGGCGCAGGTGCAGTTAACATCGGCGCAGGTGTACAAGTTCTGACGGGTGGCAATGGTAGCACCCTGACGGTTGTGGGTGACCGGATCAACCTGATCGGTTCCTTGCAAGCAGGTGCAGTCTACACCCAATCTGGCTTAGCCTGGACGGGGGCACAGGCAACTGTAAACGTGACTGCCAGTGATGCACTGATCCTGGGTGGTATGAGCGTGGATCAGACTGGTAACTCGGTGCATCGAGGTGGCTCGATTGAGTCTACGGGAAGCATTGCCATCACCACTCAAGGTGGCGCAACTCTGTTGGACTTTAGCCTCTCTAGCGACAGTTTCCTGAGAACCAACAAGATTGATAGCGGTAACTCTACCAGCATTACCCTCAATACGGTTGGCGATGCTCAAATCTATGGTTCTATGACCACTGAGGATGTTGGGTCTACTATCACCCTGCAATCTGGTGGACTGCTGTTGGTCGATGGCTTCATCAAGACAGACAAGACCCTGACCTTAAATGGTGGACAGAACAGCAATGGCTACGGTCTGATTGTAGAACCTGTGATGTACCGCAATTCTCAAGGCCGTTTGATCAATGCCTCTAACGTCTATGTGGATGCATCGGGCCAGTATGTCGATGAAACAGGCAATCTGCTAACCAAGGGAACATCCCCTGTTTCCAATACAGATCCTAATCTAGAACGGTTGGGTGGCGGTACGTTAAACGTTGCTCAGAGTGGCACAATTGACCTCTCTGCAACAGGTCACATTGTCCTGGAAGGAACTGTAGGGCGGAATGGCGCAACCGTTACCGCCGATCGCATTTCGGTCACGAGCCGCAGTGGTGACGTCACTGTTGACGGCTTCCTGGGTGCACAAAATAGCATCACGCTCAATGGTCACAACCTGAATGTGATTGGCGAAGGACAAATCAAGACCTACGCTGATGGCAGCAAGATTCGGATGGTGGGTAGCGATCGCACCTTAATTGCTCGCAATGGCTACCTCAGTGGGCGTGCCTCCGTTGAAGCGATTGGTCTAGTAGACATGACCAGCCGCGAAATGTGGATTGATGGAACCGTTACGGGCGGTCTAAACAGCCGCATTCTGCTAAATGCTTCTGAGAAGGTAACGGTGACTGGAACGGTGCGATCGCTCGGCAATCTAGACGTTCGTTCCGGTGTCAATCTCGGTTGGGATATCACAAAACTACAGGGAACCCTCAGCCGTACCGATCTCACGAGTGGCGATATCCTGCTCAGTACCAGTGGCTTCCTGGATGCATCGGGTAACGTGTCGCTGCTGGCAGGTGGCAATGTCAGCGTCGAAGCTGATTCAACTCTACAAAACGGTACGAAGTCTGATGTGATGCCGTTCCTCTCGCAACATCCGATGATCGTTTCTGTGGTGACGGGTACTCGCCAGGTGGCAGATGGAACGATCGCTGTTCCTGTAGTCTCCTGGATTCCTACGACAGCTAACGAACAGGTTGGCTTTGACACGGTGAAGGTTGGCAACGAGTTCTTCACAATGGATGTCACTCTGACTCAGGATGGCTACTACAACGCCACAACGGGTACGCAGAAGGAATGGTTTGTTAACAAGGTTGATTACACCATCGACAGCATCAACTGGGGGGCGGCTGGTAGACCAACCAATCCTGGCTACACCTTCAATGACCTCACAGATGCACAACGAGATGTTGTCATTGCTCAGTTGGGATACAAGAAGCTATACAACTTTAGTTCCAGCAACTACAAGACCGAACTGACGGTCAATGGCAATCCAACTGAAATTGGTTGGACTCCATCCTGGGTCAACAATGCCAAAACGATCGTCAATATCAATCTGGATGGCTTGCAGGATAAATACATCCGTCTACCGAATGGAGCGCAGGACGATTGGCTACGGGCTGTCTCTCAGGGTGAAGCACGACTGAATGTTGGCAATCCTATCAATCCCAACGACACAACCAAGAATTTAGGTGAATACGTGGGTGATTACTGGGATCAGTCGAGGGTGCTGTACGACCAAATTCTGTCTACCCATCAAGCCTGGTCTGGCTCATACATTTACGAGACCGATAGTGACAACCAACCCAATCGTTGGCAAATCAGCTACGTTGATAATGGTAAACGCTGGTATTCCATCTTCGATGGTCGTACTGGAACGAATGCTGTACAACACTTCCAACTTCCGGGATGGGCTGGCGTAACCACCTTGCAGAATGGAACTGACCTCAATAGTGTTCGCACCTATGCACCAAGCGAATACTACTCAACCAGCCGTCTGATCAATACCCAAAATCTAGCAGGTAGCCAGACCCTAGATGTGGGCGATCGCATGGAGTATCTGTACGATGCCAGCCTTATCCTGACTGGTTATTCATTTAACATTGATACAGAAGTAGGTTCTGAGGAGCCCTGGTATCACATTGATGGTTCTGTCGGAGGATCTTCAGGGATTGTTGATTGGAGATGGAGTGGTGGTTCACAGGGTGGTTCCACTTATCAAACCCTTGCATCGGCTAGTGGACTTCGCTACGACTCCAGTTGGAATTTAAACTGGACTTTCTGGGAAGAAGATTCAGGACTTAACGGCGGTAATGACTTTTTGGGTTCCCATTCCAATTCAGGAGGAATTCAAAGTTCTCAAAGCTACACAGGCTATACATCAGGAATACTCAACTATCAAATTAACTCGAATGGATATTGGACAAAAACAGCAGATGTCTACGAGACATTCCGAGACTACTATTACAATTGGGAGTCGAAGTACAGCAAGATTTATGACAATCGCCTAACACTAAATTATCAGTGGGTCAGCAACTCGCACGATATCTTTAATAATCGTCCGCGTTATGAAACTCGCGACTTCGTGACGAAGAATGTTGAGACATCCATTCAGACTCGCTACCGCACTGATCAAATCATCCAAAATCAACTGATTTGGGCAACCGAGCAAAACTCGGATAGTAACCAGAAAGCGTTTGGTGCATTTGGAGCAGACTCGATTCGATCTGCGGGTTTGATTTCGATTAATGCGGGTGGAAACGTCGTCCTCAGTGCCAAACTCAGCACCACAGGAACTGCTGGAACGATTTCGGTGAACGCAGTCGGTACCGCTGAAATCAAAGGGCAACTGCCACAGGGCGTAACGGATGCGATCGCCGCTCCTGCTGTTCTCAGCACCCAAAATGCGTTGACCATTACTGCCAATCAAATCACCATTCGCGACCTGAGCGAACTCAGAACCGATAGCAACACCAGCCAGATTACCTTGCATTCAACAGGCGATCTGAACTTTGGGGGGCTGGCGATCGCTGGCAATCCTACCAGCGGCAACGGTCAGGTTTCTCTAGACGCTGGAGCAAATCTTAGTCTGACGGGTCAAATCTTGGCAGGTGGCAGCATTACCGGGACGGCAGGCATGACCTCTGGCAGTGGTGACATCACGGGCAACGACTTTGTTTATCTGCAAACCGCAACTACTGGACAGATTGCTCTGTCGGCAGGCAACAGCGCTGGAAATATTGCCCTTCCCGGTTCCTGGATCAAGGGTGGTACGGTTCAACTGACTGCCAATTCGGGTAGCATCAGCAACTACCAGTTCACGACGGTGAATGGTGAAACCGCGCCGCAGCATGGGTTGATCGAAGGCAATACGGTAACGCTCAACGCGAATGGTGCGATTTCCACCAACCTGAAGGGTGCTCAACTGACGGCAACCAGCGCGACCAGCGATGTGAATGCCACGGTTGCACCGAAACAAGATGGTGCGATCGCCAACGTAACCCTCTCGGCTACTCAAGGCAGCATCACACTCAATTCTGTGGGTGCGGTTCAACTGCAACAGCTCACCGCAGGCAGTGATGTCACCATCACCTCTGCCAATCGCGTCATTCTCAACCGGATTAATGCTGGACATGACGTGACAATGAATGTGCTGCAAAACGGCCTTGGCTTTACTGCAAACGGTACGTTGAATGCAGGTAATGCGATCGCCTTCAACATCCAGGGGGATGCATTGAAGAACACGGGCAGCCGTATCAATGGCCAATCCCTCAGTCTGGTGGTCAATGGCAATACTGACCTGACGACAGCTGTATCTGACCTCACCGTTCAAACGTTGGGAACCCGTACCTTCACGCTGTCGAACACCGCTGCCACTCTGCAACTGCACGACAGCAGCAGCGATGGTGGTACCTTCACCCTGACCACCTCTGGCACTCTCACTACAGGTCAACTACGTCTGAATAACGATGCTCCAGCGCAGTCTATTCGCCTGAATTCGGGTGGAGATATGACTCTGGGGTTGGTGGATGCAGGCATAAACTTTGGCACGATTGTCCTCAACGCAGGTGGTACTCTCGCTGCTACGACTCCCGACGATGGTGAATCCGACCTGCGAGCCAACCGCATCGAAATGAACGTCGGACGGTTGAACACACCGGAGATCGATACGCACGAGCTGTCTGCGATCGCTACCCAAGGTGACATCATCATCGATGTCAACAATGCTCAACCCCACGCCCTTAGCCTCGAGCAACTGATTGCTTTGAATGGCAACATCCGTGTGGTTACCCACGATGATCTGATTGCCACTGCTCATCTGGAATCTTCGCCCACAGGCAGCATTGAACTGGTCAGCCGGACAGGCAATATGCTGATTCGTCCAACGGAGGATGGTAGCGATCGCCTGCTCAAGACCCAAACGTTGAGCCTGATCACGACAGGTCTGCTGACGGTTGATAACAGCGTTACTCTCGACGCAGACAATATGCACCTGGGTTCGGGCGTATCGGGCATTCTCCAGGGTTCAGTGCAACTGCCCAACATTCGCACCAAGGATCTCACGCTGGAACTGGGTTCGGGCACGTTGATTGTGTCTCCCGAAACCTTTACCAACAGTGATGGTAAAGCCATTCCGCTAAATACGGTCAGCCTGGTAGCACGGGGTAACCTGGTGCTGGAGGGTAATCTGGCTGGATACTACCGCTATCGCGATATCAACACCCAGGAAACCTACTACCTGGATCAGGCTGAACTGGGACAGGGAACCAAGGTCTACCAGGAAATGGGTGGCAATCTAGTTGCCATAGCGGCGGATCAGGTGTCGGCTCTGCGACTGGCTCCCGTACTGAACATGACTAGCTATCAAGTGCGCGAATCGATGAGCGGTCGGTATGTCTTCATTGGCAATGATGGCCGGGAATATTACCGCGATCGCGTCGATGGCAACGTCACTTATCAAGGCCCAGATGGACAGGATCGCTATCGGACACAACCGGATGGAACCGTAGCCTACACCCGTCAAAATGCAGAAGGCTTGTACGTCTATAGAGTGCTGGATTCAGCGATTCTGGAGACGAGCACCCGAGTAGATACATCTGCCTACACCCTGGTTTACTCTACCGAGTCAGACTACCGCCGCTTTGCGGAACAAAATCCACAGTACAAGAATGTTCAGATCCATTTCACAGAGGTGAACTCGACCTCGCTGGATCTGCAAGCCAAGATGCAGGAAGAACTGGCAGGGGGTGTGCAGCTTGTTGTTCCCGTGGGCGAACTGCGTGATCCACGCCTTGGCTTCCCGATGATTGCCGATTCGATCGCAATCAAGGCCCAGCGTGACCTGGGCAACATCAGCTTCTCTGACCTGAAGGGAACCCGTGTAGACATCACCAGTGGGGCTGACATCAATGTCATTGGCGCACCCACAGCCCAATCCCTTTCCCTCTCGTCTCTGGGATACTTTGACACTCAAGGACAGTTCTTTGGAGGACACATTACCACGGCTAACGGCGTAACCCTGGTAGCATCCAATTTGAACTTGACAGCCCTCAGCGATATTAATGTCACCACCGATGTCAATCGTTTGGGTTCAACCATTCTCAACACGGGTGATCTCACCATTCGTGAAGCCAACTCCCTAACGCTGGATAACGTCGCGATTTCTGATGGTAACCTCACCGTTGCCGCTGTAGATACCATCTCCGTGAGTCGGACGGTTGTAAGCGATGCGGTTCATTTCACCGCTCGCCAGGTTAACAGCGAATTCAGTGATGGCGTAGTCGATTTAATCGCAGACACCCTGACGACCAATACCACAGCTGGCGTGGGCAGCGTTACTAACCTCCTGGAAACGACCCTTAATACCGTGACGATGGCCGCCGGAACCTCAGTGAACCTGAGCAACTACGGCAAACTTACCGTTGATGCGATTACTGTGGGTAGGGCGGTGCAGATTGAAACTCACAGTCCACTGATTATTGCTAACGACATCGTTGCAGGAGATACGATTACGCTGCGAGCCTGTGAAGGGGTAACCGCAGGGGATGATCTGACGATCGACCCAGGAGTTACGATTCGCACGACGAAGGGCGACATCAGCTTGCTGGCAGGCGATAACGTCACCATCGATCGCACCGCAACCATTACCACTCCCGATCGCATCATCATTCAAGGTGACTTTGGTGCCACCAATAAAGACGTGGGCGTGGGTAGCTTGATGCAGCTCGACGGCAGCTTTAACAGCAGCAGTCTGATCATCAGCGGTAACCTGAACAACGACACCATTAATCTGACGGCTACCAACAGTGCCACCACCATCAGCGGTATGGGCGGCGACGACATCATCAACCTGGGTGAAAATCACCTTGTTGATAAACTTAAAGCGTCCATCACGGTTGATGGCAACGACCTGAACGACACGCTAAATATCGACAACAGTGCCAATCCTGCTGACCAGATTGTGAAAGTCACTATCGACAAGATCAGCGGTCTAGCAGGCATGACAGGCACGGTAACTTACCGTCAGATTGAAAATCTTAATATCAATCTGGGAACAGGTAACAACACCTCTCAGGTCGCATCAGACATCATCACCAAGCTCAACCTGACTACTGCCGGACAGCAGAATACCGTCAAGGTGGACTACAGCAACAGTGTTGAACCCGCCAATATCACTCTAGTGAACGGTGATCTGTTGGAACTGAACCGGGGCAGCCTCGGCTACACCGGGTTCCAACATCTAGATGTACGCCTAAGTGGCGGTAGCGACGTCTTTACGTTGAAGGATGCAAACTTCAACTATCAACTGACGGTTAGCGGCAATGGTGGGGATGACCTGTTGAAGCTCGACTTTGCAGATCATCTGGGTTACAACGAGACGATTTCCATCTCTGATACCACAATTCAAGGGTTAGGGCTGGATAGTCGTTTCCAGTACAACAGCATAGAAAATATTGCTGTCAATCTCGGAGCCGATCAAGACATCATTACGCTAATCAATACTTCAACAGGCACCCTTGACTTCAATACGGGTGCAGGCAATGACATCTTCACCCTGCTTAACACGGATGCTGTCACTCGAATTGCTACAGAAGCGGGTGATGACCAGGTCATCGTCAATGCCATCAATAACGCGACCACCATTGAAGCTGGTGATGACAACGACACGATTCAAATCCGCAATACCAGCAACACGGTAAACGACATCGCGGCTCTGCTAACGATTCAAGGTGGAACAGGACAAGATCTTCTGTTAGTAGACGATTCTGGTGATACTGCAAACAACAGCGCCATCCTTACAAACTCTACCCTCACCGGATTGGGTATGACGCAGGGTATCGTCTATGGTGGTCTGGAAACGACCGAAATCCGTTTGGGGACTGGCAACGATACGTTCAACATCTACAGCACCTCCAGTGATGTGTTGCTGAAGACGAACGATGGCGCGGATGCCGTTAATCTGGGCAATCCTCAAGGGGTGCTGGATGCGATCGCCAATCACATCACTATCGAAGGTGGCACAGGGGCCGACACGCTTAACCTCAACGATGGTGGAGACATCACCGACAACAGCGGTCAGCTCACCGCAACTAGAGTGACAGGACTCGGCATGGCGATCGGTGTGCAGTATAGCGGCATCGATCAGGTAAATCTCCAGTTGGGTTCTGGTAACGACACCTTTGCGATTCAGTCTGTCAGCGTTGAGTCTTCCGTTAAGACGGGCAGCGGTAATGATCAGGTGGCGATCGCCAACACGAGTACCCCTGCCGACCTCAACGAGACGATCCTGCAACTGGACACCGAGGCGGGTAACGATCAAATTCAAGTCAATGCTCAGAATGGCGACCTGTTCATTCATGCGGGTACAGGCGATGACATGGTTCAAGCATCGCTTCAGTCGCTCGATCGCTTTGCGGTCATTGGTGATGGCGGTGCAGATCACATCATTATCGAGCGTTCTACAGACACCCATGCCGTTATTTTGGGTGACGAAGGTACGGTTGAATCCAGCAACGGTCTCATCAGCCGAGTTACCAGTGCCATCAACGGCGCAACAGGTGACGATGTGATTGAGCTATATGAGGGTACGAACACCGTGATTGCAGGTGCAGGGGCAGATACGGTGACTCTCACCAAAGGCACCAACTACGTCCTCACAGATGACGCAACAGCAACCTTTGAGGCAGGTCATCTAAGTCAGCTTCAATCCCTCAATCCAACCGTGGGCGGCGCGGATACAGTGACGATCAGCAACGGCACCAACGTCGTGATCACGGGAGCAGGGGCAGACCAGATCACTACCGCGAATGGTGGAGCAGATGCGATCGCCATCCTGGTAAGTGACAACGGTGATGCTCGGTTCACCGCAGACGGTACGCTACAGTCCATTCGCAGTATCCAGCCTGAAGCAGGTGGAGCAGACACGATCGCATTGGGTAGCGGTACCAATACGGCGATCGCTGGTGCAGGAAACGACACCGTAACAGCAACAGGAGGCACTAATGCGATTGCCACCGACGGTGCTCAGGCAACCTTTAATGCGGCAGGACACCTGACCCAACTAGAAACCATTCAAAGCGGCATTGCCGGAAGCGATACTGTCACTCTTACCGACGGCACGAACACCGTCATTTCCGGGGCTGGCGATGACACTCTGACGCTCAAGGGTGGACTCAATCGCCTCAATGCTGATGAAGGTCAGGCAACCTTCAACGAAGGCAATCTGACAGAGATGCAATCGCTCAATCCAACCGTGGGCGGTGCCGATACGATCAACATCCAGAACGGCTATAACGTAGTCATCGCGGGTGCGGGTAACGACACCATTACGACCAATGGCACCGCTGAGAATGCTCAGGCAATTGTGACGGGCGACAGCGCGATCGCTCAGTTCACTGCCACTGGACTCCTCCAATCCATCACCAGCAGCAACGATGCCATCGGTGGGGCCGATACGTTCAACCTGGTCAGCGGGAATACGACAGCGATCGCAGGCGCAGGTAACGATACCGTCACGGCTAGTGGAGGAACCAACATCTTCACGACCGATGGTGCTCAAGCCACCTTTGATGAAATGGGTCGGTTAGAAACGCTCACGTCCACCGCTAGCGGGGTTGGTGGTAGTGACACCATCCATTTGGAAAACGGAACGAATACCGCGATCGCTGGTGCAGGTGACGATACTTTGACGGCCAACAATGGTACGAACCTAACCTTGATGGATGAAGGTCAAGTCACGCTCAACGCTGGCAAGCGGGTTGAAGTGAAGTCTCTGAACCCAGCAGAGGGTGGTGCGGATACCGTCTCGATTACCAATGGCTACAACGTTGTTGTTGCAGGCGCAGGAGCGGATACCATTACGGTTTCCAGTACTGAAATGTCTGCTCAAGCCATTATTACGGGAGACAACGCGATCGCCCAGTTTAATGAATCGGGTGACTTCCAAAGAATCACCAGCAGTGACTTTACTGCGGGTGGCACAGACACTTTCACCCTGAATAGCGGTACGACAACAGCGATTGCTGGTGTGGGCAATGACCAGTTCGTCGCGAATGGTGGCACGAATACCCTGTTTGGTGATGATGCTTCTGCTGAAGTCGATGCAACGGGACGGGTTGTGACGGCTCAGTCCGAAAATATCGGAGAAGGTGGTGCTGACCTGTTTAGTCTGGGTGGTGGTGAAAATATCGTGGTTGCTGGAGCAAACGGCGATCGCGTTCAAACGACTGCCAATCCTACAACAACAGGTTCGGATGTCATCTTTGGCGATGAGGCAACCGTCACTTTCGATAGCGAGGGCTTTGAAATTACTTCGACCAATACGGAAGTGGGTGGAGCCGATGTGGTTGATACCACCGACAATCGTGAAAAAGTTGTGATTGGCGGAATTGGTAACGACAACCTCTCGGTCGGCGGTGGTAACGATACCATCACGGGCGGCAACGCGAAGGTACGACGCTTCTTTGGCACCGTCTGGACTACACTGATGAACTTCCTGCCCGGAAACGGTGCAGACAATGATGTGATTGTAGGTGGTGCAGGCAACGATACCCTGTACGGACAATCCGGTGACGATCAGATTGCGGGTGGTGTTGGTGATGACTGGATGCGGGGTGATGATGGCAATGATGCGATCGATGGTGGCGAAGGTGTCGATACTGTTAGCTACGACAACTCGGTAGCAGGTGCAGTCGTCAACCTGGATGAAAGCTCCCGTTACCAACACCGCAATCCCAATACCACAGGTTTCAACTACTTGCTGGGTGACATCGAAACCAGCTTTGTAGCCAACACAGGCACGGCTCAAGATGGCTTTAACACCTACGATCGCCTGACGGGACTGGAAAACATCACTGGTAGCACTCATGATGATGTCTTAATTGGCAACGCGTCCGATAACGTGATTGAAGGATCGGGTGGCAATGACCTGCTGCTAGGTAATGAGGGCAACGATACTCTCAAGGGTGGTGCGGGGATTGATACAGTCAACTACCGCCGAGATCCATCTGGCATCACGGTCAATTTAGCAACGGGTACAGCAACGGATGGCTTCGGTGGCACTGATGCTCTAGAAACCATTGAGAACGTCTTGGGTAGCGCCTTTAACGACACCATTACTGGCGATCGGGGCAGTAATGCAATCTATGCAGGGATGGGTAGCGACACCGTGTTTGGCGGCGCAGGTGATGACGTGCTCCTGGGAGAGGAGGGCAATGATGCACTCTTTGGACAAGACGATAACGACATGTTGTTTGGCGGCCAGGGCGATGACGTAATCGATAGCGGTCGCGCTCATGCCGTCAATCCCTTTGAAATTGTGGATGGTGGTGAGGGAACTGACACTGCTTCCTACGCTACTGCGACTGAAGGGGTTGTGGTTGACCTTGCCCAGAGAGTGGGCTTGGGTGGTGCAGCGAAAGGAGATCTCTACTTTGCGATCGAAAACCTGGAAGGTTCTAACTTTGATGATCACCTCATTGGAGATAACCAAGCCAACGTCATTCAGGGACTCCGTGGCAATGATCGTATTGAAGGTGGTCAGGGTGATAACACCATTCTGGATCTGGAAGGTAATAACAACATTACGACTGGAGCCGGGCATGATGTCATCCAGGTTGGTGACGGTGATAACACCATTGATGCAGGGGACGGTAACAACCGGATCACCGCAGGTCAAGGCAACAATGCGATGACGACTGGTCGTGGCCATGACACCATCAATGCTGGTAGCGGCAACAATCGCATCAGCGCGGGTGAAGGCGACAACACGATTACAACAGGTGATGGGCATGATCAAATTACCACGGGCAGCGGTAACGATGTCATCCAGGCTGGCAATGGAAACAATCTGATTCAGGCGGGTGACGGCAACAATACCATCCTCACGGGCCGGGGTGATGATCAAATCATCACGGGTAGTGGTAACGACGTCATCAATGCAGGTGTCGGCAACAACACCATCAATGCGGGTGAAGGTGATAACCAAATCACAACGGGTAATGGCAATGATCAGATCACGTCCGGTAGTGGCAACGATCAGATCAATGCGGGTGAAGGTAGCAATACGATCAGCGCAGGCGAGGGTGCTAACACGATCACGACCGGGACTGGTGATGACCAGATTACAACTGGCAGTGGTGATGATCAAATCAACGCGGGCGATGGCAATAACGTTATCAATGCGGGTGATGGTAGCAATCACATTACGGCTGGTACTGGAGCTGATGCCATCTTCACCGGAGTTGGCAATGACGTGATTGATGCAGGTAGTGGCAACAACTCTGTGAGTGCTGGTGGAGGCGATAATGTCATTCTGACAGGCAGTGGCGATGATCAGATCACCTCGGGTAATGGCAATGACCAGATCAATGCAGGAGATGGAACAAATGCCATTAATGCAGGAAATGGGAACAACAATGTCACGGCTGGCAGCGGTGTTGACTGGATCGTGACCGGACAGGGTGCTGACGTTATTTCAGCGGGTGAAGGGAATAATGTGGTTAACGCAGGCAGCGGAAACAATACTGTAATCGCAGGTCAAGGCGATAACCAAATCATCACCGGCAAAGGAACTGACATCATCATCGTAGGTAACGGTAACAATACCGTTAAAGCAGGCAATGGTCGTAAGGCGATCGCCGCTGGTCATGGTAATAACCGGATTACGACTGGAACTGGCCCGAATCACATTACGGTTGGTGATGGCAATAACCGCATTACGGCTGGCAATGGCAACAATCGTATTCAAGTGGGTCGTGGTCGTAGCATCATCCGCACAGGTCGAGGAAATGACCGAATCGTAGTCTTCTCCCGTCACGTCAAGATCTCCGCAGGGAAAGGCAAAAATATCATTATTCGCCGTAGACCTCGCATTTAAGACGCTGAGCGTCTGTCTTGAAGTACGTTCGTTGGGGATTTCTCCATCAACTTCAAGACAGACGTTTAGCTATTTCACTCTGTTTGAAAGTTTTAAAAGTGCTGCAATATTTCAGGTTCAACTAAATTATGTCACCCATTCTTAATGCATCTGGTGCTGTCGTCGCAAACGGCACTATTCCACAGGCGATCGCGCCCACTCTCATGATCGCGGCCAATGGCACCACCACTCTTAACGGAGCGATTGTTACTTTAACAGATGGCTTTGCCACTACGGATCGGCTGGGTTTTCAGGGACAGGGAATTTCTACTGGCGGCACTGTCAACGGTTTAGCATGGAACTATGACACGAGTGCAGGAAAGCTGGTTTTGACGGGCACTGCAACAACCGAGGTCTATGAAGCGGCTCTAAGACAAATCACTTATTTCAGCATGGGAGCCGTGAATGCAGGAAGCGCGCGCAAGCTGCAAATCTCATTAGGTAAAGCGATCGCCGATTTTGCCAATGATCGTTTCTATGAATTTGTTCCTGGCATTGTGTCTTGGGAAACAGCAAAAACGACGGCTGAAAGCCGAAATTTCTTTGGGCTACAAGGTTATTTAGCAACTATAACCAGTCCCGCAGAAAATCAATTTTTGGTCAAAAACTTTCAGCAGGATGGTTGGATTGGTGCCAGCGATACCCAACAAGAAGGCGACTGGCAGTGGGCAACCGGGCCAGAAACCGGAACACTGTTCTGGCGCGGACAGGGACAGGCAGGCAGCGCTTTAAACGGAGCATATACCAACTGGATGCCCACCGAGCCAAATAACTTTAATGGCAGTGAACACTATAGTTATTTATTGGGCACAGGACAGTTTGCTGGACAATGGAATGATTTAGCGAACACAAACCCCAATATTAAAGGTTACTTTGTTGAATACGGTGGAATGCTGGGTGAATCCTCACTTCAAGTGAGAGCGACAGTAGAGCTGAATTTAGTGGGAGATTCCACTAATCCAACTTCTGCGTTTACGTTTAACGGAACTGACGCTGCTGGAAAGCCCGTCTTAACGTTCACCAAACCTATTCTCAAAGGCGCGGGAAGCCTTTCGATCTATCGATCGTTTGACAATGCATTAATATCAACGATTGACGTTAACTCCGGTCAAGTTACCCTTAGTGCCGACAATCTGGTTGTCACAATAGATTCAGCAGGTCTACTGCAACCTGGCACGAACTACTACATTACAAATACACCTGGTGCATTCAAAGATCTGGCAACTAATACGTCTACAGGACAGGCTACGCCACAGACCTGGAACTTTGTCACATCAGGGTTCAATTCTGCAAACGGTTCTTTCCAGGGAGACACTATTCTCCCCAGTGCAATACCATCACCCATTGTCTTTAAAACTCGTCCTAAACCTCGAACGCTGACTGGAACGAAGAAAGCGGATAAGTTGATGGGCAGTAATTTCAATGATGTCATGAGTGGTTTAGACAATAGCGATCGTCTGAGCGGAAAGCGAGGAAACGATCGCCTTTATGGGGGTAACGGAAAGGACTATCTTGATGGACAGGATGGCGATGATTGGCTGGATAGTGGTAGCGGTAACGATAAAATTTTAGGAGGTCGGGGAAGCGATGTATTAGTTGGGGGACTAGGGGCAGATATTTTAACAGGTGGTCTGGGTCGAGACATATTTACCTATAACGGTGTGAGCGAGGGTGAAGATGCGATAAAAGACTTCAACCCAGCAGACGATCTCATTAATCTAGTGGGAATTTTTGCGAGACCTGAATTTAGCGGCAATCATCCGCTAACCTCCTTACGCCAGTTTGTTAGGTTAGAACAGATAGGATTGGATACCAAGGTAATGATGGATGTAAATGGTAGCGGTGCTGGTGCAACTTTTATACCACTCGTAACTCTGCAAAATATCTTAAGTAGTACTATTAATGCAAGTCACTTTGTAGTGGCTTAAAAGTCCCTTAATATCAATTCTGAGACAACGTTGTTAATTCTCGTGGCTGGCTTTTAGCTAGCCATGTAGTTTTAGAGGCTCTGCCTCCTTGATTTTCATTGGTCTTGTCAGATACCTGTAGTCATGTCCGTTAGGACATCGAAAACCAAGAGGGGGGATGGGAGCTTCGCTCCCAGTCAGGGGTTCTACCCCTGCACTCCGTCCTAACCCGAATGAATACAGCTATACATCGCATGAATTCGGCGAACGCGATTTTGCGTGCGCGACGCGTATAACAAACGGGCTTTTGGGAAGGTGTCCTCCCAAAAGCCCGTCTGTCGAATTCACGCAAGATTAAGACGGGGCGCAAGGATAGAACCCTGCACCCCGCTCTAATGTAATGGCGTAACGCTATACAACTTCTTTGACTTCAACTAACTCTGGCTGAGCTTGAGTGGGTTGACGAAAGATCGCCCAGATTGCCTGACCCACAAACAACATCATTGCCAGCGCACCAACGGTGAAGATGACATCACCGGGAATACGAAGCCAAACAGTCCATTCCATAAAGCGAGAGTGAATAACCTCTGCACTACGAGCGTACCAGGTGCCGTGATTGACAGACTGAACTAACTGGTAGAAACCGTTGGGGATGAGACCGAAGATCATCATTACGGCCAAGCCACCGTTGATGTGCCAGAACGAGAACCGCAGTAGCTTTTCATTCCAGGCTTTTTCAGGGGTAATCTCTCGCAGCGCAAATAACATGAGCGCAAGAGCCAGTGAACCGTAAACACCAAACAATGCTGAGTGAGCATGAATTGGAGTGGTGTTAAGGCCTTGTGAGTAGTAAAGAACAATTGGTGGATTGATTAAGAAACCAAACACTCCGGCACCAATCAAGTTCCATACACAAGTCGCGATGAAGAAGCGCAGTGGCATTCGATAGAAGCCCTGAGCATTTTGTGAGAGTTTGAGAGATTTTGCTACTTCAAAGCCAATCAGTGTAAGAGGCACAACTTCTAGTGCAGATGCAACTGAACCCATGGCGGTAATGAAAACGGGTGTGCCTGCAAAGTAGAGGTGATGCAACGTTCCAATAATGCCACTGCCCAGGAAAAGAATGGTTGTCAGATAGGTGGCTCTCAGAGCTGCTTCCCGCTTCAGGAACCCCAGTTCACTACAGAGGTAAGCGATCGCCACGGTTGCAAACACTTCAAAGAACCCTTCCACCCAGAGGTGAACCACCCACCAGCGCCAGTACTCAGCAACGCTCATCGGAGTGTGGTTTGAGTACATCAACCCAGCAGAGTAGAACAGAGGAATCGTGATGGCAGAATACAGGAAGAAGTGATTTAACCCAGTCTTCGAGCCTTCTTGTTTCAATGCAGGCTTGAGGGCGCGGTACATCAACCACAGCCAGAAGGTCATGCCACCGATGAGGAGAACTTGCCAGACGCGACCGAGTTCAACGTATTCATAGCCCTGATGTCCCAGGTAGAAGCTGAGATTAGTTCCCAAAATTCCTTGGATGCCTGCCCAAGATCCGATCATGGAACCCACGACCACGACCGTCAATGCACCCAGCAGTACGCTATTCCCGATCGCCTGTCCTTTGGGCTCTTGTTTACCAAAGCGAGGGGCGAAATACAGACCCGCCGCCAACCAACAGGTGGCAATCCAGAATACCGCTAACTGCAAGTGCCAGGTGCGTGAAGCAGCATAGGGAAGAAACTTATCGAGCGGGACACCATAGAACCCATCTCCCTCAACCGCATAGTGAGCTGTCACCATGCCCATGGCGATCTGTACCAGGAACAGTGCCATCGCCACGCCAAAGAATAGAGTAGTGACTTTTTGGCTAGCGGTGGGAATGCGAAGGGCAGGGCGGGCGACGACCTCCTGTACTTCTTCTGCATCCTCCATCTTCAGGTTGACGAATAGAAAAACGCCGATGCCACCAATTAATAGAATCACAGAGGCGATCGACCAGATGACAAACTGACCGGGAGCTTCATTGCCAACCAGTGGGTCATGGGGAAAGTTGGCGGTGTAAGAGAATGGTGCATTAAAGCGGTTTGCCGACGCAGCCCAAGCCGTCCAGGCAAAGAAGGTACTAACGTCCCGAATTTGTTCATTGTTCGTAAACCAACCGCTGGGAATGGAGAACTCACGTGAGCCATTGGACAACAGCGTTTGATAGTCTGCAAACACTTTAGGCAGCGCTTTTGACTGAGCGTTTGTCAGTGTCAAAATTTGAGTGTCAGGAACAAAGCGATTAGTCTTAAATTGCTCTGCCACTCTGGCTTCTAAGCTGGCGCGATCGCCCACTGGCAGTGCTTCGAGATCCGCTTGAGTAAAGTTGGGATTGTCACTTTGCAACACACCTGCGGTAGCTAAACCCCATTTATGCAAAAAGTCTGCTGACCAATCAGGTGCAAGATAACTACCGTGCCCCCATACGCTGCCAATATGCTGACCGCCGCGTGCGAGGTAAATTTCTTGACCAGACTGAATTTCAGTCTGTGTGAACAGCACGTTTTGCTGAGGCGAAACCACGGCTGCTGGAATAGGGGGTGCATTTTTCCAGATGGCGGCTCCCGCTCCTAACAGAACGGAAAACATGATGACGCAAATCAATACTAACCAGGCAGGTAGGCTAATTCCCCACCTGCGAGTCGCCGTTTTAGGCGTATTGAGACGAATAGAAGGACTTGTCATTGTTGTAATCTCTACAATCAGCCTTAAAGTGAAAACTCCAGATCAAAGCTGGATGTGCGATCGCGCACGAACTCACAAATGAAAAAGTGGATTGAGTAGTAATGCTTAGAAAGCTTGCTCACCAGAACTTTTGGACTTTCTGTAAGTCTAGATACCAAACCTGAGGAAGTTGTGAGGAAACTATCACATTTACTTCTCACTAAATACTTTCTCAGAATCAAAACTTGCTAACTATGAGCTACCTCATCTTTCAATCTCAAATTGACATGCTGACACAATTCTTGACCCAAATAAGTGTCAATGTTGAAATAGGACTGATCTTCAATATCGCTTTCGCTGGAGAGAAATAACACATCAATTACTTGGTAAAACCTGAATTCGACAACTGCGCAAGAACATGTCCACACGTCGCTTGGGCATATTCTTGCGTCATTTCAGCCGCACGACGCGTAGCTGAAATGGCGCTATTGAATTCACGTTAACAACGCTAGCTCAAGAGCGTTGACGCAAGCATCTCCGGGTGATGGAAAAGTCTTTACCTTTAAGCCCATTAACCCTGGCCTGTATGTTTACCACTGTGCAACGCCAATGGTGGCACATCACATTATCAATGGCATGTATGGTCTGATTTTGGTAGAACCCGAAGGTGGTTTATCCAAAGTCGATCGCGAATTTTACGTGATGCAAGGTGAACTTTATACGGTTCAAGCGGCTAGCGATCGCGGTAACCAAGAATTCAGCGTCGATAAGCTGCTGAGCGAACAACCTTCCTACTTTGTGTTCAATGGAGCATCGAAAGCACTGGCAGAAAAATCTCCCCTTCATGCCAAAGTCGGTGAAACGGTTCGCATCTTCTTCGGCGTTGGTGGCCCGAACTATACTTCTGCCTTCCATATGATTGGTGAAGTGTTCGATCGCGTTTACCCTGAAGCCTCACTCACCTCTGCACCGATGACCAACGTCCAGACGACTAATGTTCCTCCTGAGGTTGCAACGATGGTGGAATTCAAAGTCGATGTGCCTGGACGGTTCATGCTGGTGGTTATCCAACCCCTCCGCAAATTCACAGCAGTCCGATAGCTGAACCTTCCGGGTTTAACTTGAATTCAACGAATGTGCAAATTGGTATCCCGCACGACGCACGGGATACCAATTTGCGCCATTTCCGCTACCCAACGGGCGGCGGAAATGGCGCTATCGAATTTACGTAGGTATCTTCATGGCAGTTCCGGTAATTTTAGTCGAATTTGTTTGATAAATATTTTTCAAAAAACTGCTTTAACTCTGCCCAGGCATCGGCGGCAGCATTGGGGTTGTAATCCGATCGCTCGTTACAGAAAAAGCCATGTCCGGCATCAGGATAGATTTTCAGTTTGTAGTCTTTCCCCAGTTCTCGAAAGCGGGTGTCAATTTGCTGGATGCGATCGCCCGGAATAAATGAATCTCTTCCTCCAAAAAACAAATACGTGGGAACGGTAATATCCTTGACTGCATCAATCCACTCGTCAAGCACCATGCCGTAAAAGGGAGCGACAGCAGCAATTTCATTGGAGAATCGGCAAGCCGTTAGAAAAGACAGTCCCCCTCCCAGGCAAAATCCAGTCACCCCAATGCGATTGACATATCCATTGGCAAGCGTTTTCAAATACGTCAGGGCGGCTTTCAGGTCATTTTCCATGGGTTGACCAAAATTCAATCTCCACATCATTGCCATTGCCTGATCTACTTCATCATAGCCAAACTTGTTGTTGGGCAATTCCCGGTAGTATAAGTCTGGAATCAAAACAACATACCCTTCATTCGCAATTTGGGTTGCTACATCTTGTATGTGTGACGTAACTCCAAACGCCTCCATTAGCAGAAGCACAGCGGGGGACGGTTCTGATGGACGACTGGGTGCAACCAGGACGGCAGGCATCTGTCCATCCGGTGTCGAAATGATCACGTCGGTTTGTTCAATTTTCATGTTCTTGCTCCTGTCAAACCTGCTCTCAGCGTAGGAGGACAGTAAGTTCTAAATCTAGGAAAAAGTTGCGAGTTTTTTGAAGATTATTGCGGAAGAGCGGTGTGACCAGGTTTGTGACACCAGGGTTAGAGTGATCCTAGATCTGGGCTAAAGCAGTGCACCCTGTAAAGCCATGCCTGTAATGGGGCGATCGCTTTTTCAACGAAAGAGCGAATGATTCTATGACTTTCGGGGATATTACAGCGATTCTCTCTTGAGTAAACCACGGTTATTTTTTGGAGAGCCGCGCGTAGCACAGCTCTTCAAAAAACAACTGAGTTTTAAGCGATTGAAAACCCCTGTAAGTAGGTGGTCTTAGTCAATAGAAAATCTAAAAAACCACGCGGTGGGTGCAGGTTTTGGGGTTTTATATTTAATTAAGGTACTCTACTTAGCTAGAGTTCTATTACGTTGGTCTGCTTATGGATTTGGCAGGGGTCGATCTGAATCTACTGGTTGTGTTTGATGCACTCATGGCTGAACGCCATGTGACGCGGGCAGGAGAGCGCATTGGGTTAAGTCAACCTGCGGTAAGTGCAGCACTCAATCGTTTGCGACATCTACTCAAAGACGATTTGTTCATTCGTCGTGCCGACCAAATGCAGCCAACGCGCAAAGCACAGGAACTAGCTGTTCCGCTGCGACAAGCCTTAATGCAAATCCAGACTGCGTTGGAACCTCAAGTTTTTGATCCTGCTACTACCAGTCGCACATTCAAGCTAGCAACCAATGACTTTGCTGCATCGATTTTATTACCCAGTCTTGGTGTAAAACTGAGTCGGGAAGCCCCAAACATTGACTTGCGATTAATCTATGCGGACGATGCGTGGGGAATGAAATTGCTGGATGAAGACGCGGTCGATTTGGCGATCGCTCCCTTTGAGTCTTTCCAGCCTCAGTTTGAGCACCAACATTTGCTAGAACCTGGGGGATTTCTCTGTGTCATGCGAAAAGGACATCCTCTGGCAGTTAAACCATTGACTATGGAATCTTTTGTCGCCACACCACAGTTGTTAATCTCACGTACAGGTGATGCAACCGGATTTGTGGATGAAATTTTGGCAGAAATGGGTTTAAAGCGACGTGTTGCATTTACCGTGCCGAGTTTTCTGTTAGCTCCGATCGTGTTGGCTCAGACCGATTATATTGCGGTTCTACCCCGTCGATTGGTGGAGATGTTCCAGCAATTGACGGATCTGATTGCTTACGAACCACCCTTTCCCCAGCGCAAATTCCCGTTGGGAATGCTATGGCATCAACGTTTAAGCAAAGATCCAGGACATCTTTGGTTGAGAAATACACTCAGGGAAGTGGCGGCAGCAATTGAAGCTCCAAAAAAATCTTAAGCTGACGTAAATTCCAAAACCTGATTTTGCGTGCGCGTCGCGCACGCAAAATCAGGCTTTTAGAGGTGACGCGCGGCGCGCATCACCTCTATAGCAACCGTTGAGATGGTTAGGACAGGGAGTATTGGGGCTGCGCCCCTGGCCAGGGGTTCCACCCCTGCACCCCGTCCTAACTAACCCCTCGATTGCTATAAAAGCCCGTTCATCGAATTCCTAAGAAAACGTGTTTTCTTTTCGTTTTCCCAAGGGGGGTAGTAGTGCGCTGCACTACTACCCCCCTTGTTGGAGACTCACGTTAAGCTACTTCTTTGCTGTAATTTTTAATTGCTTTTCGTGTCTTTGAATCTATAGACTGATGAATTTTTAATCCTGTGTGATGTCCTTCAAGTCCTGACTTCAGTTGATAATCATCATCATAATCACCACCATTTTGGCTGCGAAAAGGGATAGGGTTCGTTGTAAACAAATTCAGTAACCGCACTTTGTAATCTGCCTCAACTTGCTTGTAATCTGCCGCAGTTAAATGACCTGCGCTATAAATGAGAAATGGTGGCAGCACACTCATGCCAGGAAAGAAGAGAATACCGTGGTGAATTGGGAAAAGGAGATCGGCGATCGCACCGTTGATTCCCCGTTCTGAATAATCTTTTTCGGGAGCACCAATGGTGATCGATAACATAGCACGTTTGCCTTTCAGATTGCCCTCACCATATCGCTTGCGATTATTGCCACCTACGCCATAAGCAAATCCATAGGCAAAGACCCGTTCAACCCAACCTTTCATAATCGCAGGCATGGAAAACCACCAGTAAGGAAATTGAAAAATTACTGCATCTGCCCAGCGCAATTTCTCCTGCTCACCAATGACATCGTTGGTTTGACTACCTTCAGCAAAGGCTTTACCCGATTCTTTGATGATATCTAAGCGATCGGGATTAATGCGGTTCAAAAAATCTGCTCCATCGATCGATGGCTTCCAATGCATTGCATATAAATCCGATACCTGCACTGAATGTCCAGCTTCCGTCAAAACTCTCACGGCTAGATTTTTCAATGACGCGTTAAGAGATTGTGGTTCAGGATGAGCATAGACAATCAAAACATTCATAAGACTTACCTTCTGAGAACTCAAGAATTAGGTTTGTTGCTCTACAACTTGAAGATAAACCGGGCAGAATATTTATGCAATCAATGATTTATATATACGAAATCCATGCGATAAATAATAGACTTTATCGGAAATTGGTTTGTAGTGCGGCTCAGCCGCACTACAAACCAATTTCCGATAAATTTTCGCCAATCTTGCACGTTGAGCGATGGCCTTTACGTCTTCAGCTTCTCCTTAAGCAGGAATAGGTTGCAGCCGCGACGCGAGAAATTGACGGATGTGGTTGGCGATCGCCTCTCCATCCTCTTCCAGGGCAAAATGTCCCGTATCCAGTAAGTGAAACTCAATGTCTTTCAAATCGCGCTTATATGGGTAAGCCCCATCAGCAGGGAAGATGTAGTCGTTCTGACCCCAAACAATTAGAGTTGGAGGTTGATGCTGGCGGAAATACTCCTGCCATTGCGGATATAACGGTGGATTTGTTCCATAGCTGTACAGCAACGCTAACTGAATTTCAGCATTGCCGGGGCGATCGAGGAAATGTTGATCCAGGTTCCAGGTATCGGGACTGATTGCGTCCAAATTGCGAACGCCGTTAGTATATTGCCACTTCGTTGCATCCAGGGTGACGAGGTACGTGAGTTTACTCGCATTTTCGGGCGATCGCTCGTGCCAGTAAGCCTTGATCGGGTCCCAAAATTCGCGCAGACCTTCCTCGTAGGCATTCCCATTTTGGACAATCAGAGCCTGCACCCGCTCTGGATATTTTGCTGCAATGCGATAGCCGATCGGAGCACCATAATCCATTACGTAAAGGCTGTATTTCTGAAGATCGATCGCGGTAATAAATTTCTCCATAATCTCCGCCATATGGTCAAACGTGTAGTCAAACTCATCCACCGTTGGCATTGAACTGTTGCCGTAACCGGGATAATCCGGTGCAACCAGATGGAATTGATCAGCTAACGCAGTCATCAGATTACGGAACATGTGCGATGAAGTCGGAAAGCCGTGCAGCAGCAAAATGGTTGGATTGTCACGGGAACCTGCTTCACGATAAAAAATGTCTAAACCTTCGATCGAAACAGTGTGAAATGTTGTCATGAGATTACTCCTTAAAAGTTAACGATTAAGTGAATGGAGTCGAATACATTAAGCAATGCTTTTTGGACACATCTGACTGAATTGCGATCGCCTTTCCACCAGCACTGGTAGTCTCGTCAAAGGGCACTAGGACTGAGGATCTGATGGTGGAACAATAGTGATGTCAATAGGCAGCGACAGCCTTTATTGGTTTAAGCATTAACCAGTCTTCACTGACTACCTCACAGCTTTGAGAACAATAGATTCAACCCTTCGGTCATGGTGGGATGGGTCAACACACCATCGCGCAAAACGGTGTAGGGCATTTGAGCTTGCATCACCATCTGCACGGTCGAAATCATTTCACCTGCTGCATGACACAACAAGGAACAACCGAGAATGCGATCGCTTTCAACATCCACAATCGCCTTGAGCAGTCCATCCATTTGACCCAGCGTTTTTGCTCGCGGAACGTCGGATGCATTTAGCTTTGCCACTCGAATCGTATATCCTTGTTGTCGTGCTTCGGTTTCAGTTAAACCGACATGAGCCAGTTCTGGATCAATAAACAAGCAGGAGGGAATGGGGCGATCGCGTGTGCTGCGGTTGCCACCCTCAATCAAGTTGGTTCTGATAATCCGATAATCGTCCAGCGCCACATGGGTATATTGTGGCCCACCATTGATGTCGCCCAATGCCCAAATTCCCGGTACGTTGGTTTCTAAGCGATGGTTGACGGGAATAAAACCGCGAGCATCTGCTTCTATACCCGCAGCGGCTAAATTTAAGGAATCACTGTTTGGCAATCGCCCGACTGCGACGAGCAAATGCGAACCTCGCAAACTCATCTCACGATCAGCAACCTGGATCTGAAGACTGGTTTCATGACCCACACGATCGACGTTTAATACTTTAGACGTCAGCAAAAAATCAATGCCGTCTCGTTGTAGGAGAGTTTGAACAGCGATCGCGATATCTGGGTCTTGCTGCGACAAGATTCGCCCACTTTGCCCAATCACCGTGACGCGACAGCCAAAGCGTTGGAACATCTGGGCAAACTCTAGCCCAATGTAACCACTGCCCATAATGAGCAGATGCTCAGGCAACTGTTCTAGCTCCATGATTGACTCACTCGTCAAAAATCCGGTTTCTTTAAGTCCCGGTACGGGTGGAATCAATGGGCGTGTGCCAGTATTGATAAACAGCCGCTCGGCGGTGAGATGGCGAATGATACTCTCCGCTGTTGCCACCTCAATAGTTTTAGGAGCAACAAACCGCGCTGTGCCAATGATGAGATCGTGGCCGAGAGCCGTTTCAAGATTATGTAAGTTCGCTGCCCGTGCCGCTTCCACCACCAATCGCTTGCGTTGAATGACCGTTGCGAGGTCTACCGTAGGTGCGTTGGTTTTCACACCATAGGCAGCGCTATGCCGGACTGTATGAGCTGCCTCTGCGCTCGCCACCATCGTTTTGGTAGGAATGCAAGCAATGTTAATACACCCGCCCCCAATCATATTTAAGCTGCGTTCAACCAGAGCAGTTTTTCGTCCAGCCGCAACTAACGCAGGTGCCAGTGTTTTACCCGCTTTGCCACCACCGATAATAATGTCATCGTAGTATTCAACGTTCACTTACATCTCCTGTGATTGATTAGCTCGATGGCGCTGTTTCAGGTCTGAAACAAAGTCAGTCACTTGACGTTGAGCCTCTGCGCTCAGTGAGTCAAAGTCGTCTAAGAAGAATTGGCGTTCTAGCGTTAACTTCCGGGTATTAAGTAACCCTTCGATCTGCCAACCTTCGTCGCGTTTCGTTACGACGTATAGCGGCAGGGAATCTCGTGACGGTGAAGCTTCGGTTTGTCCGGGCAGTATTACCCTGATAAATACGTGCATGAGCGCGAGTTGTGAGTTCACGAAGCGTACAAAGTTCACCTCGCCCTCCAGACGTGTTCCTTTAACAACCGTGTCGAACGCTTGCTGATGAAATGCAGCGATTTCTTTTCGACCCTTGAGATGCGTACCCTCGAACGTGAGGAAATCGGCAGTTTCACTGAATGGGGCAGCGAAGCCTTCGCCGCTACCTCGGTTCCAAGCATCAATCATCTGACGATGGAAAGCACGGATCGCCGACTCGTCAGCAGTAGTGTTGGTTTGAGCTGCTTGTGAATGCATAGTTTTGAGTTTTCCTTAATGGTGTGAACAGAAAAAAGACTGAATATGATAAGTGGATGGTCGTAATTAAAAACCGGGGGAGTGCCCCGAAGGAGCACTCCCCCGGTTTTTATAATGTTGTTTAATTCTGGTTACCTAAGTAAGTAGCCCTTCTACTTACTTAGTTATTAGAGTCTCAATACGTACCCCACACTTCTAACTGTATGAATCAAATTTTTTGCACCTTGTGCCTCTAACTTGATTCGCAAGTATCGAATATAAACTTCAATCACATTTGAAGCCGCAAAATTTTCGTAACCCCAAACACCACCTAGAATTTGGTCACGGGTCAATACTTGTAAGGGATGCCGCATCAAATATCCCAACAGATCGAACTCTTTCGCTGTTAGCTCAATTTCTTGATCTTTGTAGTAGGCTTGACGTGTCTTCTGATTAAGAACGAGTTGCTCAAATTGTAGGAGATGCGCGTCTTTGGGGCCTTGTCTTAAGTGCGCCCGAACTCTAGCAATTAGTTCTTCTACAACAAAGGGTTTGCTCAGGCAATCACTCGCCCCTGCATCTAAACCCATGACTCGTTCGCGAACCTGTCCTTCACGAGTTAATACAATAATGGGCACATAGTTGTAGGTCGAGCGTAGCCGATGACAAAACTCTACACAGGATACCCCTGAAAGAGCCCAAGCCACGATAATCAAATTCGGGTTAGTTTGGCGAGCAGCTATTAATCCACTCGTGCCATCTTCAACCAAGCTAACGTGATACCCTTCACGATCAAGTTCTTGGGCGACTAGCTGAGCTAATTCGCTCTCACTTTCGATCAGCAGAATGTGTGATCTTATAGCTTTCCTTACAGCTTGATTAGCACAATCGTCAGACTTGGGGCGAGAAATAGCTTGTATCATTTTGCAGTCCTACGTCTAGCTGTGTACCAACGGAGTATCTACCAAATGTTCTGCAAGAAATCAAACCTGTAACTCATGCGATCGCAACGCTTAGCTCATCAACAAATCAAAAGTTGTTCAGTCTATCGCGTTAAAGCAATGCGAGTGGGTGCATCAGGCGATATAGCATTCATTCCATTACTCTTAGATGTAATGTAATCACTAGCCTCCAATATTAAATTGAAGGCGTAAAAAAATGTCTTGATCGTGCGCTTGCCCACTTTTACTTCACAACTTAATAATCGGCTAACAGTGCGCTCATCTAAAAACGATCGATCGCTCAACTGCTCATAGGTGTAGCGACTTCCAAACTCGTCATACAGCACTCCAGCTTGCATCAACTTTTGCCACCCCTGGCGCGATAAAATGATCCCTCGATTGCGGCTACGTTTTGCAGACAAAAGATGAGATTGAGGATGAAATTGAATGGGGTTTGAATAGTGCTGCCAGTGATATTCATTTCTTGTTGCAATAGGGACAAGCTGAGAGTGTGCAGGCTGGTTCATAGGTTTCACCTCGATATTCTGATAATTTCTTGGTTGTACCAATTCAATATGAAGCTGAAACTTTATGAAAAGGGGGGTGGGGGTGGAACCCCCACGAAGGGGGCAACGCCCCCTTCATCCCCTTTTCAATTCAGCGCATCTTTATATAAAAACGGTATTAGCTTATTGACTTGCATTGATCAGGGCTACTATCAAGGACTCAAGATTCCAGCGATCGGTGTAGCGAATTCCATTAATGAACAAGGCTGGAGCAGCCTTTACGTCACTCTGGATTCCACTTTCAATGTCTCTGTTAATGCGATCAATGTGAACTTGTTGGGAGATATCTTGCAGAAACTGGCAGATATCAAGTCCTAGATGATTGGCATATTCCACCAGATAGCCGTTTCCTAACTCCTGTTGATGCTCAAATAAGGTGTTGTGCATCTGCCAAAACTGTCCCTGTGCGGCAGCGGCTTCCACTGCTTCTGCTGCCTTTTGTGCTTGAGGATGGATTAAATGCTCGATAAAATGACGAAACACGACACATATCTCATTCCCCTCAGGAAACACGGACGCGAAATCTTGCTGAATTGACTGAATTAATCGATGTACTTCCCCACACTGGGAACATTGGTAATTCCCATATTCCACAAGCACCACTGGGGCATTCAGCTCTCCCTGGTAGTGATCCTGCTGAGAGGGGGGAACAACAAGCTGCTGAGGATAATGATCTTGATTCATCGGGCACTCAAGCGAAAAGGGATTCTCATCGCGCAAAGTGATTACCACGACTCATATCTGCGATTCCTCCTGACTGTAATGGTTCAACTCACCTTGGCATTTGCGTGACCTTAGCTTATAAAACTGATGCTGCTTTGTCGCCCACTCAGAGTTGAGTATTTGCAGGAACGAAAGGACTGCCACTACCTATATCTAAAACCAATTTTCAACTGAACTTAAGTTCAGTTGAAAATTGGCAATTTGGCAATTCCCCGCTTCAAGACCACGACCGCTGCTTGTGTGCGATCGCTCATCCCTAACCTGCTCAAAATTCGGTTGATGTGAAAGGTTGGCAAGTAAAATATGGGAATGTTTGCCAATCTCATCAAGCAACTTTTTCTATAGCGATCTCAACTGAAATTTGAACAGGGTGCATGGGTAGAACCCTGTTCACAATGTATTTGTGAAAGCTATAGCAGCCCTTAAACTATCAACAAGTAGCAGGCAACTCTATCCTAAAAGTTGTTCGACTCTGAATGCTTCTGACTTCAATCGTTCCTCCCAAGTGCTCTACCAGCTTTTTCACCAGAGCTAGCCCCAACCCCGTTCCCCCTTGCTGCCATCGGTCGGCACTGACAACCCGGTAAAACTTTTCGAAAATACGAGGAAGTTCATCGGCAGGAATTTCGACCCCGGAGTTAGTGATGCTCAGTAAGAAGGTTGAGAGACGCATCGCTGCGCCCGCTCCTTTGGCTTGATTTAAGGATGAAGATTGCAACGAGGAGCGAGAAGATGGATCGACTTGAGCCGTTACGGTAATCGTTTCTCCGGGTGGGGTGTATTTGCAAGCATTGTGCAGCAGTTCTGTGAGGATGCGGCTCAAAGCATCAGAGTCGGAGCAGATTTGAGGGAGTTGGGGTGGTATTTCGATCTGTAACTGTTGCTGTCGAGCCTGCGCGCGTTCCTCAAAGGCGTTGATTAAGGTAGGGAGCCAGAGATTCAAGTCAATCCAATCCATGATGGTGTCTTGAACACCCGCTTCCAATCGTTGTAAGTCCAGCAGATCATTGACTAGATTAATTTCTCGTTCGCATTCGCTGTCGAGAATTTGTAAATAGTGGATAGCTCTTTGAACCGTTTTGTTGGATGGCGAGTCTGTTTCTATGGCTGCAAAACTCGTTTCGATCTGGTTAAGGGCAACGTCCAGCATTTGAATGGCCATCTTCATGTTCGTCACAGGCGATCGCAATTCATGGGAAACCGTGCTGAGAAAATCATCCTTAAGCTGGTGCAGGCTTTCCAGGGTTTCCACCTGGGTTTGGGCCGTCGCATATAGCCGTGCTTGGCGCAGGGCAATGGCACACTGGTTTGCAACTTGCTGCACGAGCCGCACTTCCAGATCTTCAAACAGGGATTCTTGGGGCTTAAATAGCCACAAATCTCCAATTACGCCCTGATCATCTGCGACTGGATAGGCCAGGATAGCGAATTGGTAATACGTTTCACGAATCAATCGAGGGTGGGCATTACACAGTTGTAAGCTTTGATGTTGCAGGAGTTGGCGATAAATTTCTGGATAATCAACCATCTGCACCACCAAACCCTGATAGTAGGGCAAAGACGTGGTGTATTCAAATGTAATGGTCGATGTCGTCAGTTCAGCGTTGTAAATTCCTGCATTACAGCATTCAATTTGAAGGACATGCACCAGTTCTTGCACTGCCGCTTGCAAAATCTGGCTTTCATCTAAGCTATCTCGAACTTTATCTGTAATGCGTTTGAGAGCGGCTTCAAAGTCGAGCGATCGCTGCAATTGTTGGGTTCGCTCTTGAACCTGGCGCTCTAATTCAACGTTGAATTGTCGTACCTGATGATAGAGTTCGGACTGCTGAATGGCGATCGCCACCTGAGTTGAGAGCTGCTGCATCAGGTCTACTTCCAGAGGTGTCCATCGTCTCGGCTGAACACACTGGTTGGCGAGGAGAAGCCCCCACAGGGTTTCCTCCTGCACAATGGGCACGACTAAGTTTGCCCTCACCCCCAAACTGGCTAAGAGATCAACGTGACACTCAGCCAACCCTCCGGTATAAATATCCTCCAGGTTCTGAATCCGCCCCTGTCGGTATTGCTCCACAAAGCCTTCTTGGAAGCAGTGATCGATGAAGGTTTTGCCGATAATGGAGTGTTCACGGCTGACCACAGACTCAACCACGACCATGCCGCTCCAATCTGGCTCAAATCGATAGATGAGAACGCGATCGACTTGCAAAAGCTGGCGGATTTCGGCCACGGTGGTATTGAGAATGGTGTCCAGGTCTAAGGACTGACGAATGCGTTGGGCGATCGCCATAACCAGTTGCCGTTGTTCTGCCTGTTGACGGAGCGCGTCCTCAGCCCGCTGGCGCTCTCGCACTTCCCGCTGCAATTCCTCGGTGCGTTGCTGCACCCGTTGTTCCAGTTCAGCATTGAACCTGCGAATTTCTGCTTTGGCAGCCTGAAGCGCTAATTGATTCTCAATCCGAGCGAGGACTTCTTCAGTTTGAAACGGTTTGGTGATGTAATCTGCTGCTCCTAATGAAAACGCCCGCACTTTGTCCAGCGATTCATCCAAAGCGCTAAGAAAAATAATCGGAATATCATAGGTTACCTCGGATGCCTTCAGCCGTTGACAGACTTCATAGCCATCCATATCAGGCATCCGAATGTCCAGCAGAATCAAGTCGGGGGGAGCCGCCTGTACCCCCATCAGGGCCATTGAGCCGTTGAGCGCTTTACGCACCTCGTACCCCTGTTGGGTCAGCGTTGCGTGCAACAGATTGAGATTGTCCAATGCATCATCGACAATCAAAATATTGCCTTTAGTTGCCCTGGGCTGTTCACTATTCATGTCTGAACAACGGGTTGAGAAAGATTGACGATCGTATCAAAACGCACTCGGTTGACCAGATCCGTCAGGGCGCTGGCAAGGGCAGCATGTTCTGGGGGAATCGTCGCGACCAGCGAGAGAATTTGCTTATCGTCGAGTTGCATCGCTGCCTGGTGCAGTTGAGCAACCCAACTAGAAGGCATGACCTGAAGCGAAGCCGAGGATAGGAGTAACGACGGACGCAGTTTAACCTCATTCATTCCATTGTTTAATGCGCTCATTCCTTCATGTTGAGTGTCTTTCTGATCATTCTCTTCATAAAGATAACGAACTCCTAAATATTGAGTCATCTTCTCAAATACGATTTCTTCCCAGACGGGCTTCCTGACAAAATCATCGCAGCCAGCAGCCAAAACTATTGCCCGCTCTTCATCAAATACACTGGCTGTGATGGCAATAATCACCGTTGCCTGACCTTGCAAATGGGCTTTAATGTACCGGGTCGCTTCATAGCCATCCATCACAGGCATCCGCATATCCATCCAGATTAAATGAGGTTGCCATTCCTCCCAGAGGGCGATCGCCTGCTGCCCATTTTCAGCATCGCGAACTTCAAACCCGATCGGTTCCAACAGTTTCAGCAATAATTGGCGATTCACCCAGCGATCATCGACCACCAGAATGCGATATTTCGGTTGATCGGGGGCAAGCCCAATGACCCGTCGAGAGGGCTGTTGCACCTGAATTTCCGCAGGATTTCCCAACCCGACTTTAATCGCAAAGGCAAAGACGGCACCCTGGCCTAACTCACTGTCAGCTGTAATATCTCCCCCCATTAAGCGCACAAACTGCCGACTAATTGTGAGCCCTAGCCCTGTTCCCTGCTGAGATTTCTGTCCGATTTCTGTCTGGGAAAACGCCTCAAACAACTGATTCATCTCATGGGCCGCAATCCCCGGCCCGGTGTCTTCAACCTCAAAGCAGATCGTCATTTGTTGGTTGTCATTGGTTATTTGTCGGTCGTCAATGATTTGCTGTTCACTAGTGACGAGTGACGAATGATCAATGACCGATGACACCCGTAACATGACATGTCCCGCTTCCGTAAACTTAATCGCATTTCCCAGCAAGTTGAGTAAAACTTGACGGAGTTTCCGCTCATCCGTTCGGACATATCGGGGAACATTGGGTGAGCAGCTAAACACCAGTTGCAGTCCTTTGGATTCAGCCCGGAATTGCAGCATCTCTTCTAGAGTGTCGAGCAAAAGATAGAGATCAAAGCTAGTTTCATTGAGGACGACTCGACCTGCCTCAATCTTAGACATTTCCAATACATCGCTGACCAACTCTAACAAATGCTCGCCGCTGCGCTGAATAATCGCGAGTTCTGGGGTTTCTGATCCGGGAGGGGCGTTACGCGTCAAGAGTTGAGTAAAGCCGAGAATGGCGTTCAAGGGCGTCCGCAGCTCGTGGCTCATATTGGCGAGAAACTGACTTTTCGCCCGATTTGCCGCATCAGCCGTTTCTTTAGCCTTTTGCAACTCCTGAAATTTTTGCGTCAGGGTCGAGGACATGACCTTAAAGTTGCGGACGAGGGAGCCAATTTCCATGACGGAGCTGCTGGGCCAGTCAATCGATTTTTGCTCGACTAATTGATTGGGCAGGTCTGTGGTAACCCGTGCGAGCTGGGAGAGGGGACTGACCAATCGGCGAGTCAGTAGGGTTGCCAATGCTAGAGCTAATCCCGAAATCAACATCAGAATGGTCAGACTTCTGACGTGAACTTGGAACACCTGCGAAACGAAGGGGGCGGCAGGAACCTCGATCAGCAATTTCCAGGGAATCTGATTCTTCAGCGCAGTTTGCCGCACAAAGAGGGAATTAGTCCACTGCACCATCAGCATAGAGCTGCCCGTTGTGGGAAACCACTGATAGCTATCGGGGGCGATCGCCTGAATTTCGCCCCCCTGCTGTGGGTCAAAGGTTTGGGTAACGATGCGATCGCTCTGAGTGCTGGTGATGATGGTGTTACTGCGATCGAGCAGCGTAATTTGCAGCCCCTTATGGGTATACGTTTTGAAGAGACGCTCAATGCGATTTAAATCAATCTCACTGATAACAAACCCCAATAGACGATTTTGTTGCATCACAGGAACACTCAGAATCACCCCAGCCGTGGATATGCCACTCGATGGGGTCAACAGACCTGATAAGGTCGGTTGACGAGTGTTACGAATCATTTCAAAATAGGGAACACTCGCCAGACTAAATGCTGTAGTGGCGTCTGCTGACACATTTGATTCAGAAGAAACCGCCCTGACTTCGCCCGTAGGAGTAACCACATAGAGGGTATGAAAATCTAGAAATTCTCGTTGGGTGAGTTCTGTACTTTGCTGCAATTGAATGGTCTGAGTCAGGTTGGACTGAGCCGCAACTTGGGCTAACTCTCCTGTGGCGTGCAACAGTTGCTCGTGCCATGCATCGATTTGTGCCCCTAATTCTATCGATGTTGCCCTGAGTTCTTCCTGGGCAGTTACTTCAATGTTATGAACCACACGATGGCTGTCCAATGCCATCAGCATCAAGGTGGGGAAGAAGACAAAGGCAATGAGCAGGTTGAATAAGGTTTGTTGCAGAGAAAGGGAACTGATGCCCTGAGGACGGTTAAACCAGCGATGGATGGGAAGATAGATCAGAATCAGGCTGGCAACCAGGGCGTTAAAGATGCCATTGACCGCCTGCTTCAGCATGATGATGGTGGTCTGGGTCGCATCGTGATCCAGGACGTGATGATAGAACACCCAGACCAGAGGCATCCCAATGCATATCCAGTAGATGCCATCTAGCAGAACAAGGTTTTGGCGGGAGCGACGAAATAACCAACTGACAAATAAGGCTTCACAAGTGAAGATGATGATGGCATAGGGATGCTTCCAGAGGAAGTAGGTGTAACTGCTAGCCAGAATAACGGCTGGAATACACCAACGTTGCCCGTATAGACCCAGTACTAGCCAGACGGCGATCGTCCCAAACAGAAAGTCGAGATGGAAAAAGAACGACCAGCTGAAATAATTCCCCAACCACCCAGCTATGATGAGCAAAATCATCCCTAAAACAGCTCTGATGTGCGTATTCTTCTGGGTTCCCTGCCATAGTTGGTTATTCAATTCCATGACCTTTGTCTCCCTTAGTTAAGGCGTTTTCAGACAGCCTTCAATTCCCTCTTCTAGAATTTTTCTTATAACGTTTCCCGCCTGGGTAAGCAGGAAAATTAGCAGTGAAGCCTTGCACGAGGAATGTTGGCCCTAATTTTGGCTATCCATAAATTGGTTGAATGATAAACACTATAAGTGAGTGGTCTTAGTGAAGTATGAACTCAAACACCTGCGCCTCCCGCGCAGCGAGAGGCGCAGGTGTTTGAGTTCATATTTAATTGAGGTACTTTATTTATATCTATCTCAAGGATGAAGGTCGTTAGAACAAAAAGCAAAGCTAGTTTACTATCCTTAAAAAAATGAACATTTTGCAGCATTCCTACTTTAGGTACAGCAACGTCATTTAGAAACTGAATGGGGTTCAGGGGTGAAACCCTTGACTGGGAGTGAAGCACACGCACCCTGTTCACCAATAACTCAATATTTACCATCGTTCTACCCCTGAACACCTGTCTAACGTCAAGATAAGTAGGCAAGCCTAATTAAACCAAACCCAGAAAAACAGGGGAGTGCCCCGGAGGGGCACTCCCCTGTTTTTCTATCTAATGTTTCATTGTGCCTACCTACTTACTTGTCACCCGTTGATTTTGCTGGTTATTCCGCTCTGTGTCTTGCATGGGCTAGCGTGGAAGCAGCGATCGGGGCAAATGCTCCTAGTCCAGAGGTCGGTGGGGAATTAACGCAAACAAATATTACTAGAACTCATGACACAGCATATCGTGATTGAGCTGGTTGCACTGATTTTGTTGTGAATTACTTATTTCAGATAAGAATGTGAGTGAGGTTACGTTTGAGATGTCGCAACTATTGCCCCACTGCCTTGCGTGGCGTTTTCCGTTTCACCTGACGCGGCTTGGCAATGTGCAAATACTGTTGCCGTGCTTTTCAACGGTAGGTGTGTGGCTTTTGCACACCTTATTCTCGCACTTGCACGTAAAGCGCATCAATGATTCGTTCGGTGTGTTCTCGTGCTTCGTTGAGCAGACCTAATCGATGGGATAGTGAATATCAGCAGGCGTGCAACTCGCATCAACAATCAGTTGCCCCTGATTTGGAGAGGTAGGTGATTCGTCATCATCGTTTTCCTCATGCTTTCGGGCTGAGACTTTTGCTAAACCTCGTCCCAAATGCCATGCGAAAAGATTTTGCAGGTGCGCCCATGCCCTCGCTCAGCTGTTCGGCATAGTGGGCTTCAAACTCTGCCCACGGGATTAACTCCGCCAGTTGCACCCAGCGATTGTTCGGATATTTTTAAACACGTAAGCAGCGCAGGAACAGACATCAACAGGCAGGTCAAAACGTTTCGACTTACTTACTTTGTTATTCACAAAGTGTTGCGATACAGCATTCAATTGAATATCATCAATCCTGGTTTTTACCGATTAAATCGCTTAAAGAGAAATATCAGTTACCAAGCTTCAGTAGTTCTACCCACGTCTCTAAGTAGGATAGACGACTTTACTAGAGCAGGAAGCGTCACATTGAGGCGCTTTCTTACCTGTTCAGTTTTTCATGACTTGAAAATTGAAAGATGACGCTGTTTCTCCTGTTATTAACGAGTCTCTCTTCTTATCTCAGTTTTATCCTGATTTCGTCTCAAACGTTCAAAACTAATCAGCAAAATATTCCGTGGCGAGTTCATGTCAATGGCATTCGCGGAAAATCCTCTGTAACTCGCTATGTATCCGCTATTTTTAGGGCTGCTGGATATCAAACATTCGGTAAAACCACTGGAACGGCGGCCAGAATCATTCAACCCAATGGACAAGACTTTGATTTTGGGCGACCTGGATATGCCAATATTAATGAGCAAGTTCGTATCCTGAAACGATTCAGCCAGCAGAAAGCAGAAGCTGTTGTAATGGAGTGCATGGCAATCAATCCAACTTATGCCGAATGGTTGGAAGAGAAAGTCATGCATTCCAATATTGGAATTATTACGAATGTTCGGCTCGACCATACCGATTACATGGGAGAGACGCTAGAGGAAATTGCGGAGTCGTTATCTAGAACCATTCCCAGCAACGGTATTCTAATTACTTCAGAGACTAAGCCCGAACTGATTTCTATTCTTGAAAAAAATGCCAAAGCAAAAAATACCCGTCTCGTTCTAGCCCATGACAACCTGGTTGCTTCAGAAGACTTAGAGGGATTTGCGCATTTTGCGATTAAGGAAAATGTTGCGATCGGGTATCGCATTGCCGAAATTCTCAATGTTCCACTCAAGCAAGCACTCTCTGCAATGCAGGCTGCGGCCTCTGATCCGGGAATGTTCAACATTCAATCTATTCTATTTGATCAGTGCGATATTACCTGGGCAAATTTATTCGCGGTGAACGATCGCGAGAGTTTCGTTGAAATTAGTCAAAAACTATTTGAACAACATCCAGATCATCATAAAGTCGTTATTCTCAACAATCGTCACGATCGCCCTACTCGCGTTGAACTGTTCGCCAAGACGGCCCAGGAACTTCAGTTCGATCGCATCGTTACGTTTGGGGACTATGAAACCAGCGTGAATCAGATATTCACCTCGGATATTGGAAAAGTTATCAACCTGGGTAATTCAACTCGCTTTCAGGATGCGTCTGCCACTCAACTTTTAACTCAAATGATGGCAGGATTGAAGGGTCAAAAAATCCTGTTGTTGGGCACTGTGAATATTCACACAACACAGGCTGAAAAACTCCTTCACTTCTTCAGTGAGGATCACATTCAGCCCGTCAGCAGAAACACGTCCTACTCAGTAAATCCCTTACGACCCCGCCCTGTAGGTATTCCTCGGCTAATCGGATAAGGAATTTGAATCGATGTTCACTGACTTCAACACTCCAGAAATCGATCGCCTCGCGTTAGTTATCGGAGCAGGGCTATCGGTTGCTTACCAGCACAAGTTTGGGATACTTCCGGGTGGCGTTATTGTGCCAGGGCTGTTGGTGATTGTGATGTTCACCTCCCCCATTTGGGGCGTGACTACCCTCATGCTGGCCTTACTGGTGTATTGGATTTATCAACAATTCTTTGCCCAGCAGGGTTTTAAGCGTCGTACGCCCATGTATATCATGGGCATGATCTCGCTCGCGCTGGCTAATCTAGCTGCATTTATTTACGTGGAAATGGGCTGGTTGACGCTATCACTCGATAGTTTATCAAGCACGCTGCTGCCAGCCATTATCGCCTTTAATTTTGTGCGTCAGAGTATCCCTAAAGTAGCTCAAGGACTAGCGATCGTCACCTGTTGCACGACTCTACTGCTAGTGCTTATCTACCTTTGCGATAGCCAATGGATTGCAGATCATACCCATCCAATCCAGCCGTTAGCCACAGAAGACGTGGCGGAGTTTAAGTATCATTTAGTCCAGTGCTATATTGCTTTAATCGTGGGCTATGCCATTTATCATTTCAAGCAAATCCGCGCTGGCGGCTACATGATTGCGCCTGTTGTAGCGACCATTTTTCTCAAGCCCATCGAAATTGGCATTTTTTTACTGGGCTGTTTCAGCATCTATTACCTCACTCGTTTGATTAGTCGATTCACCTTAGTAATTGGATTAAGGCGCTATCTGCTGGTGCTGTGGATCAGCACCGTATTCATCTGGGGAAGCGAACTACTTCTAGCAAAGGTGATGCCAGACATGGTGCTCTTTCGAGGTAGTTATGTTCTGGTAATCATTGCGATGACATCTTATGTCAACGATGCGATTCTATATTCGGGGAAAAAGGTTATCTATTATATGGGGTTAACGGTTTTGATCTCTTTAACAACCCTCTTAAGCATCAAAATCCTCTCATCTGCCCTGCTAGGGGGATAACGAGATCCTTATGAGTCAGAAAATGTTTAAGTTCCTGCTGGGCAGAAAGGTAACGCGCGGGTTAGTGCGGCTAATCGGTTGCTTTCTCATTAGCCTGCTCTGCGCCTGTAATGTTCATCCCCAGGGTTCTAGCTTAACCGCCCCAGTCTTAACGCAGCCCATGCGCCAGATCTCTGACGTCCATCCGGTAACCAACCCCACCGGAACTCAACCTGCTCACTTGCTCTGGGCCGAACGGTTAATTGCTGATTTACAGTTGAAACATAATAAGTATGGCTCTCAACCTACCTACATCAAATGGAAGGGTGTGGACGGCGCAAAATTCTCCAGAAATCGAACCATTTGTTCGAGTTTCATCACAGAATTGCTGAAGCGTGCTTACGGATATAAAGCCAGAGACATCAGAGGTTGGATGGGCGTGAGGAAGCCAAACGCCGCCCGTTACTATGCAGCGATCGAGCAGCAGAATCATTTTCAAAAGATTAACCATGTTCAGGATATCCAACCGGGTGATCTGATTGCGATACGTTATACCAATGCAACTAACGCATCCGATACCGCCCGTCGTCCCAGTGGTCATGTGGCTGTGGTCGCTAAAGAGCCAGTCCGTCGCGATCGCGCCACCTCTCCCAAAGTCCGGGGAACCATTCAGTATGAGCTAACGGTGATTGATTCCTCTCACTCAGGACATGGTTCCTCTGATACGCGTCGCCTGCCTGATCAAACCTGGGGAGATGCGGGTGCGGGTATGGGAACCATGCGCCTGTATACCGATGAGCAGGGGCAAGTGGTAGGGCATACCTGGAGCTTGAGCGCGCGATCGAAGTACTATGACCAAACGGTAAGAACCTTGTCCATTGGAAGATTCAAGCCACTATAACAATGTGAATTCAACGAATGCGCAAAATTGTGTCCCGCGCGACGCGCGGGACACAATTTTGCATCATTTTAGCTGCGCGTCGCGCAGCTAAAATGATGCGATCGAATTCACCTTGTAACAACAGTATGCGACTGTGCCAAAAATCCTTAGTCCTTGAGGTATTGCTACAAATCAATCATTTCCGCCAAACTTGTTTCGCTAAGCTTTGCTTGATGCAATGTAGATCGTGAGAGGACAGCTTGATTTAGATTAGCTTTGTACAAGTCTGCCTTTTGGAAATTTGTTCCCGTCAAATCGGCTTGAGAAAGGTTTGCCCCAGATAAATTAGCACCTTGAAAGTTGGCATAGCGTAAATCTGATCCGGATAAATCTGCACCACTCAAATCTGCATAGCTGAAATCAGCAAGCCTTAAATCTGCTTGGATCAGAATTGCTTTGTGAAGATCTGCTTCTGCAAAATTAGCTCGAACAGAGCACGCTTGGGACAAGTTCGCGGTCATGCTAGATGGAAGTGTGGGACTGCTAAACTCAAAGGGAGATTGAGTTCTTGAACGAATATGGACTGTCCATTCTGTAGCCACCCCAAATCCCATCGTCATGGCAAGACGAGCAAAGGTAGCCAACGGTACTTCTGTCCTGTCTACCAACAGAGCTTCACCGAGACGTTCGATACACTGTACTACCGCCGGCAAATCACTTCTGAGGAGATTCGCGTGGTCTTACAAGCCCACAGTGAAGGCAGCAGTTTACGGGGTATCAGTCGGATTACTGGACTAGCGTATGAAACGGTTGTCAGTGTGATTGATGCAGCTAGCTACAAAGCTCAGATGATACACAATCAAGAACTCAACAATGTGGATACAGAGTCCATTGGTGCCGATGAGTTTTGGTCATTTGTTGAAAGAAGCAGAAACACTGCCACGACAACGAGTTAGAAGCAGGGGACTGTTGGATTGGCATCAGTCTGGCTCAAGACAGTGGGTTGATTCTGAGTGCCCGAGTGGGCAAGCACACGGATGAGTTCATTGAGGAATTAGTTGTGAGTAGTGAGGGCAAAACGGCTTGTTGTGAGTGGGACAGCGATGGTTGGGGAGGATATGAACGAGTTTTGGGTCCAGAGGTGGATCACTATATTGGTAAGACACTGACTCAACGCAACGAGCGCACCAATGGAATCTTGCGACAACAGATTGGGCGTTGGCATCGACGGCAGAACAAGTTTGGCAAAGTGTGGCAACACACGGAGGTGACTGTGCGATTGATTGTCAGCTACTTCAATTGGATTTGGCAGCATTCTCAGCTGAAAACAACAGCAGCGCAACGGGCTGGATTAACGGATAGTTCTTGGTCTTGGACAGACCTCGTTACTTATCCTACACTTCTTTAGCGCACGACCGAATTTTCTGGGTGCTATTTATCTTGCTGCTTCCGTTATTTGGCTTAATTGATGACACGCCCTAGACGAAATTGACAGTGTGCTAGGGTTACCTTTCTCAGTGAATGACTTTTTTGGGTTAATTCGTGCCTGCTATAACCAGCGTAGCCTGAATCCTATCTGGAATCGGTTGACGTTTACGCTCCTGGGCGTGGCGACTCCTTCTGCCTTGATTACGGATATTCAGCGCACACCGTTTAACATCGGACAAGCAATTCCATTAGAAGG